>DVFI01000124.1 GCA_018713305.1 Candidatus Avichristensenella intestinipullorum
GCCGCCCGCCACCCTGGCGGAGATGGGCGAGGCTGCCGCCAAGCTGTATAAGGAAGAAAACGGCGAGCCCGTGCAGTGGGGCTTCGTCTGCCAGCCGGGCAGCTGGTTCATGTCCAGCTGGATTGGCATGCAGGCCAGCTCCGAGGGCAACTATAGCTACATCGGCAACAACGCCGACGGCCGTGAAGGCGTCATGACCCAGGTCGTCTTTGACGAGGAAGGCACCATGAAGCGCTTCCTGGAGAATTACAAGGCCGCGTGCGAGGCGGGCCATTTCAAGGTCACCAGCACCAACGACCTGGAGGAGTTCGCCGCGGGCAAGGTCGCCATGTACATCGGCTCCACCTCCGCCTTTGCCAGCGTCCTGCAGACGGTGGGCGATAAGTTCTCCTTCGGCTGCGCGTTCATGCCGACCGTGACGGCCGAGGATGTGGGCGGCGTGGCCGCCGGCGGCTCGAGCCTGTATCTGCTCAACCGCGGCGACGAGCAGAAGATGACCGACGCGCTCCGCTTCCTGGAGTACATGACCAGCGCGGAAACCCAGTTCAAATGGCACGAGGGCACCGGCTATTTCCCGGTGAACGTCAACGCCTATGATTTGCCGCAGATGGCCGAGCGCCTCGAGCAGTATCCGCAGGTGCAGGTCATGATTGACCAGCTCCAGGCGTCCGACCCGCATGTACAGGAGCCGCTGACCGGCGTGTCCGGCACCATTGATTCCTCGTTCATGGAGAACATCCTGGGCGTGGTCACCGATGAGCTGACCATCGACGAGGCCGTGGAAAACATGGCCGACGAAATCAACGAAGCGCTGGAAGCCTACCTCCAGACGCTGGGCTGATTTTCCCTGCCGGGCCTGTCGCAGGGCGCAAGCGCTGCGGCAGGCCCAAACCGTGACATGCACCGGAGCATTCCCCCGCCGAAATCACGGCTCCTGGCGGGGAACGCTGTTGGCGCGTCGCTTTTTTGTTTGGCCGCGCGCATGCCGGCCGACCGTCTGCCGCGCACAGGGCAGACAGCCCCGAAAGGAGACATCGCCATGCGCCTGTCCACCTCCACCAATCTGCTCTTTTATACCCGCCAGCCCCGGCAAATCATCGGCGCGGAGGCCTGCGCCCGGCTTTGCGCGCAGGCCGGGTATCGCGTGCTGGATATCAACTGCTGCGAAAACGCCGACCCCGGCTGCCCGTTGACGCAGGACGACTGGGAGCAGTGGGCGACCCGCCTGCGCAGGCAGGCCGACGCCCTGGGCGTGACGTTCAGCCAGAGCCACAACCCCATCTACAACGTTATCGAGCCGGACCTGACGCCCGACTATGCCTGGCAGGAGGAGCTGACGCGCCGTTCCATGATTGCCGCCGCCATCCTGGGGGTGCGCTGGGTCGTCGCGCACGCGGGCACCGCGCTGCCCGGCGGCGTATACGACCGCGGGGAAACCCTGCGCCGCAACGCGGACTACTTTCATGCGCTGGGCGAGAAGGCGCGCTCGCTGGGCATGGAGGGCATCGCCCTGGAAAACATGGCGTATCTGGGGCCATACAGCGCTACACTGCCGCCCCAGCTGTGCGCGACGACCGAAGGGCTCATCGCGCAAATCGACGCCTGCGACAGCGAAGCGGTCGGCGCCTGCTGGGACTTTGGCCACGCCAATCTGGGCCATGAGGACCAGGCGGAAAGCCTGCGCCGCCTGGGAAAGCGCCTGAAGGCCACGCACGTCAATGACAACCTGGGCGCCGCCGACGACCACACCCTGCCCTTCCTGGGCAATATCGCCTGGGAAACCATTCTCCCCGTCCTGACCGAAATCGGCTATGCCGGGGATTTGACCTACGAAATCCACAAATACCTCCGCCGCGTTCCCGAGCCGCTGTACCCCGTCATGATTCGGAGCACCGTAGACACCGGCAGCTATCTGCTGCGGCTGGCGGGCGGCCTGTAAGGAGCAAACGCATGCGTCACATATCCGATTTGCACATTCATACGCTGGTCAGCCATCATGCCTACAGCACCGTCCGGGAAAACGTTTTGCAGGCGCGCGCGCAGGGGTTGTCCCTGATTGCCATCACGGACCACTGCTACGGCGCGCCCGACGCGGGCAATGACTGGCATTTTGGCAACATGGTCATCTGGCCGCCCGACATGGAAGGCGTCCGCGTGCTGCGCGGCGTGGAGGCCAACATCATGGCCATGGACGGCACGCTGGATACCACCGTCGGCGACTTGATGGCCGTGGATTATGTGATTGCTTCCCTGCACGCCTACTGCGTGGCGCCCCGCACGCTGGCGGCGCACACCGACGCGCTTCTGCGCGTTCTGGAAAACCCCTTCGTACACACCATCGGCCACCCGGCAGACATGAAGTTCCCCCTGGATTTGCGCACCGTGGCCCGCGCCTGCGCGCAGGCGGGCAAGCGCCTGGAAATCAACGAGCACGCCATGGCCCGCGCCCCGCAGGTCGAGGCCATCAACGAGCGCCTCCTGGAGGCCTGCGCGCAAGAGGGCACGCAAATTGTCCTGTCCACCGACGCGCACATCTGCTACGAGGTCGGCCGTTTTCCCCGCACGGACGCGCTGCTGGCGCGCACGGGCTTTCCGGAGTCGCTGATTTGGAACGCGGACGCCGCGCGCGTGCTCGCCGATTTGAAAAAGCAATAAGCGCGGCGCTTCGTCAAAAGCGCCGCTCCGTCCCTTCCGATACCGGCTTTCCGCCCCGTCCGCGGCCGTTCGCGCTTCCCGCAGGCCGCGGCGTGTGCTATACTGTCAGGTACAGGAAGCGCCACGGCGCGGAACAGGAGGCAACGGCCATGCTGTACATTCGCAGGGAGACCCCGGCAGACTATCAAACCGTGGAAGACGTTATCCGCAGGGCGTTTTACAACGTCTATGTGCCGGGCTGCACGGAGCATTATCTGGCGCATATCATGCGCGGCCACGAGGACTTTGTCCCGGAGCTGGACTTCGTGGCCGAGCTGGACGGCCAAATCATCGGAAGCATTCTGTACACCCGCGCCCGCCTGACAGACGAACGGGGCGAAGAAAAGCCCGTTCTCACCTTCGGCCCCGTCTGCATCGCGCCCGACCGGCAGCGCCAGGGCTACGGGAAGCAGCTCATCGAGCATTCCATGCGCCGGGCCGCCGCGCTGGGGCACGACGTCATCGTCATCTTCGGCAATCCGTTCTACTACACCGGCGTCGGCTTTCAAAGCTGCAAAAAGCACAACATCTGCCTGGAAAACGGCAAGTTTCCTTCGGCCATGATGGTCAAACTCCTCCGGCCCGACGCGCTGGACGGCCGAAAATGGCACTATGGCAGCAGCCCGGTCATGCACGTCGACGAGCGGGCCGCCCGGCGCTTCGAGGAAGCGCTGGCGCCCATGGAGCCCCGGCGCCTTCCCTGTCAGGAAGCGTTTTCCATCATGCGCCATTCCTTTCTGGAGTGAGGCGGACGCGGCCGACGCCCTGCGCGGCCTGTTGGGCCAGCCGCGGCAGACGGCCGCAGACCGGAAAACTTTCCGCCCGCATTTCGGGAACCTCCGCGGCGTTCGGCCCGTCTATATGGGTAAGGAAATGCGGCGGGCAACGCTGCGGGCGAGGAGGGTTTTTCGATGCGGAAAAGGCGGATATCGGCATGCCTGGCCCTGTGCCTGGCCCTGTGCCTGGGCACGGCCTGCGCGCAGGAGGCGGACGCGCCCTTTCACACGTCCGGGCGGGTGCGTGAGGAGATGCCGCTGCTGGACATTACCATACGCGATACGGGCGCGCCGTCCGACGATATGCTGAGGGACCGGCTGCTCTCGGTTTCCATCCTGGCGCAGGACGGCAGCCTGTCGCAGACCCTGACCTACGCCTCCGGCGAGGACCCGTCCCGGGAGCGCGCGGCCGCGATGGCGCGCCTGGAGGACCTCAATTTCGACGGCTACCTCGACCTGCTCCTGCTCACCGCCGCCGGCGCGCGCAACGTGTTCACCGTCTTTGCGCTCTGGAACCCCGAAGCGGGGCAGTTCGACCCGGTCATGGAGCATGTTCCCTGGCTGCCGGCGGAGAACCGCTTCGGCGACGAGGCCGTGCCGCTGGAGCTGTGCAACCCCGTGCTTTTGCCCCAGACGCGGCAAATCTATTCCTGCGTCGAGGACGGCTTCTACTATCGCACGCAAATCGCATACGGCTGGGAGGGCGACGACTTCCTGTGCGAGGACAGCGTCGCGTATATCTATGACGCAGGCGGGGGAACCATCGGCGAAAAGCTCCACAGGCTGGGGACGCAGATAGCGCTCTGCTGGGATATGCAGTATCCCGAGGACTGGTACTACGGCCAGGACGCGATAGCGCGGGAGCGCTCGGCGGTGCTGGACTACATGATGCAGGGAGACGCGCTGACGAATCCGGCCTTTCTGACCGTGGCCAACACCGACTGGGTTCACCTGCGCATGCAGGACAGCACGGCCTCCCCTTCCCTGGCGAAGCTGGACGCCGGCGTCGAAGTGCAGGTGCTCCAGACCGGCTGCGGCACGGACGGAGGCTGGGTGCGCGTGTGGCTGTCCGACCTTTCCGACGGCCGCATCGCCGTGGACGACGCCTTTCTCGGCGCGCCGGCCCTGACGGGGTATATCTGGCACAGTTTTTTGCAGTAGCGAAGCGGCAAACAGGCCCGCCGTGGCCCGGGCCGTCACAAGGCCCGCACGGGAGAAGGCCGGTTGTCCGGACATCGGAGGATGTTTCGGGCGGCCGGCCTTCCGGCGTTCCCGCAGCGCCGATGCCCACCCGTTTCCGTCCCGCCGCCCCGCCCGGCAGGGCATGCCGGACCGGACGGCGTATCGGACCGAACAGCGCGACGGCCCGGACAGCGTCTCTGACCGGACGGTGCGTCTGACTGGATGGCGTCTCTGACCGGACGGCGCATCCGACAGAATGGCGCGACGGACTGCTGAAGACCTATCTGCAGGAGGAAAGCGGCGGCCCTCCGCGCAAGTATTATTCCCTCACGCAGCTGGGCAGGGAAACCTTTGAAAAAGACCGCGCCGAATATCTCCTGTTTGCCGACTCGGTCAGAAACATGCTGGAGGAGGATGGCCATGACTAAATCGGACTTTCTGGAAAGGCTCGCGGCGGAATTGAAGCGCCATCACGTATCGGAGCCTGACGAAATTATCGACGAATACCGGGAACACTTTGCCTTCAAGCTGGCCGACGGATACTCGGAGGAAGAGATTGCCACAAAGCTCGGGGCGCCGGGCGCCATTGCCGCGCAGTATGTCGCCGCTCCCGCAGAGGGCGGGCGCGGAAAAAAAGCGATAACGGCCATCGCCTCGGCGCAGTCGATTTCTGCTTCGGCCTCCTTTGCGTGCTGCTGTACGCGTGGGAAATCGTCATGGGGGCGCTGGTCCTTGCGCTGGGCGCGCTTTCCGTGGTCCTGATGGGGAATCTCACCGGGGAAATCGGCTGGGCCGCCGTGCCCGGCATGCCATATCCCTGCGCCCTGCTGATGGGGGTTGCGGCGGCGGCGTTGACCGTTCTTGCCGCCGTGGGCGCGGTTTGCTATTTTCAGTTCATCCGCCAGCTGATGCGCTCCTACGGCCGGTTCCATGCCAATACGCTCGCTTCCGCCGCGGGCAAAGCTCCCCTGCCGCCCGTCACGGCATATCCGCGGTTTACAGCCGGGCGCCGGCGCGCGCTGCGCAAGGTGACAATGACAGCCGCGACGGTCTTTGCCGTTTGCTTCGTGACCGGGTTTGCCGCCTGCGCCATTTCCGCGGGGCATGTTGAGTTCTGGCATGCCTGGGGCTGGTTCGGCTATGGCGGATGACTCCCGCTGGCTGTTATGCCCCGTCTGTCATGGAAAAACGCGGGTGAAGGTCAGAGCGGACACGGACATACGAAACCTTCCCCTCTTCTGTCCCAAATGCAGGCGCGAAACCCTGATTCATGTAAAGCAACGCAAAGTATTCGTGGCCAGAGAGCCAGACGCTCAAGCGCCGGACGCTTGAGTCGCAGAGCCGATGGACCCGGGAACCCTCCCGGTGCATCGGCTCATTTTTATGATAAGGAGAACGGATATGAACAGCACTGCCTGGCGCGCCTCGCCCCTGTGGCGGCGCCTCTGCGCAACGGCGCACGCCGTCGGCCCAGAGGATTTGGCAGCCGCCGCCCACGTGATGGCGTCGGCTTTTTCCGACGACCCTTCCATTCGGTACCTGCTTGGCGGACAAAGCATGGGCTGCGAGGATTGGAAATACTTTGACTGCATTTTGAAATCCGTCCACGGGAAATGCGCGATGCTGTCCACCAGCGGGCGGATACACGACCTGCTGGTACTGCTTCCGCCGCCTCTGCACGCCATCCCCGCGCGCTCCTTTTTCGCCAACGGCGGCTTTGGACTGTGCAGCGATTTCGGATGGGGCCTTGTCCGGCGCTCCCTGCGATATGAAAAGAACTGCCGGGCCATGAAAAAGCGGTTCGCCACGCCGCGCACCTGGTATTGCCTGTGCCTGGCCGTCTCGCCGTTATGGCAGGGGCGGGGGCTCGCTTCCCGGCTCCTGCGGCCCGTGCTGGACGCGCTGGACAGCCATCAGGCTTCCCTCTATCTGGAGACGCACAAGCCGAAACATGTCTCGATGTATACGCACCTCGGGTTTGAAACCGTTGACCGCGCCCCCATACCGGGCACGGACATCATGCAGTATGCGATGATGCGAAGGCAGCCCCCGCGAACCGACGGCCCGTAAGGCGCAAGCCGCCAGGGAGGGCGTTTGGCGGGACAGACCGCTGAAAAGCCGCAGGGGCTGAAAGCCTGCCCCAAAGCGCGGCCTTTCAACGGCCGGGCGCGGCCTTCCGCCGGCCTCTCACGCCTCGATTTCCACGACCAGGTGTTCAATGGCCGTATGGCGGTGCATATACACCACGTTGAGCCGCCCGTCCCGGTCCCTGCACATGGCGGGCTGGCACTTGTTGCCCGGCGCGGGCGCAAGCTCCAGGAGATTCGTCCAGGTCTTTCCCTCGTCCCGGGAGCAGGCCAGCGTCAGCGGGCTGCGCTCGTGCCAGTCGGCGACGGGCGTGTCGTTATAGGCCATGAGGATGGTCTCGTCGTCCCAGCTGAGCACGTCTATCTTGGACTCGTTGTTGAGGATGCCGGCCGGCTCCGGCTTTGTCCAGGTCCTGCCCCCATCGCGGCTTTCGGCCGTATAGGAGGCCAGCGAGCGGATGCCGTCGCCCCATCCGGTCGCTCCCGGGCAGGTGCGCGTGAACATGCGGATGACCCCGCCGGGCCGCAGGCACAGCGCCGGCTCGCGGATGAGATTGCCGTCTTCCGCCCAGAGGAGCGGCCCCTTTTCCCAGGTCTCTCCGTCGTCGCAGGAGCGGTATATCCGCACGGCGCCGAAATACTTGTCCGCCATCTCGCTGGAAGTGGAGGCAAAGACAATGGTTCCGTCCGGCAGCAGGACGCTGTCGTTGGAGGCGTGGCCGCTTTGGATGTTGGCGGGCCGGGCCGGCTCCCAGGTGCGGCCGCCGTCGCGCGTCTTGCGCATCCACAGTTCGTCGCGGCCGTTGCACCAGGTCGAGAAATTGACCTCGGTGTCCAGGAATTTCGCATACAGCAGGATAATCTCATCCCGCCGGTTCTTGATAAAGACGGGGTCGTGGCAGCAGTAGCGGATATCGCATCCCACGGCGTCCGGATTGGACCATGCCTGCGCGCCCGGCTCCAGCACGGAGACCCAGTCCTTGGCGTCGCGGCCCATGGGGTCGCCGTTCCATTGCAGGAAGCCCCCGTTCCATACGGCCAGCAGGTTGCCGTTGGCCGCCATGGTCAGGCTGGGCATATGATAGCACTGGCGCTCGTCGAACCACGGCACCACCCATTTTCTTTCCACAATCCTTGCTTTCATCGCGCCGTATCCTCCTTCCGTGGCGGCGTCCCGCCCCATTGCATCCATACGGTTTCCAGGCTGCCCACCGGCAGCCCCAGCGCCACGCCGCCCGGAACGGGCGCGGGCGACAGCGTCCGTCCGTCCGCGTCCTGCGAGGAAATCGCCTCCGCCTGCCCGTCCGGACAGGCGGTCAGCACCACATCGCCGGCGTCGTCGGTGCTGGCATTGATAAGATACAGGGCCAGCGCCTCCCCGTTGCGGAAGCAGTACGGCTCCATGTAGGCCGCATCCCGCACCATGGGCAGCGAAAAGCCCGCGCGCAGCAGAACATCCTGCAGGATTTCCTGGCGCACGCGGTTGCGCAGCATGGGCGGCACGCCCGCTTCCAAGCGGCCGAAGGGATACACCATCACCCGGCCGTTTACCACCGCCTGTCCCGTCGCCGCACGCCGGCGGTAGGAATCGAAAAACTCGGTATAGACCTCCACCTCCGCCTCCGGCAGATACGTCACGTCCAGCACGTCGCTGCACAGCAGCGCGGCCGAAGCGCGCGCATGGAGGCGTCCGCCGTACACCCTGTCCCCGACGGCCTGCTCGTAGGTATACGCGCCCTCGTCCTGTTTGAGCCAGCGCGCGCTGCGGATGCCCGCCAGGTCGCCCAGGCCCATATCCAGGAGCGTCCACACCGCGTCCGCGCTGAGGATGACGAAATTGTCCGCGAACAGCCGGCGAAGGACCTCCGGGCTCCAGTTTCGCAGCGCCTGCCCCGAAACGGCCGCTACCTGGCCGGCAATCTCCGGCGTCGGGCAGTATGCCATGGGGATGCCCAGGGCAGGTAGCAGCTCTGCAAAAAACGTCTCCTGCGGGTAAAGCTCCTCCATGGACACGCCGCGCTGCGTATGCAGCGTATAGGCCGAGTCCGGGCTGCAAAGCACCCGAACGCCCACCCGCTCTCCCGCAAACGCCCCTCTGGCGCTCAGGCGGTTCAGGTAGGGCTTGGTCTCCCGCAGCATCGTCTGGTATCCGTCCTCCCAGACGATGCCGTTGCCGTTGAGATCGTACAGGTCGAGGGTGATGCCGGCCAGGCGGAGCGGCAGGGCGCTGAGCAGCTGAAAACGGGTAAAGCGCCGGGATTTGGAAAAGAGCGAAAAGGGGAAGTTTTCCAGCTCCGGATACACCTCCGTCTCGGGCGGCAGGAACGCCCGGTTGAGCATGGAGACGCGGTTGAACGCGGCCATGTACGCGCCGGGGGCCTGTTCCTGATAGGCGGGCAGATGGATGCGGTCTACCGGCGGCGTGCCCGCCGCCAGCGCGTAAAGCAGGGCATGCCAGTCGCGCCCCTCCGCGGCGTGGACGTGCGGCACGGAGCTCATCAGCCCTACCTTCGCGCTTGCGGAAACCTTCCGGACGGCCTGCCCAATGGCGCGGGCCGCGCTCAGCAGGGTCTCGCGGCTGACGTCCAGCCAGATTTTGCGGTAGGGATGGGGCGTCCCGGGCCGGAGCACGCCTTCGAGAAACTCCTGGCGGGTCAGCGGTTTCCCGGCCCGCTCCGCGTACAGGCGCATATGCTCGTCGCAAAAGCAGCCTCCCCATACCAGCGGGGCATGGTTATGGAGGCGGAAGTCGTCCTCTACCCACAGGATGGACGGTTCCAGCGCGGCATAGCGGGCATAGATGTCCGCGATATAGCGCTGCCAGCGCTCGCACAGCGGGCATACGCACAGCGACGCCTCGTTTCCCTGCACGTCCACCATGGGGCGAAAGCCCTGCTCCGGGTTCATCCGCTTGCCCAGGTCGGCATGCATGACGGTATGCCAGTGGTTGACCGACAGCGTGACGCCCATCCCGGCCAGCATATCGCGGATGCGCTCCATCAGGCGCAGGTACACCTCCTGCTCCTGCAGGGTCATATGCCCGGTGTTGATTTCCTCCACGTTGGCAAACACTGCCACGTCGTCGATGCGAGCCTGGCGCACATACTGTTCCAGCGCCCGGATTTCCGCCTCGTCGTTAAAGCCCGGATCGCAGCAGAAGCGAAAGATATACCGAAATGCATCGCCCATGTCAAGCCTCCTGTTCCTGTGGGTCCGTCCGCACCGGCAGGCCATAGAAGGACAGCATCGGCAGGCGCATGCAGTCCCAGGGAACGGCGTAGCCGGGGTTCATCCGCCAGCCTCCGTGCAGGCGCACCGTCCCGCGCAGCGCCCGCGGGAACGTGAGCGTCAGCCCGCAGGTATCGACCGTGTACGCGCAGGGATGCGCCAGCCCCTCGTCGTCCTCCGCGTCAAAGGGCAGCCATGCCGCCGGCACCCCGAAGGAGTTCACCCAGTTGCGGATGCGCGAAAAGGAAAGCCGGATGGTGTCCGGCGCGACCAGCCGCACCTCTTCCGGTTCCGGCGCGCGCCAGTCCGTCGGCCGGCCGTAGCAGACCTCCAGCGCCGCGCGCGCACACCGCTCGCCCACCACCAGATTGCTTGCCGCCGCGTTGTGGATAAAATCATACAGCGCCAGATCCGCCGAAGGCACCACGGCCACCCGCGCAAGCTGATACTGCGCCTGGCGCTGCGCCTCGCGCACCATGCCCCACTGCCGGTCCAGCGCCTCGGATACGCCTTCCACGCAGCGGTTGAGCTGCACGGTCAGGAAGGGCAGATTCGGCTGGCCCAGCGCTTCCCGGGTATGGCGCACCAGCGCCCCGAAGCGCTGCAAATAGCTCTCCGCGCTGTTTTCATAGCCCTCCGCCTCGCCCTGGTACCAAAGCACCGCCTTGGGCCGGATATCCCCGAGCATGTCCAGCATGTTTTGAAACAGCGCGCCGTTTTCCTCGGGGTTCCACCAGCGCAGGGGCGCGCCGCCGTAGGCGCAGGGCACCAGGCCGATGGGAATCCCCAGCGCGCGCCGCAGGTGCTTGGCAAAATGCAGCCACGGGCTGTGGCCGGGGTTATGGTTTTCGTAATTGCCCACGTATACGGCGTCCGTGGTTTCCCCCAGCGGATGGGTGGCCAAATCCCACCGCCCGCTGGGACGCAGGACGTGCACGCCCAGCTCCGGCTCGTCCGCCACCGGGTCTTTGGCCCGGCCGGCCGCGTTGCTCTGGCCCGCGATGACGAACACGTCGCCCACGCCGACGTGGTGCACCATGTCTCCGCGCGTGCAGGAAAGGCCGTCCCAGCCCTCGTAGTCCATGCCGGTCTCGATGCGGTACAGGCCGCCCGCCGGCACGGCCGGGAAGGTAATCTGCCAGCGCCCTTCCTCCGGAATGTCGCATTCCGTCCACGGAATCACCGATTCGCCGGTGCTCTCCAGCGCCACCCGCGCCCGAACCGTCGCCCTGGCAGGCCCTGCCTGCGAAAAGGACAGCGGCAGCTCCTGCGAAAGATGAATCAGGTGGTAGGTGCCTTCCAGATGGATGGGCGCCGTACCGTCCGGCCCCTGCGGGAAAATCTGCCAGGGGCAGGCGCCCCGGGTGATGATTACGCCAAAGTTCATACTCTGCTCCTTCCTTCCATGACGGGAACTCGTCCGGGCATGCGCCCGCGCTCAGGGAAACGCCCTGCGAACGCCCCGGGCCATCGCGCACAGCGCCGCGCCCGCGGCGGAGACGGCGCACCAGGCCACCAGCACCGACGTCCAGCCCCATTGCTCGCTCAGCGCGCCGAACCCCACGCTGGACAGCGCGCTGCCCACATACGCCGAGGCGTTGAGCAGCCCGATGACCGTGGCCAGCAGGCCCATCCGGTAAAAGCGCAGCGGCAGCAGGCTCAGCAGCATGGTGCTCGCGCCCGCCATGCAGGTCGTGCTCAGAATCAGCATCATCAGCGTGATGGCCACGCTGCCGCGGCCCAGCGTCGCCCACAGCACGATGCCCGCCCCGCAGACGGCAAACGCCATGGCCGCCGTGCCCGTCTCATGCCAGCGGAGCCGGTTGCGCAGCCAGTTGAACGCATACACGCCCGCCAGGTTGACGGGGGGCACTATCATCGTCAGCGCAATGGACGTGGCGGCCGGAAAGCGGAAGCTTTCCTGCAGGTAGGACGGCGCCCAGGTGATGATGCCGTCCCGCAGCAGCCCGTGCATGACCGACGCCAGCACCACCGGCGTCAGGCAGAGCAGGGCGCGCAGCGCGCCGGACGCGCCCTGCCGTTCTTTTTCTTCTTTCTCCGTAGCGGCCGGGATTCCCTCCCGCTCGCTGATGCGCGCCAGCGCGCGCATCCCGACCAGCCACACCGCTCCGCCCGCCGCCATCGCCGCGCCGCCCAGCCAAAACGCAAGCCGCCATCCCGCGCCCGAAGCCGCGCACAGCACACACATCAGGTAGGCGGCCAGCGTGCCCGCCGGCGTCGTCGTGGACAGGTTCACGCACGTCCGCGCGCACTGCGCATCCTCGGTCAGGTCTGCCACGGCCTTCATCATCGGCGTCCACACCAGCGATTGCAGCAGGCCGTTGAGCGCCCACAGCACCGTCATCTGCCCGGCGGTCGCGCTCAGCGCCATGCCGAAATTGACCGCCGCGCCGCCCAGCAGCCCAATCGATACCAGCCACAAGGGGCGAATCCTGTCCGCGAGCAGGCCGCTGAAGAGCTGCGCGCCGCCGTAGCAGAGAAAAAACGCGCTGGAAACCCTGCCCAGTTCCACCTTGGTCAGCAGCGTGGTTTCCTCCATGGCCGCGATGCACGCGGTAAAGTTCAGACGGCCCAGATAGGCGGTGCAATAGCTAAACCAGCACACGCCGAACAGCAGGTAGATACTTCGGTGCGAATGCAGCTTCTTCATACGCGTCCATCCTGGTGCGGCGGCGCTTATGCGCGCGCCGCCTGCCGGAGATAGTAGGGGTTCATCCATGCCTTGCGGCCTTTTCCGTCGGTCAGCTGCACCCACAGGTACCGGGCCTCCGGCGGTACGGAAGCCAGCTTCAGCTCCATATGGGTCAGGTTATCGTCGGGAGAATACAGGCGAAGCACGGGGTTGATGCCCTGGCACATCACATGAATGCGGCGCACGGGCGAGCAGTCCAGCACCATGGTGCCGTCTTCGATATAGCAGCCGTGGATGTCCGGCCCGGTCGAGGCATAGAAGGACATGTCGTCGTACGCCTGGATGATGGCCCGGTAGCTCAGCTCCGGCGCCTTAAAGACCACCCAGCCGCCGCAGGAATCGTCCTCGCAGCCCCGGCCCTCGTGGTTATCGTCGGTGGCAATGCAGCGCAGCGGCCTGTGCAGCATGCGCAGCGCCAGGGCGAATTCGTTCTGGCTCATGCCGTTGTTGACTTCCACCTCGGCGCTGTGGTTATAGATTTCCATGCCGTCGTATGCGCCATAGTGCAAAAACTCGTCCGGCCCTTCGGAAGACCAGGTGGGATGGTTGTAGTTGACGATATACCCGTTGCGGTGAAACTCGTCCACCTTGGCGCTGATGGCCTCGCCGGTATACCGTTCGGCCCGGTACACCGCCACGGCGTGCGCGGGGTCGCGCAGGATGGCGCAGAGGTGGCAGGTCTGGTTAAAGTCGTGCTTTTTTCCGTATATGAAGCTGTCGGTATCCACCTCAATACCGACCAGGGCCAGAAACCGCTCGTCGTTGAGCCTGCTGTGGTCCAGCAGCACGTTATGGTCCGTAAAGGCGACGACGCTGTAGCCGTGGGCCATATAGTGCGCCTTCACCTCTTCGGGGGTCAGCCTGCCGTCGGAACAGGTCGTATGGCAATGCAGGTTGGCCTTATACCCGGGGTACGCGGCAGGCAACAGTTCCGTTCTTGACATACCGTCGCTTCTCCTTCCGGAATTCCGTGAAGAACGCCGCCCCGCAATGACTGTCCCGTTGGAACGGCACCGGGGCGGCGTCGAGGTCAGCCGCTGAAATTCAGCGGAGCGCAGGATCAGCCGAAGTTCTCTCTGGCTTCACGGATAGCCTCGTTGACAGCTTCCTCCAGCGCGGGGCCGCCGGCCGCCTCATATTCGGCGCGGTACTGCTCCCAGCCGGTCTCCACGTCCAGCTGTCCGCCCAGCATCTGGGAGAGATACCGGTTGGTGATTTCAAACAGGGTGGTCTGCACCTTGCCCCACTCGGCGTCCAGCGTGGCCAGGCCGTAATAGGAGGGCAGCTGCACATACACATTATCCACGAACGCCTTTACGGTGTCAATGGCGTACAGATAGCACTCCCGCGCTTCGCCTTCGGCCCAGTCGAGCGTGTTGTCATAGGGGGCCGTGACGGCGGTCCACCAGTCGTTCGTCTCCAGGTCGAGCATCATCTCGCTGGCGCAGAACAGGTAGGAGAACCACATGTAGCGGCAGCGGTCGGGGTTGGGATAGCCATAGGACTTGTTGATGTTGACAAACTCGTCCAGGTTGTAGACGACCGTATCGCCGTCCATGGTGTAGGTCAGCCCTTCAATGCCGCGGAAGAGCAGCGCCTGGCCTTCGTTGCTGGCAAGGAATTCCACCAGGTCGAGCACGCGCTCGGGATAGGCGCAGCTGGTGGGGATGAAGTAGTGGGCGCCCACATAGGAGGGCACGTCGTACACGCGCAGCCACTGGCCTTCGTTATTCTGCAGGGCGGTGCCCAGCGTCAGGTCGGCCAGGGAGCCGTCTTCGGGATGCGCCTGCATCCAGGAGTCGTAGAGCTTCTTGAACTGGGTGTAATAGCCGTAGCTGTAGCCGTAGGAGGCAAGGGTCTGGTTGTTGAAGGCGGCGTAGCCGTCATCCTCGTCCACCAGCGTGCCCACGCCGTTGTGGATGCCGTCGTTGGCGTACATCTCGGCCAGCAGCTTCATGACCTCTTTGCTCTCGTCGGAGACGGTCATCAGCGTCCAGTGCTCTTCGTCGGTGCCAATCTTGGACTCGTCGTCCGGCACAAACCCGGTCCACATCCAGTCATAGGTGGCGGGGGTGCGCAGCGAGGTTCCCTGCGGCCGGGCAATCGTGTTGTCGATTTCGGCCCAGTTGGTCAGCTTGCCGTTGTAGGGCCACCATCCGGAATAGCCCGCCTCCACGGCCTTCTGCGTGAACTCCACAAACTCGTCCACCGTGGCGGGCACCTTGCCGTCGTTCACCTCTTGCAGGATGGCGGTGTTGTAGGCCGGCACGCCCGCGAAGGAGGGATAGGCGCGCGCGGAGAACGAGTAAATGGCGTAGGCCTTGTTTTCATCGCCGGTGTACATCTTGTTGTACATCTTATACTCGTCCGTGTTGATAATCTTGTGCAGGATGGGGTAGCGTTCCGGCTGCGCGTTGATGATGGCCGCGATATCGTACACCGCTTCCTCTTCCGCGTACTGCCGAATCTTGGTGGCTTCGCCCCAGGTGGGGAACAGGTCGGGGCCGATGCCTACGGCCAGCTCGTTGGCCAGCCTGTCGTCGTAGCCTTCAATGCCGGTGTCGTACTCGAGGGTAATGTTGACCGCCTGCTCAATGGCCTTCTTGATGGGGTCGTTGGCCATGCCTTCCTGGTCGTCCACGCTGTTGGCATACTGGGAGAAACGGATGTTCACCAGTTCGCGGGCCGCATTGGCTTCCGGGCCGGTCGCGACCTCGGTCGCGAAAGCCGGCAGCGCCGTGACCAGCATGGTCAGGAACATGACCCACGCCAGCGTTTTTCTGAGGGTTTTTGCCATAGTTACTGCTCCTCCTTTTTCGTTGGGGTATGTGTGCCAAGCCATGACTGGCCCGAACATCCTTATTCTTTGACGGCGCCAATCAGGACGCCCTTGGCGAAATGGCGCTGCAGGAAGGGGTACACGCACATGATGGGCACCATGGCGCAGATGATGGTAGCCATGCGCAGCGCCATGGGCGGGGGCAGCTGCGCCCCGATATCCACCGCGCCAGTGCGCATCTGCGACATCATGGCCGAGTCGGTCAGCACGCGGCGCAGCACCCAGGCAAACGGCTGGAGGTTGGGCTTGGTGGCGATGTACATCATGTAGCTGTAATAATCGTTCCAGAATCCCACCGCAATGAACAGGCCCACCGCCGCCAGCATCGGCTTGGACAGGGGCAGGATGACCTGGAAGAATACGCGCACGTCGTTGCAGCCGTCGATGCGGGCGGCATCCTCCAGCTCTTTGGAGACGGAGTAGGAAAAGTAGTTGCGCATGATAATAAAGTACGTAATGCTCAGCCCATAGGGAAGCACCATGACCCAGTAGGTGCGCAGCAGGCCCATGTTGACATAGAGGATGTAGGTGGGAATCAGGCCGCCGGCGAAGAACATGGTAAACACCGTCAGCACGTTGAGCAGCTTCATGCCAGGCACGTGCTCCTTGCTGACCGCATACGCCATCGTGGAGGTCACCAGCACGCTCAGGAAGGTGCCGATTACCGTCTTGGAAGCCGAAATCCACAGGCTGTTGACAAAGGAGGAGTTTTCAAAAATCATCTTGTAGTACTGAAAATCCACGCCGCCGTTCGGCCACAGCAGCGCGCCGCCCTTGACAAACTCCTCGTAAGGCGTCACGGAGGCGATCAGCACGTACCACATCGGGTAGAAGCAGATCAGCGCAAAGAGGACGCAAAAAGCGATGACGAACACATCGTAGAAGTTGAAGCCAAGCACCTGCACCATGGTCTTCCTGGGATGTTTCGGATACGATACCGTCTTGTCCACGCTCTTTCCCTCCTCAGAAGATGCCCATGACATCCATTTTTTTGACGAAACGGTTGGTAAAGGCCAGCGCGATGAGACCCATGACGTTCAACAGCAGGTTCGCCGCCGTGGAAATCTCAAACTCGCCGCCGCCGCCCAGGCTGATGCGGTAAATGTAGGTGGACAGCACGTCGCCGGTGGAGAGCACGAAGTTGTTGTAAAGGTTGTACACCTGGTCAAAGTTGGACAGGAACAGCTGCGAGATGTTGAGCAGGAACATCACCGCCACGCTGGGCATAATCCTGGGCAGGGTAATGTGGAACATCATGTCCCGCCGGTTTGCGCCGTCCATCGCGGCCGCTTCGTACAGCGACAAATCCACGCTCGCCACGGCGGCCAGGTAGATAATCGTCGAGTAGCCCGCGGTTTTGATGATGTTGGTGACGACCAGGATGCCGCGGAACAGGTCCGGTCGTTTCATAAAGTCAATGGGTTCGCCGCCCAGGGACATGATCACCTGGTTGACCACGCCGCCCACGTCGCCCGGCACCGGCGCCTGCAGGAAGACCTGCACCAGGCCCGCGAAGATGACCCAGGACAGGAAGTACGGCAGGTATACGCAGGTTTGCACCACGCTCTTGAGCGGCTTGCACTGCACCTCGTTAATCATCAGCGCCAGAAACACGTTGAAGGTGAAGCCGAAAATCAGGTTATAAATGTTGATGATAACCGTATTTTTGAACGCCTGGATGAACGCGGGGTCGGAAAACAGCTCCCGGTAATGCGCCAGGCCCACCCACGGGCTGCCCATGATGCCCTTGTTCATCTTAAAGTCCTTGAAGGCCAGCACCACGCCGTACATCGGCGCGTAGCTGAAGACGAGCAGGAACACAAGACCGGGGATAGCCAGCAGATAAATGAACCAGTACTTCCGGACGGACGTGCGGAACCTGGCAGCCAGCGACGGCTGCGGTCCCCCGACGGCCCCCTTGGCTTTGACGACTCCCGCATACTCGGGCATGGCGCATCCCTCCACCTTATTATTACTAATATAACTTGGCTCGTTCTATGCCCTACACGCCAGTTGCTTGTCTTATTTCTGTGATTATTAGCAAGTTATTTCAAAACGCTTCCGAAATTCCTATCGCGCTTATACTATACCAGCAAACCCTTTAGCTGTCAAGCACAAATAAACAGCCAAATGATGTTTTCTTTTTTCTGTTTTTATACCCGAAATAATGAGGCTCATTACTAATATTGACAATAATATTAGTAATGAGCCTCGCCGGCAGGCGGCGCCTTCCGGAGGCGCCGCCGCTCAGACATACCAGTCGGCCGCCGTCATGGGCTTCACATCGCGCAGCGGGCACGGCGCATGCACGCTTTCTATCCAGCGCAGCGCGCCCCGCGCGTCCCTTCGGAGCGCCCCCGCGCGCAGCAGGCGCTCCTCTCCCTCTGGCGACAAAATGCCGGGCGCCAGCGCGCCGTCCCCGCCGGCAACCGCCCGCAGGGCTTCGCAGGCGCCGGGAAACGCGCGCAGGAAGTCCGGAGAAAGATAGAGCGTGCCGCCGGAAAAATAGGCGTCGTACGGGAAGGGGGTGCGCCGCCGGGGCGTAAGCGCCAGCACCGTCATTTCCGGCCCTTCGCAGGGCTGCACGCCGTGCGCGCCGGGATATGCCACGTCGGCATGATAGGCCAGATGGATATCGGCCACGCCGTCAAAGCAGGCCGCGTCCGCACAGGCGTAGCCCTCCGCGTCCGTCCGCGCCCGCACCTGGCACTCGGCGGCCGACTGCGGCAGGGTGTTTACGGTTCCGTCAGCGTTCCAGTATGTGCGGAAGCGGAACGTCACCTCCTGGCCGGCAAACGGCGCGCCGTCGCGCAGCAGGCGCGCGCGAAAGCGATTCCGGTACTGCGCGCCGTCGGGCGAAAGCATCCGCTCCATCGTCAGGGAGGCGACCGCGGGCAGGCGGCATGCAGGGCGCAGCGCCTGCACGTCGATGCGCATATCCACCTCGCCAAAGGCGTTATCCCCGCCCACATGGCCGTACAGCGCCAGACGCCCGTCCGGCAGCTTCAGCAGGTATGGCTGGTACAGATGGGAATAGCCCGCCGGGGGTTCCAGCAGGCGCCAGTTTTCGCCATGGTCGTTGGAGACGGCATACCCTTTATTGCGGCGATAGCCGACCAACGCGGCCAGACGGTCGTCCCAGACAAGGGTTTCCGGCACATAGCCGCCCTGCGGATTCTCCCGCGGGTCCGCGGGCGCGCCCGCGCGCACCGTCAGCATCGCGCCGTGAATCCATCCGTCGGGCGAAGGGGTCACGAACTGCCGGCCCGTCGGGGTGCCCTGCACGTCGCCCGCGACAAACAGCAGCCTGCCGTCCGGCAGTTCCGCAAAATCAAACTCATGCGCGCCAATCCCCGGAAGGATGTAATGCGGTTCGCTGAAGGCGCAGCCGTCGCGCGTCGTCAGAAAAAACGGCTGAATTTTGCGGATATAGCTTTCGTCCGGCAGCATGGTGTTGCGCGTGGGGCGCGCCTCGCCTGGACCCCAGGGCGTGCCGTAGAGGCTGGCCAGCACGACGATTTCGCCATTGCGCAGGCGGCGCACGCGCCACAGATAGGGCGCGCAGCCGTCCAGCAGGCGGCGAAGGTCCCGCCATGTCCGCCCGCCGTCCGTGCTTTCGCGCACGCGGATGCAATGCGCCCAGCCCGCGCCGCTTTCATTGCCGCGCGGCACGTCAAAGCCCAGGATGCGCCCGTCCGGAAAGCCCGCGCAGCACAGCGAGCCTTCTCTGCGCGGGCAGCGGCCCGTCACCGCAAAATGAACGCCGTCCCGGGAGCGCATGTACACGCGCCAGGAGCGCTTCCCGGGGTCGCCGCACTCCACCGAGCAATAGGACACCGGCACGCCCGCCGCCTCCGCAAGCTCCAGCCGCGGCGGCGTATATTCCGGGTTTTCCTCCTCGACGACCTCGTCAAAGGACAGCCCGACGGTGCCGTCTCCATAGGAAAAGGCCGTCGCCCATGCGGCAAAGCCGGGGCGCTGCTGCGGCCGGTACACGGTATGTTGGGCAAATTCGCCCCGCCAGGCAATGCGGTCGGATACGGCATCGGAAAAGCTTTCGGGCATGCCTGCTCTCCTTTCCGCGCGTCAAAGCGCGCCCACGGCCTCGTCCAGCTGGTCCGGGCGCTTGACGCCCACCAGCGCGCTGACCACGGCCTGCTGCCGCAGCGCCCAGCGCAGGGCGTACTGCGCCATGGAAATGCCTTCGCGCCCCGCCGCTTCCTCGCAGCGGGCCAACAGCGCATGGGTTTCGTCGGTCACGGGCTTCATCCAGTCCGGCTTTTCGGCCATGCGGCTCCCTTCGGGCGCGTCCTGGCCCCGGCGGTATTTGCCCGTCAGCAGCCCGCCCTGCAGCACCTGATAGGGCACGACGCCGACATGCTCCCGCTCGCAGCAGGACAGCAGTCCGTCCGTCATCGCCGCGGTGTTGAGCAGGCTCAGCGCGGGCTGGCACATCGCGGGCGGAGCGACGCCCTCGTCGCGCGCTGCCTGCGCCAGCGCCTCCAGCTGCCCGGCGGTATAGTTGCTCACGCCCCAGGCGCGGACGGTGCCCGCCGCCAGCTCCCGCCCGATGGCGCGCACGATATCATGGGGCGGCGTATGCGGGTCGTAGCGGTGCAGATAGTACAAATCCACATAATCCGTCGCCAGGCGCCGGAGGCTGCGGCGGAGCTGAACGCGTATGGCGTCGGGGCTGGTGTTCTCGTCCTCGGGCAGCGGGCCGACCTTCATGCCGACCTTGGTCGCCAGCACAAATTCGCCCCGGCGGCCCTGCATGGCGCGCCCCAGGATTTCCTCCGCGACGCCGCCCGCGCTGCCCGCCACGCGCCGGTAGCCCTCGTACATGTTGGCCGTGTCCACGAAATTGATCCCATGCTCGTCCAGGGCGTAGCGCGTCAGGCGCACGGCGTCCTCCTGCGCGACCGGGCTGCCGAAGGTCATGGTGCCCAGGCAGAGCCTGCTGATGCGGATATCCGTTCCGGGAATGTGCATATACTGCATGGCGTCATTCTCCTCTTTGTTCTATGGCCGCGCCGCTTCCTCCAGCCGGCGGAGCCTGCGCAGCAAATCGTCCAGCGCATCGGAAGGCACCTTGCCCGGATGCCACGCGCTGGGCCGCCTGAAGCAGCGCCCGGCAAATCCTCTGGCGCGCATGAGCTCTTCGAAGGCATCCAGAACTCCCCAGCGCCAGCACTGCGCCAGAAAGGCGGTAAAATCGTTCGCCACGTCGCGCACGGCGTCCGCCTGCCCCGCGCGCACGCTGGCGAACACCTTTTCGTACAGGCCGGGCAGCAGGTTCGCCCAGGTGCCGATGCAGCCGTCCGCGCCGTAGAGCAGGCCGGGCAGCAGCAGCTCGTCAAAGCCGGAATATACCACCTTTTCGGGACAGGCCAGCTTCACGCAGCGCAGCAGAAACAGGTTCCAGTCGCTCATCTTGATGCCGACAACGCCGGGAATGTCCAGCAGCGCGCGCAGGTTATCCAGATTCGCCGTCATGCCGGTCACGCCGGGAATATAGTAGACGATGACCTTTGCGCCCGTGGCGGCCAGCGCGCGGTAGTAGGCGGCCACCTCCGGCCAGTCCTTGCGGGGCGGAATGCTGGCGACGGCGTCCGCGCCCAGGTCCGCGGCCTGCTGCGCCAGCGCAACGGCCAGGCGCTGGCTGGTCTGGCCCACATGCACAACGGCCAGCCGGCCGGCCGCCTTCAGCCGGGGCACGAGCAGCGCGGCGATATCCAGGCGCTCCTGCTGGGTCAGGTTGGCGGCATCGCCCGTACCGCCGTTGAGATAAAGCCCGGAAATGCCCGTGCGCATCAGGCGGTCCATATTGCGCTCCAGCGCGTCCCGGTCCAGTCCGTCGTCCTCCCGGCAGGGATTGACAAGGGGCGCCACCACGCCCTCAAATTGCGTCCTTTCCATCAACGGCCGCATCCTCCTTTCCGAAAAAGGGGCCGAAAAGCCCGGCGCGCCGCTCCGCAGGGAGCACGGGTCGCCGCCCTTTCGGCCCGAAACCGCCTGTCTTCAGCCGCGCAGCTCCTTGACCGCGGCTATCAGCCCTTCGCACATGATGCGCATGCTTTCCTCGTCGATGCCGCACCACCACGGGAAGGAGAAGCTGTTGTCCCACCAGGCGTCCAGCACGGGGCAGTCGTATGCGCCAAACCCCTTCTTCTGGAAGAGCGGGTAGCGGTACAGCGGGTAATACTGCACGATGGCGCGCACGCCATATTTGCTTGTCAGCACGTCCAGCAAATCATTGCGCGTCTTGCCATAGGCGCTGCCGTCGTAGTGCATGATATACTGATGCACCACATAGCGTCCTCCTTCGACAATGGACGGGAAGGAGATTTCCGGCACGTCCTTGAGCCACTCGCGGATGCGCCGGTCCTGGCTGATGAGGATTTCGTTGTTGGCAATGACGCTTTTGAGCTGCTCGGAGCCCAGCGCGCACTGCGCCTCGCCCAGGCAGAAGTTCTGCGGCCAGCGATCCTCCAGGAATTCGTCCACGTTGCTCATCGCCGGCACCCAGTAGCGCTCGCGCTCGCCCTGGAAGGCGCACAGGCCGTTATGGCGGATGCCGGGCACGTTATGGGCAATCTGGTCGTCGTTGCAGACGAACATGCCGCCCTCGCCCAGCGTCGTCATGGTCTTGGCCGCATGGAAGCTGAAGCAGCCAAAGTCGCCGAACGTGCCGACATGCTGCCCGTCGATGCGGCAGTCCAGGGCCTGCGCGCAGTCCTCCACGACCTTCACGCCGTGGCGGCGGGCAATGTCCATGATGCGCTTCATATCGCAGGGAATGCCCAGCAGATGCACGGGCACGACGGCCTTTGTCCTGGGCGTAATTTTGCGCTCAAAGTCGTCGGGGTCCAGGGTCCAGGTGTCCGGATGAATGTCCGCCCAGACGATTTTCGCGCCCAAATCGCCGAAGGGAATGGCGGTCGCGCAGTAGGTGTAGGCGGGGATAATCACCTCGTCGCCGGGGTGAATATGGCAGAAAATGGCCGCGAGCTTCAGCGCGTTGGTGCAGTTGTTGACGCCGAAGGCGTACTTGGCGCCCACGAAGGCGGCGAAGTCCTTTTCAAACTGTTCCAGGTGCTTTCCCTGGGTCTGGCCCTCGGCGTGGCGCATCACGTCCACCACCGCCTGAATCTCCGCCTCCGTATAGGGGTGCTGCATCTGCGGGAAGATGACGCGATAGCCCTCTACCCTGCCGCGCCCGGAGGGATCGGACAATTTTGCTGTCTGTGGCATAGCGGGTTCCTCCTACTGGTATCAAAGATGGGAATCGTCAACGGCCGGTCGTGTGCCCCGCCCGCCGTCCTGCCGGCAGCGGGACATGCGCCGCGCGCCCTGCGGGCAGAGCGCGCGGCGGGAAAGGAACGGAAGGAATGCGTGTCAGACGCCCGTGCGCGCGGCGGCGATGGCCTCGTTGAGCATCGTCTCCAGCTCGGCGGCGCCGGCCGCCTCGTACTCGGCGACATAGTCCGGCCACGCGGCCTCCACGTCAAGCTGGCCGCCAATCATCTGCGTGAGGTACTGGTTGGAGATATCCTGCAGCTTCGTGCGGATATCCGCGGCCTCGGCGGGCAGGCTGATCATATTGTAGTAGGCCGGCAGGTATTCCATCACCTCGTCCACATAGCCCGCGATAACGCCCCTGGCATAATCAACCAGCGCGGCATCCTGCTCCGTGGCCCAGCTGTTGCTGTGGTCGATGGGATGCGATACGGCAGTCCACCAGTCGTTGTTGGTGAAATCCACCTGGTACTCGGTGCCGCTGAACAGGTAGCTGAACCACACATACTTGCACCGGCCGTCGCCGTAGCCGTAGGGCTTGGTGCAGGCATTCCAGAATTCCGCGTCCTGGTCCTCGCGGTAGACATAGTTCGTGGTGTTATGCAGCAGGTCCTGGCCCTCCTGGCTGGCGAGGAATTCCACCAAATCCAGCACGCGGTCCGGATACTCGCAGCTGGTGGGGATGAAGTAATGGGCGCCAATCCAGGTGCCGGTGGTGTAGTGCTTGCCGTACTGGCCGTCGGAGGTCGGCGGCACGCCCAGGGTCAGGTCGCTCATCTGCGCGTCCTCGTTGACGGAGGCCCAGGCGGTCTTGTAGAAATCGCGGAACTGGCCGGGATAGCCGAAGCCGAAGTCCACCGCGCCCAGCTTGCCGTCGCCGAAGTCGGCGTACGCATCGTCAAAGTCGCCCTTGATGCCGATGCCGCTGTCCAGGCCGCCGGCCGCGTACATCTCGGCCAGCTGCTTGACGACGGCCTTCGACTCCTCGCTCACCGTGGCCAGCGTCCAGTATTCGGACTCGGTGCCAATCTCGCCGCTGGGAACAAAGCCAATCCACGCGTCGCCCTTGGGCGGGCAGATGCGGGTTCCCTGCGGAGCGGCCAGGGTCTGGTCAATCTGCGACCAGTTGGTCAGCTTGTCGTTGCGCGGCCACCAGCCGACGTAGCCGTTGGCGCCGGCGGCCTTGGTGAAGGCGATGAACTCCTCGACCGTCTGGGGCACCTTGCCCTCGTTGACGGCGTCGAGAATCGCCTGGTTGTACACGGGAACGCCGCTGAAGCTCGGGTCGGCAAAGGCGGCCACGGCATAGATGGCGTACGCCTTGTTTTCATCGCCGGTGTAGAGCTTGTTGTAGGCCTTGTACTCCGCGCTGTTGAATATCTTGTGCAGCGTGGGCCAGCGTTCGGGTTCGGCGTTGATGATGGCCGCCAGGTCATAGACCAGCTCCTCCTCCGACCAGGAAGCAATCTTCTCGCTCTCGCCCCAGGTGGGGAACAGGTCGGCCGCGCCTACGGTAAGCAGCTCGGTCTGCATGCGCTCGTCAAAGCCCTCCGTGCCGGTGTCATACTCCAGGGTAATGTTCACCGCTTCTTCGATGGCCGCTTTGATGGGGTCGTTCTGCATGCCGACTTCATCGTCCACGCTGTTGCCGAACTGCGCGAAGCGGATGTTGACCTGCTCGCGCCCCGCGTTGGCGGAGGCGGCCTCGCCCAGCGCCATGGCCGGCAGCATCATGGACACGGCCAGCACGATGGCCAATACGAGCGTAAACCGGGTTTTCTTCATAAAACTTCCTCCTTGTTGCATTGTTTTTATGGCTCCCGAAGGGCGTCGCGTCCCCGGGCAGACATCATTCCTTAATGGCCCCCAGCGTAATGCCGCTGGTGAAATACTTTTGCAGGAAGGGATACACGCACATGATGGGCACCATGGCGCAGATGATGGTGGCCATGCGCAGCGCCATAGGCGGCGGGAGCTGCATGCCCAGGCCGACCGCTCCGTTGCGCACCTGGTTCATCATCGTCTGGTCGACCAGCATGCGGCGCAGGACCCAGGCGAAGGGCTGCAGGTTGGTCTTGTTGGAGATGAACATCATGTAGTTATAGTAATCGTTCCAGTTGATGACCGCGATGAACAGCGCGATGGCGGCCAGCATGCTGCGGCTGACGGGAATGACCACGCGGAAGAATACGCCGATTTCGGTACACCCGTCCAGCAGCGCGGCCTCCTCCAGCGATTTGGGCACGGAGTAGGAATAGTAATTGCGCATGATGATAAAGTAGGTGATGTTCAGCGCGCCGGGAATGACCATGACCCAGTAGGTGCGCAGCAGATGCAGGTCCTTATAGAGCATGTACTGGGGAATCAGGCCGCCGGTGAAAAAGAGGTTGAAGACGACCAGCGCGTTGATGAGCTTCATGCCCCGGATGTACGTTTTGCTGACCCCATAGGCCATGCTGGCGGTGACCAGCACGCTGAGCGTCGTGGCCAGCACCGTCTTGCTGACGGAAATCCACATGCTGTTGACGAAGCTGCGCGTGCTGAAGATGGCCTTGTAATACTGCAAGTCAATGCCGCCGGTCGGCCAGAGCATCAACCCCCCCTTGACAAATTCCTCATAGGGCGTTACGGAGGCAACCAGCACGTACCACATCGGCCATACGCACAGCAGCGCAAAGAGCACGCAGAAAAGCACCACGAACACGTCGTAGAAATTAAAGCCCAGCGCCTGCCGCATGCCGCGCCGGTGTTTCACCGGCTGCTTGTTCGTCGTGGTAGAGAGTCCTTGCATATGGGAATGCCTCCTTTCTAGAAGATGCCCTGCACGTCCAGCTTTTCCACAAACCGGTTGGCGATGATGACCACAATCAGGCCCATGGTGTTGAGCACGAGGTTCATCGCCGTGGAGAGCTCGAAGTCGGTGCCCGCCCCGCCCAGGCTGATGCGGTAAATGTAGGTGGACAGCACGTCGCCGGTGGAGAGCACGTAGTTGTTATAGAGGTTGTATACCTGGTCAAAGTTGGAAATGAAGAGGCTGGCCAGCTGCAGAATCAGCATAATCATGACGCTGGGCAGGATACGGGGCAGGGTGATGTGCAGGAGCATATCCTTGCGGTTCGCCCCGTCGATGGCCGCGCTTTCGTACAGCGCCGGGTCGATGCCGGAAATGGCGGCCAGGTAGACGATGGTGTGATAGCCGGCGGTTTTGATGACGTTGGTAACCACCAGGATGCCGCGGAACAGGTCCGGCCGCTTGAGAAAGTCAATCGGCTCGCCGCCCATTTTCACAATGACCTGGTTGACCACGCCGCCCACGTCCGCCGAGGAGGGGAATTCCAGGAATACCTGCACCAGGCCCGCGAAAATGACCCACGAGAGGAAGTAGGGCAGATACACGAATGTCTGCACCACCGGCTTGAGGCGGCGCAGGCGGATTTCGTTTATCATCAGCGCCAGAAACACGGTAAAGGTGAAGCCGAACGCGAGGTTATAGACGTTGATGATGACCGTGTTGCGAAATGCCCGGAGAAAGTTCGGGTCGCGCAGCATTTCCTCAAAATGTTCCAGGCCCGCCCACGGACTGCCCCATACGCCCAGGCGCGGCGAATAGTCCTTAAAGGCCAGCTGAATGCCGTACATGGGGCCGTAGTTGAACGTGAGCATAAACAGCAGGCCCGGCAGCACCAGCAAATACACAAACCAGTACTTGCGCATGTAGGCGGTAAAGCGTTTCCAGGTCCCCTGCATGCCCGGCGGATGCAACATACCCGCTTTTTGCGTCATAACTCATCCCCCTGACAAATTTATTAGCTAATAATGCGAGCGCCCTTTCCAGTTTTTTGATGACATTCGGCCGGAACCTCTTGACTTTTATTAGCCGCTTATGGCAAAATGATTCTGCGATTCCTATTGTGCCTATACTATACCAGCAAATCTCAGGGGTGTCAAGCACAAATGGTGAATTCAGCAGCGGTATTTTGTCTGGTTTGTCTCAATCGCCGCGCACGTTTCATTACTAATATTATTTCTGCATATTAGCACGGATTCCTGCCGGCGACACGGAAATTCCCGGACGGCGGCCAGCCGGACACGGGCGCAAAGGGGTGGATGTTCCATGAAACGCATCGGATTTCTGGGCTACGGCCTGCGGTCCGAAACCATGATGAAGGCCTTCCGTTCGCTGGAAGCGGATATCTGCGTGGCCGCGGTGGCGGACCCGCGCCATGAAGCCATTGCGCCTTCCCTGCGGGACGACGCATATTTCGCCGCCACGCGCTGGTATGCGGATGCGGAAACGCTGCTGGCGCGCGAGGAGCTGGACGGCGTCTGCATCGGCACGCGCTGTCCCCTGCACACGCCCCTCGCCTGCCGGGTGCTTGCGCTGGGCATTCCGCTCTTTCTGGAAAAGCCCGTATGCATCAACCGCGAACAGTACGAGCAGCTGCGCGCCGCCGCCCAGGGGCGCGAGGACCGGGTGGTGGTCAGCTTCCCGCTGCGCCTTTCCACCATCACGCAGGAGATGAAGCGCATTGTGCAAAGCGGCCGGCTGGGCCGCCTGACCATGGTGCAGGCCATCAACAACGTGCCCTACGGCAGCGTCTATTACCACAGCTGGTATCGCGACCCGGAGCAGACGGGCGGCCTGTTCCTGCAGAAGGCCACCCACGATATGGACTATATCCACTTCCTGACCGAAGAGCTGCCCGTCTCCGTCAGCGCCAAGACGGCCAAGCTCTACTACCGGGGCGACCGGCCCGCCGGGCTGCATTGCCCCGACTGCGAGGAATACTACACCTGCCGCGAAAGCAGCTATGTGGTGCGCCACCTATTAAAGGAAGACGTCCAGGGCGACGCGTGCTGCTTTGCCCAGGACACGGGCAACGAGGACGGCGCCGCCATGCTCCTGACCACGCAAAGCGGCATGATCATCACCTACAGCCAGAACTTTACCGTCAAGAAGGGCGCGGGACGCCGCGGCGCGCGGCTGATTGGCACCGAGGGCAGCGCGGAGTTCGACTTTTACAGCGCGCAGATTCGGGAGGACCATTATCTCACGCCTCAGACGGTCACGCGCAGCTTCCAGTTCCCGGCGGGCAACCACTTCGGCGGCGACGAGGCGCTGGCCCTGGAGTTTCTGCGCGTCATGGACGGGCAGGCGTCCCGTTCGGACCTGACCGCCGGCCTTGCCAGCGCGGCCGTCTGTCTCGCCGCCAAGCAGGCGGATGCCCAGGGGCGCTTTGTCGCCGTCGACTATTGAGAAGGAGAATACGCCATGCTGGTGAATCTGACCGATATCCTCGCCAACACCCGTCGGGACGGCTATGCCGTGGGCCTTTTCAACTGCACCACCCTGGAAATGACGCGCGGCATCATCGCCGCGGCGGAGGCGCTGCGCTCGCCGGTGATCATCGGCCCGGCGGAAAGCCTCCTGCCCGGCGCGACGCTTGCCGAATATGCCGACATGATGCTGGGCATCGCGCGGCGCGCGAGCGTGCCGGTCGCGCTGCACTTCGACCATGGCTTCACCCCCGCCCTGGTGGAAGAAGCCATCGACCTCGGCTTCACCTCCGTCATGTACGACGGCAGCATGCTGCCCTTTGACGAAAACGCGCGCCGGGTCCGCGCCCTGGCGGAAAAAGCGCACGCCGCCGGCTGCTCGCTGGAGGCGGAAATCGGCCATGTGGGCTCGAACGGCTCGGCGGAGGCGGAAAGCGAAGCCTCGATGTATACCGAGCCCGCCGAGGCGCTCGCCTTCGCGCGGGAAAGCGGGTGCGACGCGCTGGCCGTCGCCATCGGCACCGCGCACGGCGTGTATGCGAAAACGCCGAAGCTGGATTTGGAGCGCCTGCGCGCCATTGCGGCGGTATGCCCCTGCCCGCTCGTCCTGCACGGCGGCAGCGGCCTTTCTCCGGAGGCCTTCCGCGCCTGCATCGACGGCGGCATCTCCAAGGTCAACATCTTTACGCACAACAACCTGGCCGCCGCGCGCGCCGCGCACGCCCACTTTTCCGAAAACACCGGCGCGTTTGAATTGATGCCCCACATCGTCGAGGCCGTCCGGCAGGAAACCATGCGCCACATCCGCATCTTCCGCAGCGACGGGAGGGCCTGAGCATGCCGGCCGTACTTTCCCGCGGCGCGCCCTGCCTGGCGGCGCTGGATGTGGGGACCACGTCGGTCAAGGCGTGCCTGTTCTCGCCTTCGCTGCGCCTGCTGGCCTGCCATGTCGAGGAATACGCCCTGGACGCCCGGGGCGAGCGCGTGGAGGCGGGCGCGGAGCGCTACCTGGAAGCCGCCCGCCGGGGCCTCGGCGCCGTTTTGAAAGCCGCGCCGGGTTTCCGCCCGGCCGCGCTGGGCCTGACGACGCAGGGAGAAACCCTGGTGCCCGTGGACGCCGCCGGCCGGCCGCTCCGCCCCTGCCTGGTCTGGCTGGACGGGCGCGCGCAGGCGCAGGCGGAGACGCTTGCGCGCGAGCTGGACGGGCAGCGGTTTTACGAGACGACCGGCCTGCCGCAGATGGACGGCGCGCTGCCGCTGGCCAAGGCGCTGTGGCTGGCGCAGAACGAGCCGGACGTTCTGGCCCGCGCGCACAAGCTGCTCCTGCTGGAGGATTATTTCCTCTGGAAGCTCACCGGCCGCTTTGCCACCGAACCTTCGCTGCAGACCTCCACCGGCTGGTACGATATCCGCCGCGACGGCTACTGGCCGCAGGCGCTGGCGCTCGCGGGCCTGCGCGCCGACCAGCTCCCCGAGCTTCTGGCGTGCGGCCAGCGCGCGGGCGGGCTGACGGCCGAAGCCGCGCGCTTCCTGGGCCTTCCGCAGGGGCTTCCGGTCGTCGCCGGCGCCATGGACCAGACGGCGGCCGCGCTGGCGGCCGGCTCCGACCGTCCCGGCGCGGTCACGGAAACCACGGGCACGGCGCTGGTCATGACCGCCTGCACCGACGCGCCGGTCTTTCCGCGCCAGAGGCGCGTCACCGTGTACCGGCACGCGCTGCCCGGGCAGTATCTCTATCTGCCCATCGGCAAAACCGCCGGCATGGCGCTGCGCTGGTTTCGGGACGCGTTCTGCCCGGATTTGCCGGCGGGAAGCGACGGCTTCGCCGCGCTGGACCAGGAGGTCGCCGCGCTTCCCCTGGGCAGCGAGGGCGTCGCGTTCCTGCCCTTTCTGGCCGGCGCGCCGGACCAGGACGCATGCCCCGGAGCGCGGGGGGTCTTTTATGGCGCGCGCCTGTCCACCACGCGGGCGCATTTTGCCCGCAGCGTAATGGAATCGACGGCCTGCATGATACGCGATTTTCTGGAAGACCTGCGCGGGCTGGGCTGCCCCGTGCAGGACATTCGCGCGCTGGGCGGCGGGGCGCGCAGCCCCGTCTGGCTCCAGATAAAGGCCGATATCTGCGGCCGCGTCTTTCGCGTGCCGGCGTGCACGGAAGCCGCCGCGCAGGGCGCGGCGCTGTTGGCCGGCTGGGGAAGTGGCCTGATTCCGCGCGGCGAAAAGCCGGCGGACGGCGAAGAGACGGCGTTCCTGCCGGATCCCTCGCGCGCCGCGGACGGCGAGCGGGCTTACGCGCTGTACCGCAGGCTCTACGATACCCTGCGGCCGCTGTTTGACCGGGCGCCGGAGAGCGCGCCCGGGCCGGACATCCCGGAATGATTAAGGAGGCATTGCGATGAAGTTGCAAACCAAACCCCGCCTCGGCGTCCTCGCTTTGATGCTCGAGGGCTATGAGCCGTTGTTCCCGGGCATCACCGCCCGGCAGCACGCCTATGTGGAAGAAGTCATCGCCTCGCTGGACGGCGTGGCCGATTTTGTGTTTCCCCGGGTGGCGCTGAACCAGGCCGACATCGAATCCCTCGTCGTCCAGTACAACGCGCAGGACCTGGACGGCATCCTCATTCTGCTGCTGAGCTATTCGCAGGGCCAGTATCTGGTGCGCGCCGTGCAGCGCAACGCGCTGCCGCTGGCGCTGGCGCTGGTGCAGCCGGACGAAACCGTGGGGGATGATTTTGAAGAGCTGGAGCTGACGGTCAACCAGGGCATCCACGGCTCGCAGGACAACGCCAACTGCCTGATGCGCGCGGGCGTTCCCTGTGCCTACTTTGCCGGAAGCCGCAAAAACGGCGAGCTGGCCGCGTTTGTCGGCGACTTCGCCACGGTGGCGCACACGCTGCGCGCCATGCGCCGCATGCGCATCGGCGTGATCGGCCGCCTGGCCGGCATGGGCGACGTGGTGACCGACGACATGGCCGTCTATCGGAAGCTGGGGCCGGAATTCCGGTACGATTCCATCGGCACGGTGCGCCGCCTGTGCGCGGAGGTATCGGACACGCACATCGCGCAGCGCATCGAATACGAGCGCACCCTCTTTGACATCGACCCCCGCATGCCGCCGGAACGGCACGCCGAGTCCGTGCGCATGTACCTGGGCATCAAGGCGTACCTGGAGCAGGGCGGCTATGCCGGATACACGATGCACTTTGAAGAATTCGGCGCGGACGGGCGCTTCGTCCATTTGCCGTTCCTGGCCGCTTCCAACCTGATGGCGGAGGGCTACGGCTACGCCGCGGAGGGCGACGCGACCTGCGCCATGCTCATGGCCGTCATGATTCGGCTGTGCGGCCGCGCCAACTTCAGCGAAATGTACATGATGGACCTGGCGCGCGAGGCCATTCTGATGTGCCACGCGGGCGAAGGCAACTGGGCCATGGCGCGCAAGGACCGCAAGCCGTTTCTGATGGACAGGGTGTTTGGCGAAGGCGGGCTGGACAATCCGCCGACGCCCATCTTCGCGCAGGAGCCCGGGCCAGCGGCGGTGATGAGCCTGGCGCACGTGGGGGGCGAACGCTTCCGGCTTGTTTATGCGCCCGGCGAGGTGCTGGACAAGGGCGATCTGCGCCGCTGCGACATGCCCTACCTCTTCTTCCAGCCGGGCAGCGGCGTGCGCGCCTGCGTCACCGCATGGCTGGAGCAGGGCGGCACGCATCACGAGGTCATCGTCCAGGGCGACCCAATTGCGCGCGTGCGCCTGTGGTGCCGCCTGGCCGGCATTGAATTTGTCAGGGTGTAAGCTGCAACATGCAAAGGAGGTATGCGGCATGATACGGAATATTCGTCTTTCTCTTTCTGATCTTCTGGGGCAGGCGTATACCGCGGCGGTATGCCGCGCGCGCGCGGCGCTGACGGGCGAACCCTGCGAGCGGCTGACCGCGCTGGCGGATGAAAAGGTGGACTTCTATCCGCCGGCATTTGCCGCGCGGCAGGAAGCGCTGATGGCGCGCGTGGGCGAGCGCGTGGCCGCCCCGCTGGAAAGCGGCGAGGCGGGCGCGCCCACGGCGTCCTACCGCAAGGCGCAGCACAGCGACGCCGCGCCGCTGTCGGCCCTGGGCGCTTTCCGCGTCGGCGAGGACGGACGCCTGTATTTTACGGGAAAGAGCGAGCATTATCAGGTCCCGCTCGGGCATGATTTCCCGGGCTACGCGCTTGTCGAGCGCGCCCGGCAGCTGGGGATTCCCAACGCCACGCACAACAACACGCGCGGCTTCATCACCCGGACCCTGGAAAAGCGCCTGGTCGCGGCGGCCAACGGCCTTGCGCCCGACGATCCCGCGCTGGAGCGGGTCATCGCAGCCCGGGAGCCGGGCGTGCTCAGCTGCGTGCTGAACCTGGAAACGGGGTCGCTGGCGGTCGAAGCGGCGCTGAAGATGATGCTCGCCCGCTTTTACAGCCTGGACGGCGCCCCCGCTCCCTACGCAGGGCGCACGCCCGTGTTCCTGGTGATGGCCGACAATGCGGGCGGCCTGGCCGGCAACTACCACGGCACCACCATCCTGGCCCAGACGCTGCGGGGCCTGTGGCCGCAACTGCTGCAAAAGGCCGAAAGCACGGGGATGTACCGGGTGGTCGCCGTGCCCATCAACGACGAGCCGGCGTTTGCGAAGGCGCTTGAGACCTACAATACGCCGCCCTTTAAGGTCGCCGGGTTCTGCCATGAAATCCTGATGATGAATTATGGCGGCATCCGCCTGCGGGAGAGCTATCTGCAGGCCGCCTATCGCCTCTGCCATGCTTCGGACACGCCCGTGCTGTGCGACGAAATCCAGTCCTGCGCATGGTATGACGGGCTGTTCCTGTTCCGCCAGTACGGCCTGGCGCCTGACTTTGTGTCCGTGGGCAAGGGCTTCCCGGGCGGGCTGTATCCGGCCAGCCGCCTGCTGTGCAGCGGCAAATACGATTGCCTCAGCCAGTTCGGCGCGCTGGTCACCAACGGCCAGGAGGAGCTGGCCAGCCTTGCGTACCTGGTGACCATGGCTTTCCTCCAGGCGAACGGGCCGGACGTTCAGGAAACGGGCAGAATGTACCACGAGCAGATGGTCGCGCTGGCGGCCGCCTATCCCGCGCTGTGCGAGGGCGCTGCCGGAGACGGGCATATGACGGCGTTGTGCTTCCGAAGCGTGGAGGACGTGACGGCGTTTTGCCGGCGCATGAACCAGGAGCATTGCGTGGACATCAGCGCCCAGACCTATAAGCCCAACTGTCCGCCCACCGCGCTGGCCAAGCTGCCGCTGATTACGACGCCGTCGATTGTGGCGCTGCTGCTTGCGCGCTTCCGCGAGGCGCTGGACGGCATGGCACGAGAGGGGGCGCAGGCATGAGCGAACCCGTTCGCTTCGGGGTCATCGGCTGCGGGCTGATGGGGCGCGAGTTTGCCAGCGCTTCCCTGCGCTGGCTGCACCTGCAGGGAGACCTCCCGCGGCCCGTGATTGTCGCGGCCTGCGACACCTCGGCCGATAATCTCGCCTGGTTCCGCCGGGTGCCGGATACCCGGTACTTTTACGACGATTATCGCCAGATGCTGGCCAACCCCGAAATCGACGCCGTGTACTGCGCCGTTCCGCACCACCTGCACGCGCAGATATACGGCGACATCATCCGCGCCGGCAAGCATCTGCTGGGGGAAAAGCCCTTTGGCATGAACGCGGAGGATTTCGCGCGGATTGAAGCGGCCATGCGGGAGCATCCGGAAGTGTTCGTGCGCTGCACGAGCGAGTTCCCCTATTATCCCGCGGTGCAGCAGATGGTCCAATGGTACCGGGAGGGCGCGTTCGGCCAGATTATCGAGGCGCGCTTTGCCATCCGGCACAGCTCGGACATGGACCTGAACAAGCCCATCAACTGGAAGCGCACAAAGGCCGCCAACGGCGAATACGGCTGCATGGGCGACCTGGGCATCCACACCCAGCATCTCCCCTTCCGCCTGGGCATCCGCCCCCTGACCGTCAGCGCGCAGCTGGCCAACCTCGTCCCTTTCCGGCCCGGCCCGGACGGGACGCCCGTGCCCTGCGAAACATGGGACAACGCCATCCTGCTCTGTGCCGCCCGGAACGACGCGGGCGACCGTTTCCCGCTGCAGATGGAAATGAAGCGCATGGCCCCCGGCTGCACCAACACGGTGGAATACGAAATATACGGGCTGAACCTGTCGGCCCGCTTCACGACGGACGACCCCAACGCCATCCGCTACACGCAGACGGTGGGCCGCGAACAGGCCTGGGCGCGCCTGGTCGTGGGGCAAAAGACGCTGTATCCCGTGATTACCGGCGGCATCTTCGAGTTCGGCTTTTCCGACTCGCTCCTGCAGATGTTTGCGGCTTTTGTCAGCGAGCTGCGCGGCCTGCCCTGCCCCTTCGGCTGCTTCACGCCTGACGAAGCGCGCCTGAGCCACCGCCTGCTCACCGCCGCGCTGCAGGCCCATGAGCAAAGCCGCGTCGTCTCCCTGTAACGCCCAGGCCGGACCGCTGATGGCCGTGTGCCGTCCCTGGCAGACTGTTGAAGCCCCCATTGGGAAGGCTTGGAGGGCCGAAGCCCTCCAAATACAATCCGAACCCGGCGACATGTGCGGCGGGTTCGGAAGCCTTGCGCAGCAAGGTTTCCCTGCGCGTTTCCCCGGCCGCGCCCCCAGGCGCAGGGGAAACGTGTCCTGGCGGAAAA
>DVFI01000125.1 GCA_018713305.1 Candidatus Avichristensenella intestinipullorum
GCGATATTTCTACGACCTCCAATATCTATACTCATTTGGATTTCAGTTCCAAAGTGGCATCTGCCAACGCGATTATGGGGGTATATCCTACAGTGGTCCATACCTGAAATGGACCTCCAAATTTGCCTCAAAACAGGAGGTCCATTGTCAAAAAAGCCCGATTTTGCTGATGTGCATGGAGGAAAATCCAATGCACCAAGCAAAAAAGAAAGCCCGCAAACCCTTGATTTTACTGGGTTTGCGAGCCATTAAATTCTGGTGCCGGTGGTGGGACTCGAACCCACACGGGTGATTAGCCCAACGGATTTTGAGTCCGTCACGTCTGCCAATTCCATCACACCGGCATTTATATTTTTAAGTCGCACCCATGATGGAGCCTCTGAGAAATCGGAGGTCCATCGTGGGGGGACATTAAAAATCTCTTACATATTGAATTGTCAAATTTCCTTGAAAAATCAAGGGATTTAGCCGAAGTGGTAACAACAGGCGAATGGGATTTTGAGTCCGTCACGTCTGCCAATTCCATCACACCGGCGTAAGCGGCTGAAAAACAGCCCAAGACAGTATAGCAGGCGCCAGGGAAAAATGCAAGTATCCGGCGCGGGTTTTTCCGGTTTTTTCCGCCGGCGCGCGTGCGCGGGAAAGGGCGCGGCGTCGGTTGCGGCGCGAAAGAAAGCATGCTATAATGCCAGCGGATGCGCGGCGGCCGCGCGCCACGGCGGAAGGGGCGGGCGAGGATGCCGGCCGCGCTTTTCTTTGGCTGACGAATGCGCAAAGGAGAATGCCGATGGGTAAGGTATTGCTGGAGGTCTGCTGCGGCTCTGCGGACGACGTGCTGGAGGCGTGGCGCGGAGGCGCGGACCGCGTGGAATTGAATGCGAACCTGTTTCAGGGAGGGTTGACGCCCACGATAGGCACGCTGCGCGCCGTCAAGGCGCATGCGGATATCCCGGTGATGGCGATGATTCGTCCCCGTGCCGGGGGCTTTTGCTACACCGACGTCGAGTACGAAACCATGCGCGAGGATGCCCGCGCGCTGCTGGAGGCTGGGGCGGACGGACTGGTGTTCGGATTTTTGCACGGAGACGGCACGGTGGACGCCGCGCGCACGCGCGAGATGGTCGCGCTGGCGGAGGGCAGGCCCTGCGTGTTTCACCGGGCGCTGGATGTGACGCCGGACTGGCGCGGCGCGCTGGAGACGCTGATTGGGCTGGGCGTGACGCGCGTGCTGACCAGCGGACAGGCGCCGGACGTGTTCTTTGCGCTGGAGACCATTGCCGAAATGGTGCGCTTTGCGGACGGCGCCATAGAGATTTTGCCGGGCGCAGGCGTGACGCTGGAGAACGTGTCGCGCGTGGTGGCGGCCACCGGCTGCACGCAGGTGCATCTGGCGCGCCACCGGCGCGTGCCCGATACGTCCGTGCAGAACAACCGCAGCATTTTCTTCGGCGGCGCGCTCTATCCGCCGGAGGACAGCTATGAACTGACGGACAGGGCGTATATCGCGGCGGTGCGCGGCCGAATCTGAAAAAATGGCGGGAGATATGGCATGCATACCATCATAGGAACGTGGAAAATGTCCTATCCGGCCCTGCAGGAGGCCAACGCCCTGCTGGCGGCGGGCGCGCCGGCGGACGAGGCGGTGGTGGAAGCCATTGTGCGCGTGGAGGACAACCCGAACTATACCTCGGTAGGATACGGCGGGCTGCCCAACCGGGACGGCCATGTCACCCTGGACGCGGCCTTCATGGACGGGCGGACGCTGCGCTGCGGCGCGGTGATATGCGTCGAAGACGTTCGCAACCCCATTCGCGCGGCGCGCCTGCTGTGCGGCCGCCCGGAAAACTGCGTGCTTGCCGGACGCGGCGCGGAGCAGTTTGCGCGCCATGCCGGCCTGCCGATGCGCGATATGCGCACGGAAGCGGGCATGCGCCGCTGGCGCGAGAGGGTTTCCGGCCTGGAGACGCCGCTGGACGCCTATCGGGGCCACGACACGGTGTGCGTGCTGGCGGTGGACGGCAGCGGGCGCATGGCGGCGGGCACGTCCACCTCGGGCCTGTTTATGAAGGAAGCGGGCCGCGTGGGCGATACGCCGCTTATCGGTTCGGGCTTCTATTGCGATATGCGCTACGGCGCGGCGGCGGCCACGGGCATGGGCGAGGATATCATGCGCGGCTGCCTGTCCTACGAAATCGTTTCGCAGATGCGCCGGGGCGCGTCGCCGCAGGACGCATGCGAGGAAGCCGTGCGCATGCTGGCGGAGCACATGCAGGGCCTGGGAGAGACGGGGGACAACATCAGCGTCATCGCCCTGTCTCCGGACGGGCGGTGCGGCGCGGCGACGACGCTGGCGACGTTCCCCTTTGCGGTGGGCCGGCCGGCATCCACCACGCTCTACGCAGCCTACGGCGACCGTTCGCCCGTTCGGGCCGTGGCGCCGGACGAGGTGGAAGGGGAGTGCTGAGCGCGCGGCTGGCCGATGGGCGCAGACCCTTCCTCAGTTTGTCGGAAAAGGCCGGCTGCGCGGGCCTGTGTCGCCAGGACACGTTTCCCCTGCGCCCTGGGGCGCGGCCGGGGAAACGTGCAGGGAAACCTTGCTGCGCAAGGCTTCCGAACCCGCCGCGCATGTCGCCGGGTTCGGATTGCATTTGGAGGGCTTTGGCCCTCCAAACCTCCCCAATGGGGGTTTTTCGACGGTCCGAGGAAGGGACGGCAGCCCCCTTCCTATGCCATCCGCAGCGGCGGCGTGTACGCCGCGAGGAGCGGCTGCAAGCCGCTTCCGCTATCATGTTCCGGCCGTGCGCTTTGCGCACAGGAACATGATGTT
>DVFI01000126.1 GCA_018713305.1 Candidatus Avichristensenella intestinipullorum
TGCATCCATCAAACGTCTCATCGCCGATGGACGTCACTCCTTCCGGAAGCACCAGTTCCGTAAGCGACGAGCAACTGGAAAACGCCCCTTCCCCAATGGATGTTAACCCCTGCGGCAGCACAATCTCCGCAAGCGTTGTGCATCCATTGAACGCATCAGCAGCAATAGCGGAAATCCCCTCAGGAACGACAAACGCCTTATTCTGCCGGCCTGCGGGATAGGCCCATAGCGTTTTGGTCGCCTTTTCATACAGCACGCCGTCTATCGTGGCAAAATACGCGTTATCGGGAGAAATAGAAAACTGCGCAATCTGGGTTCCAGTAAACGCGCTCTCGCCGATGGATGACAGCCCTTCCGGAAGCATAAGTTTCGTAAGCGACCAGCAATCGGAAAACGCCTCGTCCCCAATGGATATCAGCCCTTCCGGCAACGCGATCCTCACGAGCGACCTGCATCCATCAAACGTCTCATCGCCGATGGACGTCACTCCTTCCGGAAGCACCAGTTCCGTAAGCGACGAGCAACTGGAAAACGCCCGATCCCCAATGGACGTCAGCCCTTCCGGAAGCACCAGTTCCGTAAGCGACGAACACCAGGCAAACGCCCCTTCCCCAATGGATGTTAACCCCTGCGGCAGCACAATCTCCGCAAGCGTTGTGCTTCCATTGAACGCATCAGCAGCGATAGCGGAAATCCCCTCAGGAACGACAAATTCCGTTGTATGCCGTCCGCTTGGATAGGCCAATAGCGTCTTGGTCGCCCTGTCATACAGTACGCCGTCTATCGTGGCAAAATACGCGTTGTCGGGAGAAATAGAAAACTGCGCAATCTGGGTTCCAGTAAACGCGCTCTCGCCGATGGTCGTCAGACCCTCGGGCAGGGCAATTTCAATCAGCCACGAGCAATTGGAAAACGCCTCTTTTCCAATGGATGTCACCCCTTCCGGAATCACAAGCTCCGTAAGCGACGAGCAATCGGAAAACGCCCGATTCCCAATGGTCGTCAGACCTTCCGGCAACGCAATTCTCATGAGCGAACTGCATCCATAAAATGCTCCGCTTCCTATTATTTCGACGTCTTCCGGAACAACAAAGCTGTCCGCTTTTCGGGCTGCTGGATATGCCAGCAGCGACCGGGTGTCCTTCTCATAAAGTACGCCGTCCGTCACAAAATAGCGCGGATTGTCGGGAGATATCGAAAATTTTTCCATCTGATAGCATCCGGCAAACGCGCCGTCGCCGATTGCTGTTAGGCTCTCGGGCAGCTCTGTTTCAAAGCCGGAAACGCCGTTAAAAAACGCCCAGGCGCCTATCGATTCCAACCCTTGCGGCAATTCGATGCCGTTGTACAAATTGCATTGGGCAAACGCCATATCGCCGATATGCTTTAGGCTTTGCGGCAGCATCGCCTCCTTAAGTGCCGAACACTCAAAGAACGCCTCATCGCCGATGGAGGTGATTCCATTTGGCAGCACAATGCTTCTAAGCGATTCATACTGATAAAACGCCCTGTCACCGATGGCGCGCACGGGATATCCGTCTAAGGCAGAAGGGACAACGACCGCTTGAGCCCGGCCGGCGTATTTCACAACGCAGGCGCTCCCATCCTCTGTCAGAATATAACCAAAGTCGCCACAATACAGCGTTTCTCCCATCTCGTCCTCGGCCCAGGCAGCCGCAACGAGCAGCAGTGTCACGAATACCAGCGCACATACTGTCATGTGCCGTTCATATCTCATGTTGACTCCTCCTCATAGGCAGAAAAGTATGTTTTGCTGCAGTATGCCTGTTTTTTCATATTTGTTTAATTATACTTGTTTTTGATAAAAAAGTAAACCAAAATGTAAAATTGTTTTCTCGAAAAGTTTCAACGGTTGTGCGCCATCTTTTCCGTATCCCTAGCCCTGTTTTGTGCTCGTGTCAGCGCCTCCGCACAAAAAAGCCCTTCAGACAGCGCTGAAGAGCTGCAATTCTCAAGGCCATGGATGAATCCGCCACACCGTGCGCATAGAATACAAGGCTGCGCCTTTTCTCAGCCGCTCTCCCTTTGTTTTGCGTCCGCCTGATAATACCGCCGGGAAGCCACCACGCACAGCGCAAGCCAGACAAGGAGCGCCAGCGTCATCGCCAGAAGGTTCCACCAGCCGGGCAAAAGCACGGACAGCAGCATCATGGCAAAGCCGCAGGCCACCGTCGCCATTCCGCCGAACCGCTGGCTCTTCTGCCATACGCGGTCGTTGGCCATGCTCCAGGACGTGCGCAGGCCAAACCATGCGTTCCGACGCGCCTTCGGCATGAAATTGCCCAGGACGACCAGCAGCAGCCCGACGCCGGCGCCGGTGAGCTTCATGAGCGTATCCAGCGTCACGGGCGCGGGAGAGGCGGTGTCGTAGCCAATAGCCAGGAGGCCAAAGTAAAAGCTGAGAACATCCCAGAAACCGACCAGGCACACGGCGCTTAGCAAGACGACTTTTTCATTGGCAGCCTCGCCTTTCTTCCCCACCGCCTTCGCCACGCCCAGCAGCATGCCGCCCATCAGCAGGGTCACCGCGGGAAAGAGCAGGTGCTCGTATTTGCTGCCGAAGCGGTCGACCTCGCCGGCAAAATTGTAATGCGCGGGAATGATATCGGGCATGAACGCCAGCAGTGCCGCGCTGCCCGCCACGCCGGCGGCCAGCAGCAGCCATATCGCCGCATAGAGCTTCTTCACGGCCTTTTCTCCCCTCTCAGCCCGGCCAGCCAGAGCAGCGCCTCGTCCAGCACCGATGCGTTCAACTCATACAGAATATATTTTCCCTCGCGTCTGTCCCGAATCAGGTCGGCGTCCTTCAGGACGGACAGATGCCGGGAGACGGCCGGTCCGCTGATGTCAAAATGCGCCGCGATATCCCCTGCGGATACCGGGCCGTCCTTCAGCAGATTCAGGATAGTCCTGCGGGTCGTATCGGCCAGGGCCCGCATGGTGCGCTGCAATCCCATGTCCTCACCGTCTATCATTTAACCATTTGGTTAATTATAGTCGCTGCCACTGCGCCTGTCAAGTGCTTTGCCTGCAGCCGCCTGCAGGATGTCAGCATCAAGCCGGGCGGCTTTCAGGAAATGCCCCGCGGCTTATTCCGCGGTTTTCCTGACTCGCCGCCCGTTTTCATCCTGCGCGGGCTCACGCCAGCGCCGTGCTTTGCGTCAATAGTTTTCCGCCAGCTCCACAAAGTAGGCCTGCGGATGGGCGCAGACCGGACACACCTCGGGCGCGGCCTCGCCGAAATGGATGTGGCCGCAGTTGCCGCACAGCCACGCTTTCACGCCCGCGCGCTTGAACACTTCGCTGTTGTTCAGGCGCTCTACCAGCTTCAGATAGCGCTCTTCATGGTGCTTTTCAATGGCCGCGACGCCGTCGAACAGCTTGGCGATGTCGTCAAAGCCTTCTTCCCGGGCTTCCCGGGCCATGCGGGCATACATATCGGTCCACTCGCCATGCTCGCCGGCCGCCGCGTCGCGCAGATTGTCCACCGTATCGCCGATGCCATGCAGGAGCTTGAACCAGAGCTTGGCATGCTCTTTTTCGTTATTGGCCGTCTCCTCAAAGATGGCGGCAATCTGGTTATAGCCTTCCTTGCGCGCCTTGGAAGCATAATAGGTATATTTGTTGCGCGCCTGAGATTCTCCCGCAAAAGCTTCCGCAAGGTTGGCAAGCGTCCTAGTCCCCTTCAGCTCTTTCACAGCAATTCCTCCTCCAATACGTTGTATGATTAGTGTATACCCTTTTTTGCATTCTGTAAACCGGGTTTTCTCAGGAAACGCCCAGAATTGCGCCCAAGCAGTGCGTCAGGCACGCGGCGAGCCAGGCGACGGCCGTTTGAAACGCCGCGCCGCCCAGCGCCCAGCGCAGGCCGCCCAGCTCCCGGCGCGCCGCGGCGAACGCGGCCATGCAGGGCGTATACAAAAGGGTAAAGACCAGAAAAGAGACGGCGGCCAGCGGCGTGAACACATGCGGCAGCGCGGCGGAAAGCGCAGCCTCCGTGGGCGCGGCCAGCAGAACGCTCAGCGCCGCCAGCACCCCTTCCTTCGCCAGCAGGCCGGAAAGCAGCGCCGTGGCCGCACGCCAGTCTCCAAAGCCGAGCGGCGCAAACAGCGGGGCTACGGCGCGGCCTATGGCGGCCAGGGCGCTGTCGGCCGCGTCCGGGACGGGGCGCAAGGCCCAGTCCACGCGCTGCAGCGCCCAAAGCGCCACGGAAGCCAGCAGCAGCGTTGTCAGCGCGCAGCGCACAAACGCCGCGGCACGCACGCGCATCAGGCGCCAGGCGGCGCGCAGCGTGGGCATGCGATAGGCCGGAAGCTCCAGCACAAAGGGCTGCGCCTCGCCCGGAAACGCGGCGCCGCGCAGCAACAGCGCCGCGGGCACGGCCAACAGCACGCCCAGGGCGTACAGCAGCAGCATGACCCGCGCCGCATGCCCGGGGAAAAACGCCCGGGCGAACATGGCGTAGATGGGCAGCTTGGCGCTGCAGGACAGAAACGGAATCAGCAGAATGGTCAGCTGCCGGTCGCGCCGGGAAGGCAGCGTGCGCGTGGCCAGGATGGCCGGCACCGAACAGCCAAAGCCCAGCAGCGCCGGGGCGAGCGACCGCCCCGAAAGGCCCAGCCGCCGCAGCGCCCTGTCAGCCACAAAGGCCATGCGCGCCATATAGCCGCTGTCCTCCAGCAGGGACAGCAGGAAAAACAGCGTCAAAATGGTCGGCAGGAACGACAGCACGCAGCCGACCCCCGCCCAGACGCCTTCCACCATCATCGCGCGCAGCCAGTCCGCCGCGCCCATGCGCGCAAGCGCCGTCTCCAGCAGCGCGCCCGCGCCCTCCAGCGCCCGCCGGAACCCCTGGCTCAACAGGCCGCCCAGCGGCCCGAACGTCAGAAAAAACACGAGCCCCATGACGCCCAGAAAAATGGGAAACGCCCAGATGCGGTGGGTCAAAACCGCGTCGGCCGCGGCGGTGCGCCGACGGGCGGCGCTCGTCCCCTCCGCAACGGCCCGAGCGCAAAGCCGGTCGATGCATGCGTAGCGCGCCAGAATGCGCGCCTCGCCCTGCGCCGTGCCCAAATCCGGCAAGCGGGGCGCGCGCCCTTCCCGCGCCGCGGCCAGCGCCGCGCGGGCCAGCGCTTCCACCCCTTCGTTCCGGGCGGCGCACACGGGCAGCACCGGCACGTCCAGCGCCCGGGAAAGCGCGCGGCAGTCCACGCGGCCGCCGGCGGCGCGCACCTCGTCCATCAGGTTCATCGCCACCACCACCGGCAGCCCCGTCTCCAGCAACTGCAGCGTCAAATACAGGCCGCGCGCGGGGCAGGTGGCGTCCACGACGTTGACAATCGCGTCCGGCGGCTTTTCCCGCAGAAACTCCCCGCAAACCGCCTCCTCGCGGGAAAAGGCGGTCAGCGAATAAGTGCCCGGCAAATCCACCAGCACATCCGCGCCCTTCGACAGGCGCAGCGGCCCCTGCACGCGCTCCACCGTCACGCCCGGGAAGTTGCCCACATGCTGGCGCATGCCGGTCATGGCGTTAAACAGCGTGGTTTTTCCGCTGTTGGGGTTGCCCAGGAGCGCCAGGGTCATGTTGCCTCCATTTCCACGCGCATGGCGTCCTCGCGCCGCAGGGAAAGCGAATAGCCGCGCAGGCGCAGCGCCAGCGGGTCGCCCAGGGGCGCCGCGCGGCAGACCTGAACGCGCGTGCCGGGCGTCAGGCCCATTTCCAGCAGCCGAACGCGCAGCGCGCCGTCCCCGTCCAGGCGCAGTACGCGCCCGGACATGCCCGGTTTCATCTCGCCCAGACGCACGGCAGCGCCTCCACCGATTCGATGAGCCACGGCCCCTGCCGCCCCGCCCGCCTCGCCAGCGCAAACGCAAAGGGGCGCACCACCGCGACGTTTTCCCGCACCAGTTCCAGCGCGCCTAGGCGCACGCCGTCCTCCCCCTCCGCCGGGAGGTCGACCACTGCGCCGGGTACGCCTATCCGTGCAGCCAGGTCTTCCTGCCGCTCCGGATGCGCCAGATAGCCGGACGCTTCTTCCGACGCGCCCAGGCAGAGGGCTTCCAGCCATGCCCGCGCCGTCTCCCGGGGCGTCTGAGGCCAGCGGGGACCGCCGTACTGCCAGACGATTTCTTCCTGGCGCGGCGCGTATCTCCCCTGCGCGTCCGGACTCCAGACCCGGGCGCGCGCGTGGCCGACCAAATCGTTCTCCGCCTCCATGCAGTGCAGCGCGCCCTGGCCGTCCACCGACGCCGAAAGGCCGGACGCGCAGGCCAGCAGCGCCGGCTCGCCCTGCGCCTGCAGCACCGCCGCGAAGCGCCCCGCGCCGCATGCGCCTTCCGCCGCCAGCCATCCCCGCTGCGCCAGCGGCCGCAGGGACGCCTGCCCGGGCGCGGGCACCGGCAGGAAAACCGCCTCCGCCGCGCTGCGCCCGAAGGAGGCCGCGCCCGCCTCGGATACCAGCAGATACCGCCCGTCCGGCCCCTCCCACGCGTCCAGCAGCGCGGGCGGAGCGCCGTCCGTTTCCGGCCGGTCGGGCGGTTCATGCCGCAGCTCGATGGCAATATGGCCGTTCGGCCACTGCACCGCGCACGCGCCGGACGGCAGGCCGTCGCAAAGGCATCCCCCGCGCAGGCGCAGGCACAGCGCCGTCCCGGCGGTTTCCAGGCCGAACGGCCGAACCTCCAGGTACTGTATGCCGTCCCGTGCCAACGGCAGCGCCACCGCTCCCGTCTCGCCGCACAGGCGGCCGTTGAGATATGTCAGGCCCGGCGCGCCCTGCACCGTCAGCATTGGCAGCATGCCATCCCCCCTCCCGATACTCAGAGGGTATGCGCGCCCGCGCGCGGATAGGCCCGGTTTCTCCCCGCCCGTCCGCAAAGAAAATTTTCCCTTTTGCGCATGTTCTGCAGGATTTCCCCTCCTTTTGGGGAAACAATGCGAATGTGGATTAAATTGCGCTTTTTTCCACACTGCTGCGAGGAAACTGACAGGAGGATAGGACCATGGCAAAAATCGTCTGTTTTGGAGAAATCATGCTCAGGCTGAATCCGGAAGGGTATCTGCGCTTTGTGCAGGCAAACCGGTTTGAGGCCACCTATGGCGGCGGCGAAGCGAACGTGGCGGTCTCTCTGGCCAACTATGGCAATGAGGCGGCCTTTGTCAGCAAGGTGCCGGCGCATGATATCGGCCAGTGCGCGGTCAACGCGCTGCGCCAGTATGGCGTGAACACCGACGGCATCGTGCGGGGCGGCCCGCGGTTGGGCATCTATTTCTGCGAAAAAGGCGCGTCTCAGCGCGGCAGCAAGGTCGTCTATGACCGGGCGGGCTCGTCCATCGCGCTGGCGAAACGGAACGATTTTGATTGGGACCGGCTGTTGGAGGGCGCGGACTGGTTCCACTTTACGGGCATCACGCCGGCCGTGGGCGGAGAACTGCCGGACATTTGCCTAGACGCGGTCAAAACGGCCAAGGCCAAAGGGCTGACGGTCTCCTGCGACCTGAATTACCGCGGCAAGCTCTGGACGCGCGAGCGCGCGGGCGAGGTGATGGCGACGCTCATGCCGTATGTGGACGTGTGCATCGCCAACGAGGAAGACGCGGCGGACGTGTTTGGCATCCGCGCGGAGAACACCGACATCCAGAGCGGCAAGCTGGACCACCAGGGCTATATCAGCGTCGCCCGGCAGCTGCACGACCGCTTCGGTCTGCGCTATGTGGCCATTACGCTGCGCGGCTCCATCTCCGCCAGCGACAACAACTGGGCCGGCATGCTCTTTGACGGGCAGGAAGCGTATTTTTCCAAGAATTACCTCATTCATATCACCGACCGCGTCGGCGGCGGCGACAGCTTCGGCGGCGGCCTGATTCATGCCATGCGCAAGGGGATGGGCTGCCAGGAGGCCATTGAATTTGCCGTGGCGGCCTCGTGCCTGAAGCAGACCATTGAATTTGACTTCAACCACGCGTCCGAGGCCGAAGTGCTCGCGCTGGCGGGCGGCAACGCCTCCGGCCGCGTGCAGCGCTGAGGAGGCGGCGGCATGGACGGCCATGGCGAATGCATTTTGCAGAGCCTGCGCAGCCGGAAATCCGTGCGGGCCTTTGCGCCGCGCCCCATTGACGCGGCGCATAAGCGCCTCATCCTGGCGTCGGCGGCGGAAGCGCCCACGGCGGGCAATCAGCAGCTGTATACCATTCTGGACATTACGGATTCCCGCCTGAAAGAGCGCCTGGCCGTAACATGCGACAACCAGCCGTTTATCGCGACGGCGCCCATGGTGCTGATTTTCTGCGCGGACGCGCAAAAGTGGTACGACGCCTATCTGGAAGCAGGCCTTTCGCCGCGCCGGCCGGGCGCGGGCGACCTGCTGCTGGCGGTGGACGACGCGCTGTGCGCCGCGCAGAACGCGGTGGTGGCCGCGTGGGCGCTGGGCATCGGCTCCTGCTATATCGGCGATATCATGGAGCGCTGCGAAGAGCACCGGGCGCTGCTGCACCTGCCCGAGTATGTATTCCCGGCCGCGATGCTGGTTTTCGGCTATCCGACCGCGCAGCAATGGGCGCGGGAAAAGCCGGCGCGTTGCCCGCTGGAAAGCATTGTGCACGAAAACGCATACCGGCGCGCCGACGGCGCCGCGCTGCGCGCCATGCTCGGCCATAAGGCCGCCGCCAAACCGTGGGAGGAATGGGTCGCGGCATTCTGCCGCCGCAAATACGATTCCGGGTTTTCCCGCGAGATGAGCCGGTCTGTGGCCAAATACCTGGAAGCGTATCGGGAATAGCGAGAAGCGCGGACGGACCGCGCGCCAGCTTCAGGCCGTCGACAGAGCTTTGTCGACGGTCTTTCGCTGCAAGGCTGTTTCTCAGCCTTGCAGCGAAGGGAACATCATGTTCCTGTGCGCGAAGCGCACGGCCGGAACATGATAGCGGAAGCGGCTTGCAGCCGCTCCTCGCGGCG
>DVFI01000127.1 GCA_018713305.1 Candidatus Avichristensenella intestinipullorum
AAGCCCTCCAAATACAATCCGAACCCGGCGACATGTGCGGCGGGTTCGGAAGCCTTGCGCAGCAAGGTTTCCCTGCACGTTTCCCCGGCCGCGCCCCAGGCGCAGGGGAAACGTGTCCTGGCGAAAAAGGCTGGCAGCACCGGCCTTTTTCGACAAGCTGGCACGCGCTATACTGCGCGTGGTTTTGTTTGCGGCGGGCGCTGAGGTTGGAGAACCTGAAGCGCCTCTTTTCGATGGGAGGTACGGGTATGACGGCAATCAGTGAAACCTTTGGCAGCAGACTTTTCGGCGACAAGGCGATGCGCGAAAAACTTCCGGCGGACGTATATCGTAAGCTGAAAAAGACCATTGAGGAAGGCCGCTCCCTGGATCCGAAAATCGCCGACGTGGTGGCCAACGCCATGAAGGACTGGGCCGTGGAGCGCGGAGCGACGCATTTTACGCACTGGTTTCAGCCCATGACCGGTATCACCGCGGAAAAGCACGACAGCTTTATCCACCCCGAGGGAAACGACCGCGCGCTCCTGGAGTTCTCCGGCAAGGAGCTCATTAAGGGCGAGCCGGACGCCTCCAGCTTTCCCTCCGGCGGCCTGCGCGCCACGTTTGAAGCGCGCGGCTATACTGCCTGGGACCCTACCTCATACGCTTTTTTGAAGGACAACACGCTGTGCATCCCCACAGCGTTTTGCTCTTATAATGGGCAGGCGCTGGACAAAAAAACCCCGCTCCTGCGCTCCATGGAAGCGCTCAGCCGCCAGGCCGTCCGCGTGCTGCGCCTGCTGGGCGATACGGACGTCCGCCAGGTGCTGTCGACGGTGGGCGCGGAACAGGAGTACTTTCTGGTGGACCGCGCGCTTTATCAGCGCCGCAAGGATTTGGTCTTCACCGGCCGCACACTCTTTGGCGCCCGCCCGCCCAAGGGGCAGGAGATGGACGACCATTATTTCGGCAGCATCAAGACCCGCGTCGCCGCGTTCATGCATGACCTGAACGAGGAGCTGTGGGCGCTGGGCGTGCCGGCAAAAACAGAGCACAACGAGGCGGCCCCCGGACAGCATGAGCTGGCTTCCGTGTACAGAACCACCAATATCGCCACGGACCACAACCAAATTATCATGGAAATGATGAAACGCGTGGCGGAGCGGCACGGCCTGACCTGCCTGCTGCATGAAAAGCCGTTCCAGGGCGTCAACGGAAGCGGAAAACACAACAACTGGTCCATCGCCACCGACCGGGGACAGAACCTTCTGGACCCCGGCACCTCGCCGCATGAGAACGCGCAGTTCCTGCTGTTCCTGTGCGCGATGATTAAGGCGGTAGACGAGCATCAGGACCTGCTGCGCGTGAGCATCGCGGGCGCGGGCAACGACCATCGCCTCGGCGGGCACGAGGCGCCGCCCGCCATTGTCTCGATGTTCCTGGGCGACGAGCTGACGGCCATTCTCGGGTCCATGGAGCGCGGCGACAGCTACGACGGCAGCCAGCGGGGCGATATGGAAATCGGCGTGCATGTGCTGCCGCATTTTCCGCGCGATACCACGGACCGCAACCGCACGTCGCCTTTCGCCTATACGGGCAACAAGTTTGAATTCCGCATGCCCGGCGCGTCGCAGTCGGTCGCCAGCCCCAACATTGTCCTCAATACCATCATGGCCGAGTCCCTGCGCCAGTTTGCCGATGTCCTGGAGGGGGCGGAAAATGTGCAGAGCGCGATGTCGGAGCTCATTCGCGACACCATCCGCCGGCACCGCCGCATTATCTTCAACGGCAATAACTATACCGAGGACTGGCGCGAGGAGGCCGGGCGCCGCGGGCTGCTCAATTTGCCCACCACGGCGGATGCGCTGCCGTATTTTGTGGACGAAAAAAACATCCGCCTTTTCGAGAGCCACCATGTGTTCACCGAGACGGAGATGCGCTCCCGCTGCGATATCCTGCTGGAAAACTATGCCAAGACGCTGCATATCGAGGCGCTGACCATGCTGGATATGGCGCGCCAGGCGGTGCTGCCCGCGGCCTGCGCGTATCAGAAAAAGCTCGGCGATATCATCCTGGCCAAGCGCGCGGTGTCTGCGGCGCTGTCCTGCCGGCCGGAGGAAACCATCCTTCAGGAAGTGTCCGACCTGACCGACACGCTCTTTGCGCAGATTTCCGAGCTGGAAGCGGCGACACAGGGCGCGCAGGCCACGGAAACGCTGCAGGAAAGCGCGAACTACTATCGCGACCGTGTCCTTCCGGCCATGGACGCCCTGCGCGGGACGGCGGACGCGCTGGAAATGCATCTACCGGAGGACATGCAGCCCTATCCGACGTATGCGCAGCTGCTGTTCAGCCTTTGACGTCAGGGGGATGTAGACGTGGCGAATCAAACGGTGCTCATTTTGGACTTTGGCGGCCAGTATAAGGAGCTCATTGCGCGCCGCGTGCGCGAGCTGGGCGTCTATTCGGTCATCCGCAGCGGCGCGCTGCCGCTGGAGGAAATCCGGGCCATCCGGCCCATCGGCATGATTCTGACCGGAGGTCCCCACAGCGTCTATGCGCCGGGGGCTCCGAGCTGCGATGCGGGCGTGTTTTCCCTCGGCGTGCCGGTGCTGGGCATCTGCTACGGCATGCAGCTGATGTGCCATCTGTTGGGCGGAGACGTGCATCCATGCCGCAAGAGCGAATACGGGTGCGTTCAGGTGACGCTGGATCGGCCGTCGGCGCTGCTGGAAGGGCTGGACAGGCGCCAGGTAGCGCTGATGAGCCATACGGACCAGGTCTGGACGCTGCCCGCCGGCTTTGTCAGCCTCGCGCATACGCGTTCCTGCCCGAATGCGGCGGCGGCCTGCCCGGAGCGCGGGCTGTACGGCGTGCAGTTCCATCCGGAAGTGGAAAACACCCGGCATGGGCTGGATATGCTGCGCAATTTCCTCTACGGCGTGTGCGGCGCAAAGGGCGATTACAGCGTGGACGATTATCTGCGCACGCAGCTGGACGCGGTGCGAAAGCAGGTAGGAGGGGGAGAGGTGCTGCTGGGCCTGTCCGGCGGCGTGGACTCTTCGGTGTGTGCCGCGCTGCTCTCGCGCGCCATCCCGGGCCGGGTAACATGCATTTTTGTCGACCACGGCTTGATGCGCAAGCACGAGGGCGACGAGATAGAACGCGCCTTCTCCGGCATGGATATGCGCTTTTTGCGCGTCAACGCGCAGGAGCGTTTTCTCCGGCTGCTGCAAGGCGTGCGCGAGCCGGAAGAAAAACGCCGGCGCATCGGCGCGGAATTTGTGCGCGTTTTTGAACAGGAGGCCGCCGCGTTCCGGGGGATTCGCTTCCTGGCGCAGGGAACCATTTATCCGGACATCATCGAATCCGGAACGGGCGACGCCGCGACCATCAAGAGCCACCATAATGTCGGCGGCTTGCCGGAGCAAATGGCTTTTGAGGGCGTAGTGGAGCCGCTGCGGTGGCTGTTCAAGGACGAGGTGAGACAGCTGGGCCGCCTGCTGGGGCTTCCCGACAGCTTGGTCAACCGACAGCCTTTTCCCGGCCCCGGCCTTGCCATCCGCGTCATCGGCGAGGTCACGCGCGAGCGCCTGGACATCCTGCGCGAGGCGGACGCCATCTGGCGCGAGGAGGTTGCGCGCTCCCGCGCCAAGGCGGATCAGTATTTTGCCGTCCTGACGGACACGCGTTCGGTCGGCGTGATGGGCGACGACCGCACCTATGACTATACCCTCGCGCTGCGCGCCGTCCGTACCAGCGATTTTATGACCTGCGAATATGCCCGCCTCCCGCACGCCCTCCTCGCGCGCGCCTCCGCCCGCATTACCGCCGAAGTCAAGGGCGTCAATCGCGTCGTGTACGATATTACCGGCAAACCTCCGGCGACGATTGAGTGGGAGTAACCATCCAAACGGCCCATCCCGCATGAATACAGGCTTTTGCCCATCGGTGCGTCGCCTGAGACTGGATGGATACGATGTATGTTCGACCGGCATGCCAAGAGAAGAATCATAAAAGGAAAAGCAAAGCCGCCCTGTTGCATTTGTCGTACAGCAGGGCGGTATTTTGCTGGTTCTTTCTGTTTTAGCTTGTCGCTGCGCTCTCTGTCGTGCTGTGAAAGCCCTCCGCCGCAACTTGGACCGCTGTGTCTCACAAGCTGATTTCCATCAGGGCGGTCAGGCCGTCGTCCCGCTTGAGCTCAAAGCGGAATTTTCTCTGGAATCTGGCGCTGGACACTCCAACCATCAGACAGCCTATGCCGGAGAACGGAATAAGCCCAGGAACCAAGCACAAACAGCGGCAGCCCTGTCTTCCCCTGCTGCATCAGCATCTCAAGCGTCCGTTTCATCGAAAGAGCCAGTACTGCTTCGGAAATCGAACTCACAGGCGCTGATAAGCACAAGCCAACCCATGGCCGGGCAAAACACACAAAAGAATGGTTTGCTTTCATGTTTTCTCTTCTGCCAATCCGTCCATCCCATGGGCGAGCCATGCGGAATTCGTGCGGAGACCCGAAAGCAGCATGTCTGGCAAATGCGACGATAGCATAGGGCGGTACAAATGAGCATCCTTCCGGCGCTGTTTTGCCATCATAAAACATTATATGTGAATACGGCGTTTTCGACGGCAAGCGGAATCCGCTCTCCCTGTCGGAATCCGCCGCGCACCGGCCCCGGCGAAGGCGGGGGAGCACAAACCATGGCCCCTGAATGGTACGACGCTATACGGAAGGAATCCGAGGGCGGAACAAGGAGCGGCTTTCGGGCGGCGCAGAAGCCGCACGCCGTGAGTGCCGGAAGCCGGACGGAGAAGCGGAACCGGACAGGCCGGCATGCGCGCAGGGAGCGGCGCTCATGCCGTTGGGCGGCCTGGCGCACAGACGCGCGCTTGGTTTTCCGCGCTGCGCCTGCCTGCCGTCCGACGGGGGGGAGCGGGGAACCTTGGGCGCGAAGGCAGCGCAGGAGGATTCGTTATATGCGAAGGTTTTCTTCTGCCAAATCAATGAGTGCGCAAATCTCCTGTTCGACGGAAGAGTGCGCATAATGGAAGGCGCGATACTGGCAGATAACCGGCGTCTCTCCGAAGGAATACAGGTCGAAGCAGTTTCGATACCCCAAAAGATGCAGGAGGCGATCGGGGAGAATCGAGATGCCAATCCCCTGCAAAATGCCAATGGCGATGCTTTCCAGAACCATGGCGCGCATCACAATATGGGGCGCGGGAATATACTGGTTGAAAATGCTCTCTATGGAACCGACCACGTCCTGTGCAGACTCGCTGACGACAATTAAGTTCTCATGCTCCACTGCGCGCAAATCTATCCATGGATAGGGGAATCCGGCTCGCGACTGGCTTGCCGACGCAATGGCGTGTCCCTTCGGAACGCAGAGGACCATGTTTTCCGTAGAGACGACAGCGTTCTGGATGTTCCCGGATAGCGTGGCAGGATTTTTATACATGAATACCAGATCAAGCTTGTTATCGAAAAACATCGGCCATATCTGGGAGGAATTCCGCTCGTAGATGGAAAGCTCGATTCGGGGGTGCTCACGCAAAAAAGCGGGGATAATGCTGTTCAGGAAGCATTTGACATGCATGGAAGGAAACCCAAGGCGCAGAATTTTCTTCCCGTTGGCGGAAATGTGCTGCAGTTCGCGCTGGCATCTGTCCTCCACAGCTTTCATGCGCTGACACCATGCAAGGTAGCGATGACCGGCATAGGTGAGGATGAATCGCTTTCCCACGCGCTCGAACAATTGTAAGCCCAGGTCGTTTTCCAGGCGCTGCACATACTTGCTCAGCGTCGAAGGGGAGACGAACAAAAGATCCGACGCTGTCTGCAAGCTCTGCTGACGTGCAATTTCGATGAAGTAGGCATAGTCTTTTCCAAGCATTGCCCTTCCTCCACATTTACGGTGTATATCACTGAATACATTATACACATTGCGGCCCCTTGTTTGCAATATGCGACCCCGAACGCAGGGGCTGCGGCATGCATGCCGGGCGCGGTGCGATGGCTTTTTTTCAAGATATCATGAAATTAATTCGTTTGTAAAGCTGTGTCGATTTGCTATAATATATGCAAAGATATGTTCGGAAACGGCAATTTATACAACAAGGAGGCGTCATCATGAAAAAAACTCTGGTCTTGGTTCTATTTGCCATTTTGGCAGTGTCGCTGCTCTGTCCATCAGCCCTGGCACAGAGCCATGAGGTGACCGAACCCGTTTCTATCGAGTTCTGGCACGCCCTGTCGAACGCAGACTTGCTCAATGCTTTGATTGACGAATTTGAAGAACAGAATCCTTTGATTACGGTGGATCCCATCTATCAGGGCGACTGGACGGACATTAACGCAAAACTCTCCGCCGCCATTGCGGGAGGGGACGGATCACAGCTGCCGGCGGTTATCACGCTGAACCCGTCCTATCTGGGCACGTTTGCCGACGGCGGCATGATTGCGTCGCTGGAGGAGTATATCGCAGACGACCAGTTTGCGCTGGATGAATTCAGCACAGGCCTGGTCAATACGTTTACCTGGAATGGCGTAACCTACGGCCTGCCCTATCTCAACAGCTGTTTGGTCATATACTACAATACAGAGATGGCAGAGGCAGAAGGGCTGGAGATTCCCGAGCTCTGGACAGATATGAATGCCTTTATGGAAAAGGCCACGACTGAGGAGCATAAGGCCATGGGCATGCACGCAGGCGGCGTTTGGTATTTTCAGCCTTTCTTTACCAACCGTGCGGCCGTCTTTGGCACGGATGAAGCGCCCACGGCGGAATTGGACAATCCGCTGTGCGTGGAGATTGCCACGGATTTGCAGCGTTGGTACCAGGAAGGGAAAATGGACTATTTCTATGGCTCCAGCGCCGGTGCAGATGGACGCGCGGCTTTTGCCGAAGGCAAGCTGTTCTGCTATGTGCAGTCCTCCGCGATCCATACCAACCTGCAGGCGATGTGCGATTTTGAGGTGGCTATGACGTGGCCTGTCGGCGGTGAACGCGGGCGGTACTCCTATGTGGGCGGACAGGGCATCGGCCTTGTGGCGGGCGTTTCCGAGGCGCAGCGTGACGCCGGATGGCAGCTGATTCAGTACCTGACCTCCCCGGAAGTGAACATTGCCCTTGCGGAAGAAACCGGCTATCTGCCCACGCGCACCACCATTCTGGAGACGGAGGCCGGCCAGGCCTATGTGGCGTCGCGTCCCGCGTATTTGCCCGTTATCGAAATGCTGGACAATGTCGAATGCCAGCCGCGCTATAACAACGCCGTGACGACCAACGATATTTGGCGTGCCGAGATGAGCCGCGCAATCATTGAGGGCGGCGATATGCAGGCAGTGATGGAAAGCATCGCAGAGCAAATGCAAGAAATCATAGCGGATAACTGATGCAATACTCCCTGCCGGTCGACCGCCTGGGCGAGACAAACCCCAGGCGGTCGCCCGGCGACTTGAATCCGAAGGGAAGGGGAGGGCAATATGGACCAGGCGCGTTCCTTGGGGACACGGCGCGGAGCAAGACAAACGGCGCTGAAGCGCAAGGAAAAACTGATTCAGTTTCTCTTCGCGGCCCCCGCACTCATTTTCTTTATTGTGTTTATCTATTATCCAATTCTGGACTTGTTTCGCATCAGCTTTACGGACTGGAACGCCGTGCGCACGGACATAGAGTATGTGGGGTGGAAAAACTACCGTTGGCTTTTTGCCGGCTCCGGCGCAGACAACCTGGCGGCGTCTTTGAAAGTCACGATACTTTACACCATGGGAGAACTGGCGTGCAGCCTGATTGGCGGTCTGTGCCTGGCGCTGCTGTTCAACCGTATGACGCGCTATTTCAGCGTCCTGCGCGGTTTGACGGTGTTGCCCAAGTACATTGCCGCTTCTTCCAGCGCGGTGGTATTCGTTTGGATGATGAACTCGCGGCAGGGAATACTGACCTACGTCATGGATGCGATATTCTCCACAGGGGAAATCCGATGGCTCAACAGCATGCCCCTGGCGCTGGTTTCACTGATTATTTTTGCTGCCTGGCGGGGAATGGGATATGCCATGATTATCTATCTGTCCGCCATGCGGAGTATTTCCCAGGACTATTACGAGGCCGCTGCGTTGGATGGCGCGAATGGGGTTCAGCGGTTTTTCCGCATTACGGTACCGATGCTCTCTCCGACCATTCTGTTTCTGGGCGTGACGAGCTTTTTGAGCTCCATGAAGGTCTACCAGAGCGTAGATGTACTGACAGAGGGCGGGCCCTATGAAGCCACGAGCGTTATCGTGTATTGGGTGTATGAACTGGCATTCAGAGATTTTCGAATGGACAGAGCGGCAACGGTCGGGTGTGTATTTTTCATCATACTGATGATTCTTACGGTGCTTACGATGAAGTGGTCGAA
>DVFI01000128.1 GCA_018713305.1 Candidatus Avichristensenella intestinipullorum
AAGCCCTCCAAATACAATCCGAACCCGGCGACATGTGCGGCGGGTTCGGAAGCCTTGCGCAGCAAGGTTTCCCTGCACGTTTCCCCGGCCGCGCCCCAGGCGCAGGGGAAACGTGTCCTGGCGAAAAAGGCCGGCTGCGCCGGCCTGGCTGCGCCGGCCTTTTTCGACAAGCGAAAGACCGTCGACTTGTCGACGGTCTGAGCGCGCAGAGCGCATTTCGGCGGAAAGGCTCGCCTCCGGCTTTGCCTTTCCGCCGCTTCTGTGCCCGGCAGGTTACAGCAGATATTTTTCCCTGGGCGCAGGCCGGCCCGCCATTTCCTCGCGTTTCCTGGCAAACTTCTCGGCCTCGTGTCCCAGCACCGCAAAGGACGCCAGCTTCGACTCCTCCACGCCGGGCTGGTTAAAGGCGTCGATGTCCAGCAGCTCGCCCGCGTAGGCCGTCACCATTTCAAAGAAATACAGCAGTTGGCCTATCGTGCAGGCGTTGACCTGCGGCAGCGTAATCGTCTGGTTCATCCGGCCCGCGCGGTACAGCGCGTATTCCGTGCCCTGGCGCTCCGCCTCGATGAGCTGGTTGTGCGTCTTGCCGCCCAGGAACGCCACGTCCGGGAACTCCTCGCATCCGTGCGGGATGGCCGTTTCCGCCCGGAACTTTTCCACCTTCAGGAAGGTAATCACCTTGTCGTAGGGGCCTTCGGTATAGAGCTGGAGCTGGGAATGCTGGTCCGTCACGCCCAGCGCCTTGACCGGCGTCTGCCCCACGTTGACCGCCATGCCCCTGCGCGTCACGTTCTTCCCCAGGCTCTCCGCCCACAGCTGGCAGAACCAGTCCGCCACGGCGCGCAGGCTGTCCGCATAGGGCAGCATGACCTGAATGTTCACGTCCATATCCTGCATGCAGGTATACTGCAGCGCCGCCTCCAGCAGCGCGGGGTTTGTCCACACGTCGCCGTTGTTCCGGCAGACTTCATCCATCATCGCCGCGCCCTTGAGCATCATGCGGATGTCGATGCCGCACACCGCGGCCGCCAGCAGGCCCACGGGGCACAATTCCGAAAACCGTCCGCCCACGCTGGCGGGGATGACGAAGGACTCCAGGCCCTCGGACTGCACCAGCTTGATAAGATTGCCCCGGGCCTGGTCCGTCGTGGCAATCACATGCTTCTGCCAGCCGTCCCCCACCTCGCGCTTGAGCAGCTCGGTGATGATGAGGTATTGGCTCATGGTTTCGGCGGTCGCGCCGGACTTGGTAATCACGTTGAAGCAGGTTTTCTTCAGGTCAATCACGTCCAGAAGCGAGGCCATGCGCTCGGGGTCGATGTTGTCCTCCACATACAGGCGCGGCCCGCCGCGCTTTTCCGCAGGCAGCTCGTTGTAGCGCAGGTGGCTGAGCGCCTGATGCACGGCGATGGGACCCAGGGCCGAACCGCCGATGCCCAGCACGACGAACGCGTCGAACTGCGCGCGCACCCGCGCCGCAACGGCTTCCAGCTTCTCCAGCACCCCGTCCTGATTGTGCGGCAAATCCATCCAGCCGAGCATCCCCGTGCCGCGGCAGCGCTGCACGTTCTCATGCGCCGCCCTGGCATAGGGCGCCAGCGCGTCTATCGCCGCGGGGTCCACCCCATACTGCGCCCCCAGGTAGTCCGCCATCATGTGGTTTACGTCCAGGCGAATCCGTTCGCAATCGCTCATGTGAAAACTCCTTTCCTCTTCTGTTCCGTTGCATGCGCAAGACCGGCGCGCCTGTTCTGTCGCCGGCCGCGAATCCGTCATGAAAATGTCCAGAGGACCTCGCGAATCATCTCCGAAACCGTCGGATGCGGGAAGACGATTTTGCGCGCATCCTCCACGCGCAGCCCCGTTTCTATCATCGCCGCCGCGCCCCAGATGATTTCGGAAGCATAGGCGCCTATCATATGGACGCCAAGGACGGTGCGCCGCTGCGCGTCGATGAGCATCTTGCACAGGCCGTCGCCCTCGTTTTCCGCCACAAAGCGTCCCGAATAGCGCATGGACAGCTTCCGGCATTCGTATGCGACGCCCTGCTCGCGCGCCTGCTCCTCCGTCAGGCCCACGCCCGCCACTTCCGGCAGCGTATAAATCACGGAGGGAATGGCGTCGTAGCGCATGGCGTCCTGCCTGCCGAGCATCGTGTTGACGCACACTTCCGCCTCGCGATAGGCCGTATGCGCCAGCATGGACACGCCGTTGACGTCGCCGGCGGCAAACACGTCCGGCACGTTGGTCCGGCCGCAAGCATCCACGCGCACGCCCGCGCGCGTGATCTCCACGCCGAGGGTTTCCAGCCCCATCTCCTGCACGTTCGCGCGCCGTCCGACGCAGAGCAGCACCTTGTCCGCCTCCAGCCGGACGGTATCTCCGCCCGCTTCGACAACCGTCACCCGGCCCTCGCCCAAGGCGACGACTTTCGCGCCCAGGCGGAAATCCACGCCCTTGCGCCGGTATTCCTTCAGCAGCAAATCGGAGATTTCCCTGTCCGTCGCGCCGGCGATATGGTCCAGCATTTCGACCACCGCCACCTCGCTGCCCGCCGTGCGGTAATAGGCCGCCATCTCCAGGCCGACGACACCTCCGCCGATGATAAGCAGCTTTTTCGGCGCCTCCGGCAGCGCCAGCACTTCCCGGTTCGTCACGACCCAGCCGCTGTCCAGCCCTTCGCGCAGGCCCGGAATCGGCGGAACGACGGGCGAAGAACCGGTCGCAATCAGGAGCCTTTTCCCCTCGTAGACCTGTCCGCCCGCTTCCACCGCGAAGCCCCCGTCCACACGGCCCCGCAGAACCGCGCGCTCGCGCACCACTTCGACATGGTGTTCGCGCATCTTTGCCTTGACGCCTGCGACCAGCGTCCGCACGACCCTCGCCCGCCGCTTCTGCACCAGCGCATGGTCCAGCGCGATGTCGTGCGTCAGCACGCCGAACTTCTCCCCGTGCAGGGCGTGCTCGTATACCTTTGCGCAGTTCAGCAGCGCCTTGGAAGGAATGCACCCCTCGTTGAGGCATACGCCGCCCAGCTCCCGCATTTCAAAGCAGCAAACCGACATTCCCTCATGACCTGCGCGCTCCGCCGCCAGGTAGCCGGCCGGCCCGCCGCCCAACACCAGCAGATCATACATGACCCATTCCACCTCCCCGATAGATAGCCGCCCGCCGGAATATACGGCCGTCGTTTCCCGGCCTCCGCCCGGGAAGCCGCACCGGCCCGGGTAAATTGTACCATTTCCACAGGGCGAGCGTCAACGCGCCGGCGCCGATTCCGGAAAAATCGGGCCGGCGTCCGTCGGGGCGTGCGCGGAAAGCGCGATTCAGGGTTTAAACAGGTTGAGCCGCAGCGCGTTGAGCACCACGGACACGGAGCTGAAGGACATCGCCGCGGCCGCCAGCATGGGCGAAAGCAGCGGCCCGCCGAAAACGTGCAGAAGCCCCGCCGCAATGGGGATGCCAATGATGTTGTAGCAAAACGCCCAGAACAGGTTTTCCCGGATGTTGCGCATGGTCGCGCGGCTCAGGCGGATGGCCAGCACCACGTCCTTCAAATCGCTGCGCACCAGCACCACGTCCGCCGATTCCATGGCCACGTCCGTTCCCGAGCCTATGGCGACGCCCACGTCCGCCTGCGCCAGCGCCGGCGCGTCGTTGATGCCGTCGCCGACCATGGCGACGGGCCCGTTGGCGTCCATCAGCTTTTTCACGCGCTCCGCCTTATCGCCCGGCAGCACATTGGCCTCAAAATCGTCCACGCCGGACGCCCGGGCGATAGCCTCCGCCGCCCTGGCGTGGTCGCCGGTCAGCATGACGGTGCGCAGCCCCATGCGCCGCAGCGATTCCACGGCTTCCCGGCTGCTCTGGCGCAGCTTGTCCGCCATGGCCAGCACGCCCAGCGCCGCCCCGTCGCGCGCCAGATAGACCGGCGTTTTGCCCTGCGCGGCCAACGCTTCCGCCTGCGCGCTCAGGGCGCCGGTATCGATTCCCGCTTCCCGGAGCATCTGCTCGTTGCCCAGCCGCAGCACATGGCCCTCCGCGCGGGCCAGCACGCCCCGCCCGCTGACGGCCTCAAAACCCTCCGCGGCAGGGATGTCCAGCCCGCGCGCGGCGGCCTCCTCCAGCACCGCCGCCGCCAGCGGATGCTCGGAGCCCTGTTCCGCCGCGGCCGCCCAGCGCAGCAGCTCCTGCTCGTCCGCCCCGGGCGCGGGCAGCAGGTCCGTCAGGCGCGGCGTGCCCTCCGTCAGCGTTCCGGTCTTGTCCAGCGCGATGCAGCGCACCTTTTCCGTCTGCTCCAGCGCCTGCGCGTTTTTGAACAGGACGCCCAGCTCCGCGGCGCGGCCGGTGCCCACCATAATGGCCGTAGGCGTCGCCAGCCCCAGCGAACAGGGGCAGGCAATCACCAGCACCGAAACCGCCGCCTTGAGCGCGTCGGCGAACGGCTCGCCCGCGGCTATCCACGCGGCCAGCGTCACCAGCGCGATGCCCAGCACCACGGGAACAAATACCGCCGCAATGCGATCGGCCAGCCGCGCGATGGGCGCTTTGGAGCCCTGCGCCTCCTCGACCAGGCGGATAATCTGCGCCAGCGCGGTGTCGCGCCCCACATGGCTTGCCTCAAAGCGGAAGTATCCGTGCTTGTTGATGGAGCCGCCCGAAACCCTGTCGCCCGCGCGCTTGTCCACGGGCATGCTTTCCCCCGTCAGCATCGATTCGTCCATGGCGGTTTCCCCTTCGGTGATGACGCCGTCCACCGGCACGCGCTCGCCCGGGCGCACGCAGACGATATCGCCCACCGCGATTTCCGCCACCGGGATTTCGACTTCCTCGCCTTCGCGCAGGACCGAGCCTGTCTTGGGCGTCAGGCCCATCAGCTTTTCAATGGCGCTGCCGCTTTTGCCCTTGGCCCGCATTTCCAGCGTTTTGCCCAGGAGCACCAGCGTGAGGATGACGGCCGTGGACTCAAAGTAGAGCTGATGGACCGCCTGCTCGTTGCCCATGGCGATTTGCACCAGCGCCCAGAGGCTGTACGCATAGGAAGCCAGGGTCCCCATGGTAATCAGCGCGTTCATGTTCGGCCGGCCGCGCAGGAGCGACCGCACACCGTCGGTATAAAAGTCATGGCATATGACCATCACCGGCGTGGCCAGCAGGAGCTGTACCACCGCCAGGACCAGGGGAGGCACGGGCAGCGTCACGCCCAGCACCATAGGCCCCATGGACAGGCAAAACAGCGGAATGGTCAGCGCTGCGCAGGCAATCAGGCGCTTTTTCTGCCGCCTGGCTTCCCGCTCGCGCGCCTGGCGGCGGTCCGCCTCGTCGTCCACAAAGAACCCGGCCTCCTCGACGGCCCGGCGGAGGATGGCCATATCCACCCGGCCGTCGTCATAGGAGACCGTTGCCTTCTCCGAAGCAAAGTTGACCTGCGCGCTCTGCACGCCTTCGATATCGCCGAGCACATACTCCAGCCCCGACGCGCACGCGGCGCAGTGCATGCCCCCGATGGGCAGCGTAACCTTTTGCATGCTCATAATCCGCTCTTCACCCGAAAGCCCAGCCCCTGCACGGCCGCCTCAATGGCCTTGGGGTCGTAGGCGTCCTCGTCGCACACCAGCTCCGCCGTCTTGTCCGGGAAGGAAACCTTTACGGACTTGACCTGATTCAGCTTCTTCAGCGCTCCCTGCACGCCCAGCGCGCAGCCGTTGCAGCGCATGCCCTCAATCTGCAATGTGACGGTCTTCATGGTCCTTTTTCCTCCTTTTTACCGCCAAACCGCCGGAAACCGACGTGGCGTAGATTTTCAGCCCGTTTTCTTCGCCCCGCAGCGCTTCGTCCAGCAAAAACTGCCCGCTCAGGGAATGCAGCTGCGCGCAGGCAGTGCCTTCCACTTCCACGCTCACGGCGCCCGAAACGGATTGCAGCTCCAGCGTGCCGCACCCTTCGCGCAGCATCAGCTCCGTCGTGCCGCTGACCGTGAAGGCCCTGGCGCTGTCAAAGCGCATCTCGCGCAGGCCGATTTGGCCCGCCGCCGTCCGTACAGCGAGGCGCTCCGTGTCGATGCCCACGCCGGCAATGGCGCCGGACACCGTGCGCAGGCGCAGCAGCCGCGCGCGCATGTCTTCCAGATGGATGGGGCCGGAAACCGTCGCGAACACCAGCTCTCCGCCGTCGAGGCCATGCGCGCCCACCGTGCCCGACACGCTGTCCACGTCGATATCGCCGCTCCAGGCCTGCGGCACGCGCACGCATATCTGGAGCCAGCGCTTGTGCGCCATGCTCTGCAGCGCCGGCTGGCTGATTCCCAGCGTCCCTTCCTCCATGTCCACCTTCAGCGCCTCCAGGCTGTCCTCATCCCCCGCGGCGAACACCTGCAGTTCCTCCGACGTTCCCGGAATCATTTCCGCCTGCGCCCAGACCAGCCTCATCCGAATTTGCTTGACCTGGTCCGCGGAAAAGCTCATGTTTCGCTCCATGTTTCTCCCCCTATCCACACAATCACATCCGACGCGGCCCTCTTGGGCACGCACAGGCTGTCCGGTTCCTCCAGATAATAGGCCGTTTCCCCCCGGCGCGCTTCCACAGCGCGCGAGCGCATCGCCGGGTAGCCCAGCGCGACGAGCGAGTGCAGCGCATAGCGCGCCGCATCCTGCCGCAGCAGCGACAGCAGCGGCTCGCGCTCCAGCGCGCCCAGCCAGCAGCTGGCAAGCCCCTGCGCCTGCGCCGTCAGCAGCATGCTCATGGCGGCCGCGCCGGCGTCCGCATCCGCCTGCTGGCGGACGGTTTTGTCCACCAGAATGGCGATATAGGCCGCGGGCTGCGTGCTTTCGTCCGGCCCCGCCTCCGGCGCCAGCGCCGCCCAGCGCGTATGCGCAAATATCCGCGCGCAAAGCGCCGCCTCGTCCGCAATGACAAAGCGCAGAGGCTGCCGGTTGTTGGCCGTCGGGGCCAGCCGCGCCGCTTGCGCCATCTCGGCCAGCGCCGCTTCGGGCACCTTCTTTCGAAGAAACCGGCGAATGCTCCTGCGTTCCCTTACCGCTGTGCTGACGTCCAAGTGGTTTCCCCCGCTTCATACTTTCCGGCAGAAAGGCCGTTGCCATGAGTATACCACAAAACGGCACGCTGCGCCACCTGCGCGAAAATATTTTGTTAGACAAAACAAACACCCTGCCGGGCGGACGGGCGGCTGACCGCAAGCAAACGGCCCCGGCGAATCGTTCGCCGGAGCCGGAATGCTATTCTGGCGTTTGCAGCGCGCGCCGCAGGTTCCCGCCCGCCGCGCCGGTCGAAAAAGCCGCGCGGGGCCGGCGGGGCGGCCGTTTCAGACGACGTCTCGGAACAAGGCCATGGCGTTTTCGAAACAGACCTTGCGCACAATGGTCTCCAGCGCCTGCACGTCCATGGGATACTCGCCGTTTTCCACCCAGTTGCCCAGCAGGTTGCAGAAAATCCGGCGGAAATACTCATGGCGCGTATAGGACAGGAGGCTGCGCGAATCCGTCGTCATGCCCACGAATTCCGACAGCACGCTCACGTTGGCCAACGTGCGGAGATGGCGTTCCATGCCGTCGCGCTGGTCGTGGAACCACCAGGCGGGGCCCAGGCCTGCGTGCGCGGCGACGCCGTCCCGCTGCAAAGCGCCCGCCAGGGTCGCCAGCGCGTAGTTGTCCTTGTCGTTGAGCGAGAAGAGCAGCGTGCGCGGCAGCGGCGCGGCGGCGGCCATTTCGGTCAGCAGGCGCTGCAGCGGCACGGCGATGGACTGGTCGTTGATGGCGTCAAAGCCCGTGTCCGGCCCCAGGGTCCGGAACATGCCGGGATTGACGTTGCGCAGCGCGCCGATATGCAGCTGCATGGTCCAGCCCATGCGGCTGTACGCCTCGGCAAGGAATACCAGCAGCGTCGCGCGGTACGCGTCGGACAGGTCGGCGGGCGCCGGGCTTCCCGCACGGCGCAGCGCAAAGGCTTCCTTCGCGCGCGCTTCGCTCGGGGGCGCGGCGGGCACGGTGTCCAGCGCATGGTCGGCGAGCCGGCAGCCGTTTTCATGGAAAAAGGCCAGGCGCTCGGCCAGCGCCCGTTGGAGCGAGGCAAAATCGTCAATGGCGAAGCCCGCCGCGGCTTCCAGCCGGGAAAGCCAGGGCAGGAAGTCGTCCGCCTCCAGGGCCAGCGCCCTGTCGGGCCGCCAGGCGGGCAGAATGACCGCGCCGGACTCGTTTTCCGCGCGCAGCACGCGATGCCATTCCAGGCTGTCCGCCGGGTCGTCGGTCGTGCACACCAAGCGCACGTTGGAACGGGCGATGAGGTCCTGCGGGCGCAGGCTGACGATTTGGCGGTTGCATTCATTCCAGATATCCGCCGCGGTCTCGGGGCGCAGCGTTTCCTCAATGTGGAAATAGCGCTGCAGTTCCAGATGCGTCCAGTGGTACAGCGGATTGCCGATGAGCCTGGGCATGGTTTCCGCCCAAGCCATGAATTTTTCCTCGTCCGACGCGCCGCCGGTAATCAGCGCTTCCGGCACGCCCGCAATGCGCATGGCGCGCCATTTGTAATGGTCCGCGCCCAGCCAGACCTGCACAATGGAGGAAAAAGGGCGGTTCTGTGCAATCTGCTGCACGGGGATATGGCAATGAAAATCGCAAATCGGGAGCACCGCCGCCGTCTCGTGAAAGAGCGTCCGCGCGGTGTCGGTCTCCAGGAGGAAGTTCCTTCCCAAAAAGCGTTTCATATTGTCCCTCCTCAGGCCTCCAGCAACGTGACGCTGCCTTCGGGCACGCCCGCCTGCGCCAGATAAAACGCGGCGCGGCGCACGCTGTGCGTGCGAAGCTGCGGCTTTTCGCCCCGGAGGATGGCGGCCATGTCGCGCACGCCCAGCGAAAAGCCGAGCATGGCGTCCACCGCTGCGGCGGCGGCGCGTTCGACGGCCTCGAAGTTTTGCTCCTGAATCCAGGCTTCCTTGACCATCCAGCTGCCGCCGCAGGCAAGAATCTTGTCAAAAGCCAGGTAAGCGGGCAGCTTCTTTTCGTCAATGCCCCCGGTGGGCACAAACGTCAGGCCGCCATACGGCGCGCTCATGGCCTTGATGGCCGCCACGCCGCCCAGGGTTTCGGCGGGGAAAAACTTGACGGTCTTCAGCCCCAGTTCCAGCGCGCGCTCCATATCCGACGGGCAGGCGCAGCCGGGCAGCACCGGCAGACCGCGGTCCAGGCAGTGCTGCACCACCCGGGGATTGAGCCCCGGGGACACGATAAAGGCGGCGCCCGCGTCCGCGGCGCGGTCCACCTGCTCGCACGTCAGCACCGTGCCCGCGCCCAGCAGGACGTCGGGCAGTTCGGCATGCACCCGGCGGATGGATTCTTCGGCCGCGGCGGTGCGGAAAGTGATTTCCGCCACCGGCAGCCCGCCGCGCGAAAGCGCGCCGCACAGCGGCACGGCGTCTTCCGGACGGTTCAGCTTGATGACCGGCACGATGCCGCGCAGAGAAACGGCTTGCAATATGTCCATGACAGCGACCTCTTTTCCTATGATGGACTAATTTTAGCACAGGCGTTTCCGGAGCGTCAAGCAAGTGCGCGGACAAGACAACAAGAGGACGGAATTCTGTCAATTCGTTCCGTTTGAAGATGTGCCATTCTGTGCACAATGATGTCCGCGGCGCGCCCGCGGCCGGCGCGCGGGACGTTTTTTTGCCGCCGCGGCGCGGGTTTTCGGCGCTTTCCTTTATGCGCCAGCATACTTCGCCGCCCGCGCGCCCATCCTGAAAGGCGCAGAAACATTGGGGAGGCGCGGGCATGCAAACAAAACGGAAACTGCGGCAGAGCATCGGCATTCTGCTATCCCTGGCGGCCGTCCTGGCCAATTATTCCCCGCAGACGCAGGCGGTACGCGCGCTGCCGGAAACGCTGCGCGTGCGCGCGGGCGAGACGTATGCCGTCTCGGTCGGCTGGCCCTACTCGCTGGAGCCCTCCGACGTGGGCGCGCAGGTGCTGTCCTCGTCGGACGAATCCGTCGGGGTCATCGGCGCGCAGGCGGGGCAGACGCACCTGACCGTATCGCTGCTGGGCGTGCCGGTCAAGCAGGTCACCGTGCAGGTGGACAGCGAAAAGATTCTCTACCCCGGCGGCCAGTCCATCGGCGCGGCGCTCAACACACAGGGCGTTCTGGTGGTAGGGCTGTCGGAGGTGGACGGAGAGCGCAGCGCCAGCCCGGGGCGCGAGGCGGGACTGCGGGCGGGCGACCTGCTGCTGTCGATTAACGGGCAAAGCGTGCTCAGCGCCGCACAGCTCACGGAGATGCTGGCCGCGCAGGGCGCTTCCCCGCTGCAGGTGCGCTACGCGCGCCGGGGCGAGGAGCGCGAAACCACGGTGCAGGCCGCGCAGGACGCGCTGGACGGCCAATGGCGGCTGGGCCTTTGGGTGCGCGACAGCACCGCGGGCGTGGGCACGCTCTCCTTTTACGACCCGCAGACGCAGCGCTACGGCGCGCTCGGCCATGCCATCACCGACCTGGATACGGGCGTGACGCTGCCCGTGCGCGAGGGCAGCATCCTGCGCTCGAGCGTGGTGGGCATCCGGCGCGGAGAGCGCGGAACGCCCGGCGAGCTGCAGGGCTCCTTCCTGCGCAATCCGGTCACGCTCGGAGATATCCGCCTGAACAACACCTTCGGCATATACGGCTCCGCCGCCTCGCCGATTGTCAATCCGCTGTATCCGCAGGGACTGCCCGTCGGCTCGCAGGCCAGCGTCCATACGGGGCCCGCCAGCATCCTGACCACCCTGGACGACGGGGGCGTCCGGGAATATGGCGTGGAAATTACGCGGGTGACGCGCCAGGAGGAGGCGTCGCCCAAGAGTCTGACCATCCGGGTGACGGACCCCGAGCTGCTGGAGCGGACGGGCGGCATTGTGCAGGGCATGAGCGGCAGCCCCATCCTGCAGGACGGACGCATCGTCGGCGCGGTGACGCATGTGTTTGTCAGCGACCCGACGCAGGGATACGGCGTATTCATCGAGTGGATGATGCAGCAGGCCAACAGCCTCTAGCCGCGCATCCGGACGCCGGAGCGCATCCGGACGCCGGAGCGCATCCGGCGTTTTGCCGCTCCGGCGTTTGACCGTGCGGCCGGCAGGAAACCGGGCCGCCCGCGTCGAAATGCACGGCCATGGACGAGATGATGCGCGTACTGGTCGCGGAAGGCGATGCAAGGGCCCGGCGCAGGCTTTGTGAGAGCCTGGCGCGCCTGGGCTTTTCGGCATACGGCGCGGAGGACGGCGCCCAGGCCCTTCAGGGCGTCCGCTCGCTGCGGCCCGAGGCGCTTGTGCTGGCGCTGGCCCTGCCCGTCTGCGACGGGCTGGCCGTGCTGGAGAAGCTGCATGCGCTCTGGCTCCGGCGCTATCCAAGCGTGCTGGTGCTGACGGCCATGGGCGCCCCCGCCCGTGCGCGCGCCCTGCGCCTGAAGGCGGACATGGCGCTGGACAAGCCCATGGAGGCGGAAGCGCTGGCGCCGCTGCTTCGCGCCGGCGCGGCGGAGCCGTCCGCCCTGACCCTGTTTCACGCGCAGGCCCGCCGGCCGGAAGCGGAGCGGGAAGCGCTTTTGCTGGGCGTCCCGCCGCATCTGAAGGGCTTTTCCTATCTTTCCCGCGCGGTGGCGCTGGTCTCGGCGGACGACCGCCTGCTCAAGCGCGCCACCTCGGGGCTGTATCCCCGCATCGCCGCCGGAGCGGGCGTCAGCGACCACAGCGTGGAGCGCGCCATCCGCCATGCGATAGAGGCCACCTGGACGCGCGGGCGCATGGACGCGCTGCTGCGCGCGTTTGGCAACAGCATCGACCCCCAGCGCGGCAAGCCGACCAACACCGAGTGTATCGCCATGCTTGCCGAAAAGCTATGGGAACACAACAGTATGGAGGCATAGTATGCAAAAGAAAAAGGTCCTGCTCATCGTGCTGGACGCCGTCGGGTGCGGAAACGCTCCGGACGCGGCCGCATACGGCGACGAGGGCGCCAATACGCTGGCCCATGTCGCCGAAGGCGCCTCGCCCCATCTTCCCAACCTGTGCGCGCTGGGGCTTGGCAATATCCCCGGCACGGGCTTCCCGCCGGCGGAAGCGCCGATCGGCGCATATGGGCGGCTCACCGAGCGCTCTGCCGGCAAGGACACCACCACGGGGCACTGGGAAATCGCGGGCCTGGTGCTGGACAAGCCGTTTCCCACCTATCCCAACGGCTTCCCCGGGGAGGTCATGGAGCCCTTTGAAAAAGCCGTCGGCCGCGGCACGCTGGGCAACCGGCCGGCCAGCGGAACGGCCATCCTGGAGGAGCTGGGCGCGGAGCATATGCGAACCGGCAAGCTGATTGTCTATACCTCGGCGGACAGCGTCTTCCAAATTGCCGCGCACGAGGACATCGTGCCCCCGCAGGAGCTGTGGCGCATCTGCGAAATCGCGCGCGGCATCCTGGTCGGCGAGCACGCCGTGGGAAGGGTCATCGCGCGCCCCTTTGTCGGCTGCCCCGGCGCGTTCGTGCGCACCGGAAACCGGCGCGACTTTTCCTTCCCCGCGCCGGGCGATACGCTCCTGGACATCCTCCTGCGCGCAGGGCTTGACACCGTGGGCGTGGGCAAGATAGAGGACATATTCGCCCACCGCGGGCTGACGGATTCGGACCATGCGGCGGGCAATGCGAAATGCATCGAGGCGACGCTGGCCAAAATGCGCGAGCCGCTCAACGGCCTGGTGTTTGTCAACCTGGTGGATACCGACATGCTCTACGGACACCGCAACGACGTGCAGGGATTCGGGCGGGCGCTGGAGGCGTTTGACCGCGCGCTGCCGGCGCTGCAGGCATGCATAGGGCCGGAGGATTTGCTCCTTATCACCGCCGACCACGGCTGCGACCCGACCTTCCCCGGCACCGACCACACGCGCGAGCGGGTGCCGCTGCTGTGCTGGCGTCCGGGGCTGCGCGGCGCCGATTTAGGCACGCGCGCAACCTTCGGCGACGTCGCTTCGACCATTCTGGATGTTTTCCACCTGGACAACACGCTTTGCGGCACATCTTTCCTGTCCGCTTTACAAAAGGAGGCATAACGGCTATGGAAGCAATGCAGAGGATTCAGGGCGCGGCGCAGGCCATTCAGGCCGCCTGCGGCGGGGCGGAAATCGGTTTGATTCTGGGCTCGGGCCTGGGCGACAGCCTGTCGCCCCTGGAGGACGCGCGCGCCCTGTCCTACCGGGACATTCCGGGGTTCCCCGTCTCCACGGTGCCCGGACACCGGGGCGAATGGGTCTGCGGCACGCTGCACGGCAAACGCGTGGCGGTCATGCGCGGCCGGTTCCACTTCTATGAAGGCTATTCCGTGCAGGACGTTACGCTGCCGGTACGCGTCATGCGCCAGCTGGGCGTGCATACGCTGGTGGTCACCAACGCGGCGGGCGGCGTAAACACCGGCTTTGCGCCCGGCGACCTGATGCTGATTCGCGATATGATCAACTACAGCGGCCTCAACCCGCTCATGGGCCCGAACCTGGACGCCTTCGGCCCCCGTTTCCCGGACATGTCGCGCGCCTTTGACGCGGAGCTGATGGCGCTGGCGCGCCGCCAGGCGCAAGCGCTGGGCCTGTCGCTGCGGGAAGGGGTGTACATGTGGTTCTCCGGCCCGTCGTTTGAAACGCCGGCGGAAATTCGCATGGCGCGCACGCTGGGCGCGGACGCGGTCGGCATGTCCACGGTGCCGGAGGTTATCGTGGCGCGGCACAGCGGCATGCGCGTGCTCGGCATCTCCTGCATTACCAACATGGCCGCAGGCATTCTTGACCAGCCGCTCAACCACCAGGAAGTGCTGGAGGTCGGCGAGCGCGTGCGGACGAAGTTTGCGGGGCTGGTGGACGAGATTGTGCGGGCTATGTAGCGGGAACCCATGAAGACAATCCGAACCCGGCGACATGCGCGGCGGGTTCGAAAGCCCTGCGCTGCAAGGTTCAGCATATCACACTTCTGCGGGGATGCAGGAAGGGGCGGCCAGCCCCTTCCTATCTCATCCGCAGCGGCGGCGTGTACGCCGCGAGGAGCGGCTGCAAGCCGCTTCCGCTATCATGTTCCGCC
>DVFI01000129.1 GCA_018713305.1 Candidatus Avichristensenella intestinipullorum
GGCAGAAAATGTCCAAGTCGCGCGGCAACGTCATCAACCCGGACGATATCGTCGATGAATTGGGCGCGGACGCTTTCCGGCTGTACGAGATGTTCATGGGCGCGTTTGACCAGGCCATTCCGTGGTCGACCAACGGCGCGGTCGGCTGCCGCCGTTTCCTGGACAGGCTGTGGCGGCTGCAGGAGATGCTGGCGGACAGCGACGGCATTCGCCCCGAGATGCTTGCGCAGGTGCATGCCTGCATCAAGAAAGTGACCGAGGACTACGAGCGCATGAAGTTTAACACGGCCATCGCGGCGATGATGTCGCTGGTCAATGCGCTGTATGCCAGCGGGCAGGTCACGCGCGGCGAGCTTTCCGTGCTGGTACAGCTGCTCAACCCCGTCGCGCCGCATATCACCGAGGAAATCTGGCGCAATCTGGGCCATGAGACGTCGCTGGTTCGCCATCCCTGGCCGCAGTGGGACGAGAAGGCGCTGGTCCGGGACGAGGTGGAAATCGCCATCCAGATGAACGGCAAGGTCCGCGGCCGTATGATGGTGGCGACCTCGCTGACGGCCCGGGACACCGACGCGCTGCTCGCGCGCCAGGAAGTCCAGGCGCTCCTGGCGGGAAAAACCGTGCGCAAGGCCATTTATGTGCCGGGCCGCCTGCTCAACCTGGTGGTGGGATAACGCAAGGGAATGGGCGCGGAGCGGCTGCGTTCCGCGCCGTTTGCGGCAAAAAGGCCCCGGTCGCCGACCGGGGCCTTTGCACAAAGCGATAGGCTGAATTATCCTTTTTGCACGTTGCTGAGAATGCGCGTCAGGCTGGACAGCGCATCCGCCAGCTCGCGAAAATCGGCGGCGGAAATGTTCTGCGCCCATTCCTGAACCTGCTCGCCAATCGTGGCGCGTATTGCCGCCAGCTTTTCGCGGCCTGCTTCCAGGATGACAACGTTGACCACCCGGCGATCCTGCGTGTCGCGGATGCGGTCCACCAGCTTTTCTTCAATCAGACGATCGACAAGGGGCGTAATGTTCGGCTTGGCAATGCCCAGGCGGTGGGAAATCTCCGATACGGACATGGACCCGGTTTCGTTGAGCATGCTCAACACCTGCACATGAGAAAGCGGAATGCCGTGTTCGCTTTGAATCACGTCCATATGCAGGAGGCGTTTGCGCAGCAGGGGCATGACGTTAAAGATGTTCTGGGCGATGCTCTCTATCACCGCGGGATCAAGCGACTTTCTTCGGCTCATCGGTATATCATCCTTTCTTTGCGCTGTGTCTTAATAATAGATATGCCCCGAGATTATTATGAAAACGGGGTATTTCGCGCTTATATCTAGTAGGCTCATGGTTATTATAGCGGAAAATGTCGAACGATGCAATGATGCGAAATGTGAAATTTTTGTGTCCATCATGAAAATAATTCTTGTGGCAAAAGAGAATCGCACGGCGCTGCACGAATTTGCCCGGGAAGTCCGTTTATATGATAAAACCGTTTGTCAGCCCGTGTTGACGATTCTACATACGGCAGGTGGAGACGATGGAACAGTTTATCACTTTCCTCAACCGCGCTTTTCCAGACGCGCTGTTTTACCTTCTGACGGGAATTGTGTTTCTCATGGGCGTATGCAAATGCGTCCGGCCGGTGCTGCGCAACGCCGGCATTCTGCGCCGCGCGACGGAAACCCTCCGCGAGGGCGCCAAGGCAAAGCTGGCCAGGCCGCTGTGGGCGGAGCCGGGCTTTCTGGGAAAGCGGCTTCAGCCTGCGTGGCGGGCGTTTTTGCAAAGCGCGGATATGATGCGCGAGCGCGGCGCGCCGGTAGACGTGGCGGATTACATCAACGAAGAGAACATCATCACCCTGCCGGGCCGCGCGGCGCTGGCGGATATCATCCCGGGCCTTTGCACGTCCATTGGCATTCTGGGAACCTTTGTCGGCCTGTCAATAGGCCTGGACGGGCTGGACCTGATGGACATGGATTCCTACGTCAGCCTGACCGGGGGCATCGCGCTGGCGTTTAACACGTCCATCGTGGGCCTGATTGCCTCGCTCCTGTTCAACGTGCTCAACAAATATGCGGCCGGACGCGCGCGCGACGCGCTGGATGCGTTTACGGCCGCGTTTTATGCCACGGCGCTCCCGCAGCCGCCCGACACGCCGTCGCAGATACTGGCGCTGGAACGCGACCAGACCGATATGATGTCCCAGTTCACGCAGGAGATGAGCACGCGCGTGGCCGGGGAAATTCACCAGGCCGTCGCGTCCGCCATGGCGCCGGTGCAGCGCACGATGGACGATTTTATCAACGCCGCAACCCGCGCGCAGATAGACGGGCTGGACTATATCGTCGCGCGATTCATCGACCGGATGAATTCCTCGCTGGACGGGCAGTTCAAGCACCTGGGCGAAACGCTGGAAACCGCTTCGCAGGGCCAGGCGCAGATGCAGGAGAACCAGCGGAGCATGCTGGAGTCCGTCTCGGCCATTACCCGCGACGTGACGAACATACACGGCGTGGCGGAGGACATCATCGCCAAGTTTGCCGGCTTTGTCGGTGATATGGAGACGGCCACGCAGCGCATCGCCAAGACGCAGGAGGGCACGGCCGACCTGCTCGAGGAGATGAACGAGGCTTCCCGCAAACAGGCGCGCTATCTGTCGGCCCTGCAGGAATACCAGGCCAAGCTGCAGGGGAGCTTTCAGGACTATACCGTCTGGACGGACAAGTTTGTCTCCGGCCTGGAGGAACGCACAAACGCGCAGAGCGAATCGCTCGAGCAGGTGGCCATGGAAATGCGCGCCAGCGCCGATTTGCTGCGCGGCGCGTACAAGACGTTTGTGGAGAGCATCGAGGTGGGGCTGGCCAACGCGCTGGGGCTGTTTGACGAAAACATGCAGAACCTGACCCGCCAAATCCACAGCACGCTTTCGGATATCCAGGAAACCATGGTGTCCCTGGAGGAAACCATCGGCCGCGCGGCGGGTCCCGCGCGGAGCGACGATGCGTCCAAGGAGGTGAGCTGACTTGCTGGCCAGGGGTATCGGCAGGGGAAAGCCGCGCCCGGAAAACCAGTCCTACTGGATGTCGTATTCGGACATGATGGCGGCGCTGCTGCTGATGTTTGTGCTGCTGCTGTTCCTGTCCTTTAACCGCTATGTGACGCTGCAGGACACCAAGGAGGCGGAATTGGCCGCCAAGGAGGAGGAGCTGGCCCTGCAGCAGGAGCAGCTTGCGCGGTCGCAGGAGGAGCTGCAGGAAAACCAGCGGGCCCTTTCCTCCCTGCAGGCGCTGCTGAACACGCAGCAGTTCACGCTGACCGAGCGCGAAGCGGAGCTGGCGGAGAAGAACGAGGCGCTGGCCGCCAGCCAGGAAGAGCTGGAACAGTCGCTGGCGCGGCTGATTTTGCAGCAGGAGCAAATTGAGGAGCAGGAGCGGCTGCTGGCCCTGTCCGAAGAGGAAATCGCCGAGGCGCGGCGGCAGCTGGACGAGTATTCCGAGGACCTGGAAAACCGGGAAATCCTGCTGAGCGCGCGCGATGCGGAGCTGCTGACGGAACGCCTGCGCGTGACGGACCTGGAGACGCTTTTGAACGAGCAGAAGGCCGTCCTGGATGCCCAGGCCGCGCAGATTGACGAGCTGGTGGGCGTCCGCGCCCGCATCGTGGAACAGCTGCGCGACGCGTTTTCGCAAACCGGCCTGGAGGTGGACGTGGACGCCCAGACGGGCGCGATTACGCTGCGCAACGCGGTGTTCTTCGACACGGACCGCGCCAACATCAAGGAAGAGGGACGCGCCCTGCTGGATCAGCTGATTCCGCTCTACTTCCGCACCCTGATGAGCCAGGAAAACGCGGATTATGTCGCGGAGATTATCATCGAGGGCCATACGGACAGCGACGGCACCTATGAGCATAACCTCGACCTGTCCCAGCGGCGCGCGCTGGCGGTGGTGAACTACTGCCTGGGCGAGAGCTTCGTGGGCCTGACGGACGCGGAAAAGGACCAGCTGCGCATGATGATTACGGCCAACGGCCGCTCGGAAAGCCAGCTGAAGTACGACGCCTACGGCGTGGAGGACAAGGAAGCTTCCCGCCGCGTGGAAATCAAGTTCCGCCTCAAGGACGCGGAAATGATTGACAGCCTCAACCGGATTTTGTCGGGCGATTCCTGACCCGGCCCGGGATCGGAATTTCGCTGCAAGGCTGGCGGAGCCGCCTTGCAGCGAAGGGGACATCATGTTCCTGTGCGCGAAGCGCACGGCCGGAACATGATAGCGGAAGCGGCTTGCAGCCGCTCCAGCTTGTCAGAAAAGGCCGGCGCTGCCGGCCTATTCCGCCAGGACACGTTTTCCCTGCGCCTGGGGGCGCGGCCGGGGAAACGCGCAGGGAAACCTTGCTGCGCAAGGCTTCCGAACCCGCCGCGCATGTCGCCGGGTTCGGATTGTATTTGGAGGGCTTCGGCCCTCCAAGCCTCCCCAATGGGTTTTCGCGGTATGACAGCGACAGCGTGGTTTCGGTCACGCTGTTTTTTTCTTTGCGATGTGTTCGGGCGCTTGGCATATCATCGGGGGAGGGCGCGTCCGTGCACACGGTTGGCAAGCGCGCCCGCCGTTTGTGCGCCGCGCTCGTGAGGGCGACGCCCTGTCTTGGAGGCCTGTCTGATGCGCGTCCGCCCCATCCGTTTTGCGTTTGCAGGGGTTTCGGCGGGGATGCGGGCAGTCGAAGGCGCTTTTTGCGCGTCCGCGTTTTGGATACGGATTGCCTTTTCCTTCAATATACGATACAATGCATATAGAAAGGTGAAAATATCCGTTCAAGGAGGGAGGGCGCATGTTGGATTCGCCCCGTGCCGTCTTTGCCCAATACCCGGAGCGGGCTGCGGAGAAAGCCGCGCTGACGCCGGGAACGCTGTTTTTCCGGGCGGTGCCGGCGGGCATGTTCATCGCGCTGGCGGCGCTGGGCGCAACGGTCTGCGGCGCGCTGCTGGGCGACGGCGCGGGCAGGCTGGCGGGCGCGCTGCTGTTTCCCGCAGGCCTGGCCATGGTGGTGCTGACCGGGGTGGAGCTGTTCACCGGCAACATCCTGATGGTTCTGGCCCAGTGGTCGGGGCGCATCCGGGGACGCGTGATGCTGGTGTGCTGGGGGATGACGTATCTGGGCAACGCCGTGGGAGCGGCGCTGATAGCGGCGCTGACGGCGTGGGGGCTGGGAGGCGACGCGGGGTTTACGGCGGCGCTGGAGGCGTCCGTGGCGGGCAAGCTGTCGCTGGGCTTTGGCGAGGCGATGGCGCGGGGCATCCTGTGCAACGTGCTGGTCTGTGCGGCGGTCTGGATGAGCCTGGCGGCGCGGGACGCGGCGGGCAAGGTGCTGGCGCTGTATTTCCCGGTGGCGCTGTTTGTGCTGTGCGGGCTGGAGCACTGCGTGGCCAACCTGTTTTATCTGCCCGCGGCCATGCTGGCCGTGCCGGAGGCGGCGCTTGCGCCGGGCCGTCTGCTGCTGGCCAACCTGCTGCCGGTGACGCTGGGCAATCTGCTGGGAGGCCTTCTGTTTTCCGGCGGGCTGTGGGCGGGCTTCCGCCAGCGCTCCTAGCGCCGGGGGCGATGCAATGCTATGCTGACAGCCGACAGAAACTGCATGGAAATACCGGATTCTTTTTAATTTTAACGCCTGTTTTCCGTCAAACTGCCAATTTTTCACAGGTGGCTTGACAATCGGGGGAAAATAGATTATAGTCACCCTAATTCCATATTTTTGAGCGATGACAAGGCAACGGAGCGCCGAATTTGCATTTCAGAGAGCCGCCGGAAGGTGAGAGGCGGTATGGATTCCCGCTTTACTCTCCTTTGAGCTCTCGCGCTGAAGTTGCAGTAGGGGCGACGGTTTCCTCCGTTATGGGGATAGGCGTTGATGGACGCCGATGAGCGGGCGCGACAGCGCCAAAAAGAGTGGTACCGCGAAGTAACCTTCGTCTCTTGAGAGGACGAAGGTTTTTTGCATGAAAAACACGACGGCAGGAGGACGAGCCATGCTGCTGAGCGGCGCGAAAATTATTGTGGAATGCCTGTTGGAGCAGGGCGTGGATACGGTGTTCGGCTTTCCCGGGGGACAGATTATCGATACCTATGACGCGCTGTACGCGTACCGCGGGCGTATCCGCCATATTCTGACCTCCCATGAACAGGGCGCGGCGCATGCGGCCGACGGGTATGCGCGGGTGAGCGGAAAGGTGGGCGTCGTGATTGCCACCTCCGGCCCCGGCGCGACCAATCTGGTGACGGGCCTGGCCACGGCGTTTATGGATTCCGTGCCCATGGTGGCCATTACCGGCAACGTGTCGTCCGGCCTGCTGGGCAAGGACAGCTTTCAGGAAGTGGACATCTTCGGCATTACCATGCCCATTACCAAGCACAACTTTATCGTCCGCCGCGTGGAGGAACTGGCGGATACGATGCGCCGGGCGTTTCGCATCGCGGCTTCGGGCCGGCCGGGCCCGGTGCTGGTGGACGTGCTCAAGGATGTGCAGCAGGCGCAGTGCGAGTTTGAGCCCAGGCAGCCGGAACCCATCCTGCCGGAGACGGAGAAAATTACCGAGGCGGACATCGACGTGGCGGTGCGCATGATTGAAGAATCCAAGCGCCCGGTCATCTTCGCGGGCGGCGGCGTTATCCGCGCGGGCGCGTCTCCGGAGCTGTACCGCTTTGCCGCCCGCCTGGGCGCGCCGGTGTCGCTGTCGCTGATGGGCCTGGGCGCCTACCCCGCCGGCAAGCGGCAGTACATGGGCATGCTCGGCATGCACGGCACGCGCACCAGCGCGACCGCCGTCAGCCAGGCCGACCTGCTGATTGTCTGCGGTGCGCGCTTTTCCGACCGCGTCATCATGAACGCCAACACCTTTGCCAAGCAGCTGCGCATTTTGCACCTGGATATCGACGCGGCGGAGATTAACAAAAACATCATCTCCTATGCCAGCGTGTGCGGGGACGTGAAGGTATCCCTGGCCATGCTGACGGAACGGTGCGGGCTGCACCACCATGGGGAGTGGCTCGCCCAGGTGGCGGATTGGAAAGCGCACGAGCCCAGGCCGGCGCACAGCGGCAAGCTGACCCCGCAGGCCCTCATCGACACGGTGCGCGCGGCGGTGCCGGACGATACCATCATCGCCACCGACGTGGGCCAGCATCAGATGTGGGTGGCGCAGCGCTATCCGTTTCAGTATCCGCGCACGCTGTGCACCTCCGGCGGTCTGGGCACCATGGGCTATGGCATGGGCGCGGCCATCGGCGCACAGAGCGCGTTTCCCAAACGGCGCGTGGTGCTCTTTACCGGCGACGGCAGCTTCCATATGAATCTCAACGAGCTTGCGACCGCGGTGACCTACCGCCTGCCCATTGTCATCGTCGTCATGAACAACGGCGTGCTGGGCATGGTTCGCCAGTGGCAGAAAATCCTCTACAACGGCCGATACAGCGAAACCACGCTCCACCGCCAGACCGACTATGTCCGGCTCGCCGAGGCGTTCGGCGCCACGGGCCTGGTGGTGAGCCGGCGCGACGAGCTGGCCCGGCTGATTCCCGAGGCGGTGAACCTGGGCCGCACCGTGGTCATCGACGCGCGCATCAGCAAGGACGAAAACGTTCTGCCCATGGTCGCGCCGGGCCGCTCCTACAACGACCAGATTCTCTCCATTGACAAGCAGGGAGGTATCCTATGACCGGCAAGCGCTATGTCTACTCCGCGCTGGTGGAAAACCGTCCGGGCGTGCTCAGCCGGGTGTCGGGCCTGTTTACGCGGCGTGGCTATAACATCGATTCCCTGACCGTGGCGGAGACGGAAAATCCCGCCTATTCGCGCATGACCATCGCGCTGCACAGCGACGAAAACACGGCCGTGCAAATCCGCCGCCAGCTCGAAAAGCTCATCGACGTCATCAGCATTGCCGAGCTGACCCCGAATCAATCCGTCACGCGCGAGCATGTCCTCATCAAAATTGCGGCCGACGCGGACAGCCGCATGGCGGTCATCTCGCTGACCAATATCTTCCGCGCCAACATCATCGACGTATCGCCCCAGAACATGATTATCGAGCTGACGGGCGATACGACCAAGACCGAAGCGTTTATCGAGGTGGTGCGCCCCTTCGGTATCCTGCAGGCGGTTCGCTCCGGTATCTCGGGCCTGGAAAGAGGCGTCCAGATACAGAATCCATCCAAAGTATAACATCGGGAGGCGTCAAACATGGCAAAGCTGTATTATGCGCAGGACTGTAACTTTCACGCGCTCGACGGAAAAACCATCGCCGTCATTGGCTACGGCAGCCAGGGACACGCGCACGCGCTGAACCTGAAGGATTCGGGCGCCAAGGTCATCATTGGCCTCTATGAGGGCAGCAAGTCCTGGAAAAAGGCGGAGGAGGCCGGCTTTGAGGTCTTTCCTTCCGCGGAGGCAACCAGGCGCGCGGACATCGTGGTCATCCTGATTAACGATGAAAAGCAGGCCGCGCTGTACAAGGAGCATATCGCGCCGAATCTGGAGGCGGGCAACTCGCTGGTGTTCGGCCACGGCTTCAACATCCACTACGGCCAAATCATCCCGCCGGCGGACGTGGACGTATGGATGGTCGCGCCCAAGGGCCCCGGCCATACCGTGCGCAGCCAGTTCCTGGAGGGCCGCGGCGTGCCGGATTTGGTGGCGGTCTATCAGGACGCGACGGGCAAGGCCAAGGAGCTGGCGCTGGCCTATGCCGCGGGCATCGGCGGCGCGCGCGCCGGCATTCTGGAGACGACCTTCAAAGAGGAGACGGAAACGGACCTCTTCGGCGAGCAGGCGGTGCTGTGCGGCGGCGTGTGCGAGCTGATGAAGGCGGGCTTTGAGACGCTGGTGGCGGCCGGGTATCAGCCCGAAAGCGCGTATTTCGAGTGCCTGCATGAAATGAAGCTGATTATCGACCTGGTCAACCAGGGCGGGCTTTCCTTCATGCGCTATTCCATCTCCGACACGGCGGAATACGGCGATTACAAGACGGGCAAGCGCATCATCACCGAGGAGACGCGCAAGGAAATGAAGAAGGTGCTGGAGGAAATCCAGGACGGCACGTTCGCGCGCGACTGGATATTGGAGAACATGACCGGCCGTCCCGGCTTCAACGCCCGCCGCCGGCTGGAGCAGACCTCGCAGGTGGAGCAGGTCGGCGCGGAGCTGCGCAAGATGATGAGCTGGAAAAAGTAAGCCGTACGGGTAAGGAGGCTGCCCCATGAAAAGCGATTCCGTCAAATCCGGCTTTGCCCGGGCTCCGCACAGAAGCCTGTTCAAGGCCATGGGTTACATCGACGCCGAGCTGAACCGCCCCCTGGTCGGCGTGGTCAACTCGCAAAGTGAAATCGTGCCCGGCCATATGCACCTGGATACCATCGCCAAGGCGGTCAAGGAAGGCGTGCGCATGGCCGGCGGTACGCCGGTGGAGGTGCCCGCCATCGCCGTGTGCGACGGCATCGCCATGGGGCATAAGGGAATGCACTATTCGCTGGTGTCGCGCGAGCTCATCGCCGACAGCATCGAAACGCTCGCCGAGGCCCACGGCTTTGACGCGCTCGTGCTGATTCCCAACTGCGACAAGGTCGTGCCCGGCATGCTGATGGCGGCCGCGCGCGTCAACGTGCCCGCCATTGTGGTGTCCGGCGGCCCCATGCTGGCCGGACGGGGCGGGAAGGATCTCAACTCCGTCTTTGAGGCCGTGGGCGCTTTCAGCGCGGGCAAGCTGGACGAGGAGGGGCTGCGCTGCGTGGAAAGCGAAGCCTGCCCCTCGTGCGGCTCCTGCTCGGGCATGTTCACGGCCAACTCGATGAACTGCCTGTCCGAGGCGCTGGGCATGGCCCTGCCGGGCAACGGCACCATTCCCGCGGTGATGGCCGCGCGCGTGCGCCTGGCCAAGGCGGCGGGCATGCAGGTGATGGCGCTGCTGGAGAAGAACCTGCGCCCGCGAGACATCCTCACCGAGCGCGCGTTTCAAAACGGGCTGGCGCTGGACATGGCGCTGGGCTGTTCGACCAATTCCATGCTCCATCTGCCGGCCATCGCCCATGAGGCGGGGGTAACGCTGAACCTGGACATTGCCAACGCGGTCAGCGCCAGGGTGCCCAACCTTTGCCGGCTGGCGCCCGCGGGCGGACACCATGTGGAGGAGCTGGACGCGGCGGGCGGCGTATCGGCGGTGCTCGCGGAGCTGGCGCGCGCCGGCCTGCTGTTCCCGGACGTGCCGACGGTGACCGGCAAAACGCTGGGCGAAAACATCCGCGGCTGCCGCGTGCTGGACGAACGCGTCATCCGCCCCGTCGAAGCGCCGTACAGCGCAACCGGCGGCATCGCCGTGCTGCGCGGCAATCTGGCCCCGGACGGCTGCGTGGTCAAGCGCGCCGCCGTGGCCGAGGACATGCTGGTGCACGAGGGCCCTGCGCGCGTGTTCGACAGCGAGGACGCCGCCATCGCGGAAATCTATGCGGGCCATATCCGCCCCGGCGACGTGGTGGTGATTCGCTACGAGGGGCCGGCCGGAGGACCGGGCATGCGCGAAATGCTCTCGCCCACGTCCGCGCTGGCGGGACAGGGCCTGGACAAGCAGGTGGCCCTCATCACCGACGGCCGCTTCTCCGGCGCCACGCGCGGCGCGGCCATCGGCCATGTATCGCCCGAGGCCGCCAAGGGCGGCACGATTGGCCTGGTGCGGGAAGGCGACCGCATTGCCATTGACATTCCCCGGGGCTCGCTGCGCCTGCTGGTGGACGAGGAGGAGCTGGCCCGCCGCCGCGAGGCGTTCCGCCCGCTGCAGCCCAAAGTACAGACGGGCGTGCTGGCGCGCTATGCAAGGCTGGTGACGTCCGCTTCGACCGGCGCGATTTTGTCCGCGGAATAAGGAGAGAATGACATGCCCAACCATGTGAAAATCTTTGATACGACCCTGCGCGACGGCGAACAGTCCCCCGGCTGCTCCATGAACCTGACCGAAAAGCTGGAAATGGCCCGCCAGCTGGAAAAGCTGCGCGTGGACATCATCGAGGCCGGGTTCGCCATTTCCTCGCCCGGCGATTTTGAGTCCGTGCGCGCCATTTCCGAGACGGTTCGCACGCCCGTCGTGGCAAGCCTGGCCCGCCTGACGCAAAAGGACATCGACACCGCCTGGGACGCCGTGCGCGTGGCGCAGCATCCGCGCATTCACGTGTTTATCGCCACCTCCCCCATTCACATGCAGTACAAGCTCAAGATGTCCCCCAACGAGGTCATCGAGCGCGTACGCACCCTGGTGGCGTACACCAGGGGCCTGGTGGAGGACGTGGAGTTTTCCGCCGAGGACGCCACGCGCAGCGAGTGGGACTTCCTCGCCCGCGTCTTTACCGAGGCCGTCCGCGCCGGAGCGACGACGCTGAACGTGCCGGACACGGTCGGCTATACGACGCCCGACGAGATGTTCGCCCTCATCCAATACCTGCGCCGGAACGTCGAAGGCGCGGAGAAGGTCGTTTTCTCGACCCACTGCCATAACGACCTGGGCCTGGCCACAGCCAATTCCCTGGCCGCGGTGCGCGCGGGCGCGGGGCAGGTGGAATGCGCCATCAACGGCATCGGAGAGCGCGCGGGCAACGCGGCGCTGGAAGAAGTGGTCATGGCGCTGAAGACCCGGGCCGGGTATTTCGACGCCGAGCTGGGCGTGGACGCCACGCGCATTTACCGCGCCAGCAGCGCGCTGTCCCGCATCATCGGCCAGCGCGTGGCCCCCAACAAAGCCATCGTCGGCGCAAACGCCTTTGCGCACGAGGCGGGCATTCATCAGCACGGCGTCCTGGCCAACCGGGAAACGTATGAAATCATGAGCCCCGAGTCGATTGGCCTGCCCCGGAGCCAGATGGTGCTCGGCAAGCATTCCGGCCGCCACGCGTTTGACGAGCGGCTCAAGTCGCTGGGCATCCATGTCAGCCCCGAGCAGCTCGACGAGGCCTTCGCCAAGTTCAAAGCCCTTGCCGACCGCAAAAAGCAGGTGTCCGACCGCGATATCGAAGCGCTGGTGCTGGGCGACCGCCTGGCGAGCGAAGAGGTCTATGCGCTGGAAAGCTTCGTGGTCAACAGCGGGTCGGGCATCGACGCGTCGGCCAATATCTCGCTGAAAAAGAAGGACGGTTCGATACAAAAGGCCAGCGCGCTGGGAGACGGCCAGGTGGAGGCCGCGTTCTCGGCCATCAACGCCATTGTCGGCCTGAACCCCGAGCTGCGCGATTATACCATCCATTCCGTCTCCGAGGGCGAAGATGCACAGGGCGAAGTCACCGTCAAACTGTTCTGCGACGGCCGGATGGTCACCGGCCGCGGGCTTTCCATCGACGTCATCGAGGCCAGCATTCGCGCGTATGTCAGCGGCGTGAACAAGCTCTTAATCGATTAAAAAGGAGGAACGCGCATGGGTATGACCATGACGGAGAAAATCCTCGCCGCGCATGCGGGCCTGGCATCGGTGCGGGCGGGCGAGCTGATTGAGGCGAGGCTGGATTTGGTAATGGGCAACGACATTACCTCGCCGGTCGCCATTCAGGAGTTTGAAAAGGCGGGCTTCACCAGGGTGTTCGACACGGGGAAAATCGCCATGGTGATGGACCATTTTACGCCCAATAAGGATATCAAGGCCGCGCAGCAGTGCAAACAGTGCCGGACGTTTGCCGTCAAACACGGCATTGAGCACTTCTTTGACGTGGGAGAGGCGGGCGTGGAGCATGCGCTTTTGCCGGAGCTGGGCATGGTCGGGCCGGGAGAGGTCGTCATCGGCGCGGACAGCCATACCTGCACCTACGGCGCGCTGGGCGCGTTCTCCACGGGCGTGGGCTCCACGGACATGGCCTGCGGCATGGCCTGCGGCCGTCTCTGGTTCAAGGTGCCCGCCGCCCTCCGGTTTGTCCTGACCGGAAAGCCCGGCCCCTGGGTCGGCGGCAAGGACGTGATTTTGTCCATCATTGGCAAAATCGGCGTGGACGGCGCGCTGTATAAATCCATGGAGTTTACCGGCGACGGGCTGAAGCATCTGACGATGGAGGACCGCCTGTGCATGGCGAACATGGCCATTGAGGCCGGCGGGAAAAACGGCATTTTCGAGGTGGACGACGTGACGCGCGCCTACCTGGAGGGACGGTATCACCGGCCGTACACCGTCTATACCGCCGACGAGGACGCCGAGTACGAGGCGACGTACGTCATCGACCTGTCCGAGATACGGCCCGTGGTCGCCATGCCCCACCTGCCCGAAAACGTGATGCCCGCCGCGGAGGCGGACGAGCGCGCCATTGACCAGGTGATCATCGGCTCCTGCACCAACGGCCGCATCGAGGACCTGCGCATGGCCGCCCGGGTGCTGCGCGGCCGCCGGGTCAAAAAGGGCGTGCGCTGCATCGTCATTCCCGCCACGCAGGCCGTCTGGCGCCAGGCGATGGAGGAGGGGCTGTTCACCGTGTTCCTGGACGCGGGCTGCGCCATCTCCACCCCCACCTGCGGCCCCTGCCTGGGCGGCTATATGGGCATCCTGGCCGACGGCGAGCGCGCCGTGGCTACGACCAACCGCAACTTTGTCGGCCGCATGGGCCATAAGACCAGCGAGGTCATTCTGGCAGGGCCGGCCGTGGCCGCGGCCAGCGCAGTGCTGGGCCGTATCGCGCAACCGGACGAACTGGAGGTGCTGGCATGAAAGCCCAGGGCAAGGCATTCAAGTATGGAAACAACGTGGATACCGACGTGATTATCCCCGCGCGCTATCTGAACACGCCGGACGCGCAGGCGCTGGCCGCCCACTGCATGGAGGATTTGGACGCGACGTTCGTGGCGCGCGTGCAGCCGGGCGACGTGGTCGTCGCCGAGGACAATTTCGGCTGCGGCTCTTCGCGCGAGCATGCGCCGCTGGCGCTGAAGACCTGCGGCGTATCGTGCGTCATCGCCAATTCCTTCGCGCGCATCTTCTATCGCAACGCCATCAATATCGGGCTGGCCATCATCGAGTGCCCCGAGGCGGTCGCGGGCATCCATGAGGGAGACCGGGTGGCGGTGGACTTCCGGGCGGGCGTCATAGAAAACCTGACCACGGGCCAGACGTTTGCGACGCATCCGTTTCCGCCGTTTCTGCAGAAAATCATTGACGCGGGCGGGCTGCTCCGGTCCATCCGGGAGGAGGAAAAGGCATGAAAGCGCATCTTGCGGTCATCCCGGGCGACGGCATCGGCCCGGAAATCATTGCCGAGGCGTTGAAGGTTTTGCAGGCGGTGGCCCGGCGATACGGCCATACGTTTGATTACACGCAGGCGCTGGCCGGCGGCTGCGCCATCGACGCGGTGGGTGAACCGCTGCCCGAGGCGACGGTGAAGGCGTGCAAGGCGTCCGACAGCGTGCTGCTCGGCGCGGTGGGCGGCCCGAAGTGGGACGGCCTGCCGGGCGACAAGCGGCCGGAACGCGCGCTGCTGGGCCTGCGCTCGGCGCTGGGGCTGTTTGCCAACCTGCGGCCGGCGCTGCTGTATGAAGCGCTGTCCGACGCCTGCCCGCTCAAGCCCGCCTATACGCGCGGCGGCCTGGATTTGGTCATCGTGCGCGAGCTCATCGGCGGCATCTACTTTGGCGAACGGGGCCGCAGAACGGGCAGGTTCGGCGAGGAAGGATACGATACCATGGCATACAGCGCCTTTGAAGCCGAACGAATCGGCCGCGTGGCCTTTGAAATGGCGCGCAAGCGCCGGAAAAAGGTAACCAGCGTGGACAAGGCGAATGTGCTGGAAAACTCCCGCGTATGGCGCGCCGCCATGCACAAGCTGGCGGAGGCCTATCCGGACGTGGAGTACGAGGACATGTTCGTGGACAACGCAGCCATGCAGCTGGTGCGCAATCCGCGGCAGTTTGACGTCCTGGTGACGGGCAATATGTTCGGCGACATCCTCTCCGACGAGGCGTCGATGATTACCGGTTCCATCGGGATGCTGCCTTCGGCCAGCCTGGGCGAGGGGACGCTGGGCATGTACGAGCCCATTCACGGCTCCGCGCCGGACATCGCCGGCCAGGGCAAGGCCAACCCGCTGGCGACCATTCTGTCGGCCGCCATGCTGCTGCGCTACTCGCTGGGGCTGGCGGACGAGGCGGCCGCCGTGGAAGGCGCGGTTCAGGCCGTGCTGGAGCAGGGCCTGCGCACGCCGGATATCATGAGCGAGGGCTGCACGCCCGTCAATACCCGGCAGATGGGGGACGCGGTGGCCGCGCGCATCTGAGGCGCGCCCGCACGCAGGCCGGCGGGAATGCCGTCCCTTTCGCTGCAAGGCAGACGAAGCCGCTTTGCAGCGAAGGGAACATCATGTTCCTGTGCGCGAAGCACACGGGCGGAACATGATAGCGGAAGCGGCTTGCAGCCGCTCCGGCTTGTCGAAAAAGGCCGGCTACGCCGGCCTTCAGACCGCCGACAAAGGGGCTGTTTTCGAGAGGAAGCAGCCCCTTAACGCATAGGGTAAGGCGTAAAAAAGGAAACGAAACGCCCTGGCGATGCGTTTC
>DVFI01000130.1 GCA_018713305.1 Candidatus Avichristensenella intestinipullorum
GAAACGCATCGCCAGGGCGTTTCGTTTCCTTTTTTACGCCTTACCCTATGCGTTAAGGGGCTGCTTCCTCTCGAAAACAGCCCCTTTGTCGGCGGTCTGAAGGCCGGCGTAGCCGGCCTTTTTCGACAAGCGAAAAGGGCCGCCGAAGCGGCCCTGATTGCCGAATGTCTCAGACGTGGTACTCCATCGGATAGGTCAGGTAGCTGATTTCGTCGAGCTGATCGCACGTCACGTATCCGGCGGGCGCGCGGAGCAGGCTGGGGATGCGGTTGACGACGGTGGCGCAGGTATGCTCCACGGTGGCCGGTTTGACGACGTGGAACTCGGTATTGGGTTCGCCGGTAATCCACCAGTCGCACATATCGCCGTCATCGGGGCCGTAGACCTTGCCGATGGTCTCCTCCTCGATGGTGATGCCCTGCATGGTCTCAATGGTGACCACGGCGGACATGCCGATGCAGTCGCCCGCCTTGATGGTCTTGCCCAGCGTTTGGGAGTACAGGTCATGGTCCACGGTGAAGGGCACATGTTTCTGGGCGATGGACTTGATGGTCAGGCCGAGCTTGCTGCAAATGGCCTCGCTGGCGTTCCACGCATAGGAGGGCTCAAACGCAGCGGGATGAGCGATTTGCGCCTCAAACTCGGCGGTGGTCAGGCCGCAGCCGTGCGCATTGGCCAGCGCGAGGCCGTAGTCCTCCACGTTGTAGCTGTACGCGCCCTTGATTTTCTCGATGCGGTGGCAGCTCGCGGCGACCATGCCCACCATGTTAATCCAGAAGGTGTCCTGCATGCCGGAGCCGGTGATGGTGCAGTTGTTCTCCTTGGCCAGCGCGTCCAGCCGGTTAATCATGGAGGCAGAGGTGGTCCACGGGTAGATAGCCTCCTCGCAGGTGGTGATGACGTTGATGCCGCGCGTGACGCACTTTTCCACATGCTCGTAGATGTCGCCGATGAAGCTGAACAGCGTGACGATGGCCACATCCGCCGTGCATTCGTCCAGCACGCGGTCCGCGTCGCTGGAAATCAACACGCCGGTTTTGACGCCCAGGCCGGCATAATCGCCGACGTCCAGGCCCACGATGGCGGGATCCACATCGATGGCGCCGACGATTTGCGCGCCATGCTCATGGAGATAGCGCAGGATGTATTTGCTCATTTTGCCGCAGCCGTATTGCACAACCTTGATTTTTTCCATGGAAGAATACCTCCTTGTTAATTTGTTAACAATAGTATAAACCATCATCCAACATGAGGGTCAACCCTTTCGCAAAAAATGTACCGGGACCTGAAGACGCAGGAACATGCTTCGGTGCTCGCTGTCGAACACGTTGAACTCCGTCAGCACCTCGCACAGGTAGTTTCCCGCAATGCCGTAGCCGTTATCCCTGCAAAATGCCAGAAGGCGGCGGGCGCAGGGGACCTCGTCATCGTAGCGGTCCAGATAGATACAGGCGTACATGCCGCTGTCCACCACGGTGGCGTCCAGGCCGTATTCCTGCGCGAAGCGGTCGGCAAAGATAAACACCCGGTCGGCTACGAGCCGCCCGCACGCGAAGTCCTCCCGCGCGATGGAAGTGCCTGTGTTGTAGGAATGCGCCTGCGGGCAGCCCTTTTCCATCAGCGCCCTGCGCAGGTCCGTGAGGGCCCGCTCATAGGAGGTGATGTCGCTTTCATAGGAATTCTCGCGGCAGGGGATGCCCCAGATATAGCGCCGGTCGATATATTCCAGCGCGATGGTGCCTGTGGCGGGCGATTTGCGGTATCGCTCGATGCTGGCAATGGCGCGCTCCACGGCGTTGTGCCGCAGGCGCAGGCTGCGGATTTGCTGGTGTATCTGCTCGTTTTTTCGGGCCAGAATGATTTCAATCAGCGTCAGGTCCTCGGCGCGGAGCACCTCGCCGATTTCCCGCAGGCTCATGCCGAGCTCCTTCATATAGGCAATCATGTCCAGCCGGGCGTTCTGGTTCACATCGTAATAGCGGTAGCCGGTCTGCTCGTCCACCCAGCGCGGCTTGAGCAGCCCCAGCCGGTCATAAAGGCGCAGCGTGGGCACCGTCACCTGATTGATTTCCGCCATTTTGCCGATGGGCAGGAGCCCTTCCTTCATCGGATATCCCCCCTTAAACTCTCATGTGCATGTAGACTTTTCTGCCTATGGGTTCGACGCGGGGAAAGCCCTCTCTTGTTTGTGGGACGAAAAAGAAGAGGCGCCCCTCCGCGCCCTCTCCGAATGCCTTCCGGCGCAGCGCGCCCTTTGCGCCGAGCGCGTATCGCGTTCAGGGGGCGCTGCCGGCATCTTTCTCCAGGCGATAGGCTTCGCCAGAAACGGAACCGGAAGGCAGAATCAGTCGCTTTGCGCCTCCTGCCTGCTTGCAGCGATGACGCGTCGTTGCACCGCGTATGCAGGGAACCTGCCAATCCATTCGTTTCGGCCATATCCGGTCCGGGCGAAAACATCGTTGGTTTTCTCCGCCAAACCTTCTCTTATCCGTAGCGGACAGGCATGGAAGCCGTCCGTTCCTTGGGCGTGATTTGCGGATATGCCT
>DVFI01000131.1 GCA_018713305.1 Candidatus Avichristensenella intestinipullorum
GCCTCCATGGCCTGCGGCAGCGGAAGGCGGGAAACAGGGAATATCCGCCGGCAGGCTTTGAGAATTCTCCGCAACTTCCAGACAATTCTATGGAAGGATGCATTGACAGCCTGTTACGGGAATGTTACAATCATAAAAAAAACCGACAGTTTGCGCCAAAGTGTGCGAAGGGAGTCGAAGCATGAAACGGTGGATGGCTTTTTTGCTGATGGGGGCGATGCTTTGCCCGTTGCTGGGCCTGCCCGCGGCGGGCGTTGCGGATACGCTCGCGGCAGCGCCGCTGATGGAGCAGAGCGGCGCGACCGACGGCATGATCCGCGTGTGGCTTTCTTCCGTCAAGAGCAAGATGACCTATAACGTCACCATTGACGGCGACTATACCATCAACGGCGATACCAGCCGGGTGGTGGAGGACGGAAGCAGAATCCGGGTGGAGTTTTCCGGCGGTACGGTGTACCTGACCCAGAACGGACAGCGCGTCAGCATGGGTTCGGGCTTTACGCTCAAACGCCATTCCGGGGGCGACGGATATAACGCCGTCAAAATTGCCGAAACCCTCGCGCCCAACAATTATTATCCCTGCGATGTGCAGTTCCTCTATTCGGGCGGCACGGCGTATGTCGTCTGCCACATTTATATCGAGGATTATGTATACGGCGTATTGCCCTATGAAATGGACAATTCCTTCCCGCTGGAGGCCCTCAAGGCGCAGGCGGTAGCGGCACGCACCTATGCGGTGCGCGCCAAAACGTCTTCGGGCGTCTACGATGTGACCGACACCACGACGCACCAGGTGTTCCGGGGCGTCAATTACGACAAGACCCGCTGCATCCAGGCGGTCAACGAAACCTGGGGCGTGGTCATGCAGTACAACGGCAGCTACATCGGCGCATACTACAGCGCCTCCAACGGCGGCCAGACCGAGACCAACAGCAATATCTGGGGCAGCTCCCAACTGGGCTACCTTCAGGTCAAGGACGACCCGTACGACCTGGCCAACACGGCCAGCACGGTCAAGACCTATCTTATCTATTCCTCCCCGCAGAACGGCTCGAGCATCAGCGCCTACGCCATGATTCAAAGCGCGCTGGCCTCCAGACTGGGCGGCTCTTCCAGCGATTATACCATCCGGGAGATTACGGACATTTCGCTGCATACCCCCATGTACCCCGAACCCAGCAAGCTGTATACCCAGATGCGGGTTTCCGTCCGCTATAACGACGGCGCCACCGCGTCGGTGGACATTCCCATCTTCCCGACGGTGGAAACCAAGCTCAACCTGAAAATCAACGGCGGCGACAACGAGCTGTACTCGGTGGAAAAACAGACCAAGGGCTTCCTCGTCAGCGCCCGGCGGTATGGGCACGGCGTGGGCATGAGCCAGCGCGGCGCGCAGGAAATGGCCAATGTCGGCTATAACTACGCGCAGATTCTGGGCTTCTATTATACGGGCGTGAACCGGGTGCGCATCAACTTTACGCGCTCCATCGCCGGCTCCCTGCAAAACGGCACGGTATTGCCCGAAGTGACGCCCGCGCCCGTGGAAGACGCCGTCGGCATCGTGCAGGCGACGCCGGCTACGGTGACCCTGTCCAACACCAGCGACCGCCTCAACCTGCGCAAGGAGCCCAACACGTCCAGCGCCGTGCTCGCGCGCATTCCGCACGGCACGCAGCTCACCGTCACATCCAGCGAAAACGGCTGGTATGCGGTGCAGTACGGCTCCCTGAGCGGATATGTGGCCAGCCAGTATCTGCGGCTGGATACGCAGACCTCGGCGCCCGACACGGCGCCCGGCGTGGACAGCGTGGGAACGGCGGTGGTGACGCTCAACAGCGGCACGCTGAACCTGCGCGCCGAGGGACACGCGACCGCGCGGGTCATCGGGAGCCTGCCGAACGGCGCGACGGTCGCGGTTCTTGACGCCAGCGGCACCTGGACCCGGGTGATGTACAACAACCAGACGGGCTATGTCATGTCCAGCTATCTGAAGATTACCCTGGAAGGAAGCGGGTCGTCCGGAACGACGGAGCGGGTCGCAACGGTCACGCTGTCCAACCGCAACGATATCCTGAACCTGCGCAAGGATCCTTCGACGAGCTCGGCGGTGCTGGCCAAGCTGCCGCACGGCACGGAGCTGGCGGTCGTGGAGGACGGCTCCAGCTGGACCCGCGTGCTCTATCAGGGGATTACCGGCTATGTCATGAACACCTATGTGACCTTCAGCGGCCAGGCGCAGAGCGGCACGGACACGGAAAGCGGCGGCTCGTCCGATACGCCCGCGCAGACCTACGCGGCCACCGTCGTGCTCAACAGCGGCACGCTCAACCTGCGCGCCGCGCCCAACACCAGCTCCGCGGTGCTGGCAAGCATTCCCAACTTCGCGCAGATTACCGTGACCCAGCTGGGCGACAGCTGGTGCGGCGTTTCCTACAATCAAATCAACGGCTACGTCAAGCGCAGCTACCTGAGCATTGACCTGTCGACGGATGCTTCCGGCGGAGTGACGAGCGGAGAGACCGCGCCCTCCGACGCGCTGACCGCCGATACCGAAGTGGCATGGGCGGTTACGCAGGACGGCGGCTCCGTCAATCTGCGCCGCGCTGCATCCACCGGCTCCACGGTCCTGGTGCGCGTACCGCACGGCGCCCAGGTGATGGTGCTGGAAGTGGGGACGGAGTGGACGCTGGCGGCCTACGGCGGATACACCGGGTATATGGCGACGGCGTACCTCACCGCTTCCGCGCCGGCCGGAACGCCTTCCGAAGAAATCCCGTCCGGCGCCATGGGCAGCACCTGCTGGGTGAGCGGCGGCAACGTAAACCTGCGCAAAGAGCCTTCGCTGGGCGCGGACGTGCTGACCACCGCGCCTGCCGGCGCGGAGATGACGCTGCTGGAGATGGGCACCGAGTGGAGCAAGGTGATTTACCGCGGGCTGACCGGGTATATCGCCACCGGCTACATAACCTTCACCAACGGCGCGCAGTCCGGAACCGGAAGCCAGAATACCGCGTCCGGCACGGACGACGTGATCCGGGGCGATGCGAAAACGACCGAGCTGAACAACGGCACGCTGAACCTCAATTCCAGCAGCGCCACCCTGATGCTGCGCGCGCAGCCGTACGATACGGCGGATGTGACGGGCACGCTCAAGCACGGCGAGCGCGTGGTGGTGCTGCAGTATGTGGGCTCCGACGCGCGCTGGCTCTTCCTGCGCTGCGGAACGCTGGAAGGATACGCGCTGCGCGAGCATGTCCGGCTGGACGATAAACTGGCGACCGTTCGACTGGCGGATGCGGACAGCGAGCTTTCGCTACGCGCCGAGCCGTCCACCTCGGCCAACGTGCTGGACTCCCTGCACCACGGCGACCTGCTGACGGTGCTGGACGAGGAAGACGGCTGGGCGGAAGTGGTGGCGCCCGACGGCACGGAAGGCTATGTCTCCGCAACGTATATTTCCTATTTGTGATGGACAGGAACGAAAAACATGGGGAAGAAAGCGCCCGAATCCGGGCGCTTATCCGTCCCGGCGAACGCCTGGATGACCTGAAGCGCGGCTCGCTGCGCATCCTGCAGCGGCCGGACAGGTTCTGCTTCGGCATGGATTCGGTGCTGCTGGCTTCCTTTGCCGCCCAGGGCCGCATGGGCCGGATGCGAGGGGTTGACCTGGGCACGGGCAGCGGCGTACTGCCGCTGCTGATTTGCGCCCGCGTGCCGGGCGCCTCCTTTGACGCGGTCGAAATACAGGCGGATATGGCGGACATGGCCGCCCGCAGCATGCAGATTTGCCGCATGGAGCACCGCATCCATGTGCATGCCATGGATTTGCGCGATGCGCCCTCCCGGCTCGGCCACGGCCGCTACGACCTGGTCGTCAGCAACCCGCCGTATGGAAAATCGGGCGGCGGACAGCCCAGCCGGGCGCAAGGCCTGCGCACGGCGCGCCATGAGGGCGAGACGGACGTGCAGGCGATTTGCCGTACCGCCGCCGCGCTGCTGCGCAACGGCGGCGCGCTGGCCATGGTGTTTCCCGCGCCGCGGCTGCTGGAGCTGATGGATGCGATGCGCGCCTGGCGCGTGGAGCCCAAGCGCGTGATGCTGGTGCATCCCGCCTACGGGAAAGCGCCCAATCTCGCGCTGGTGGAAGGCGTGCGAAACGGGCGGCCCATGCTGCATTTTCTGCCGCCGCTGTTCGTGCGCGACGGCGCGGGGCGCGAGACGGAAGCCCTGGAGCAGATGTACCGGCAGTAGGCGCATGCGGCCGCCCCGCCCGGCATAGGCTTGGGGTATGATGAACATCGTTTGGGCGGGAATGTGCTTTGTCGGCCTGGCATGGGGGCTGGCGCAGGGCCGGGGCGCCGCGCTGACGGAAGGGGCGCTGACCGCGGTGATGGACGCGGTCTCGCTGTCCATTCGCCTGGCGGGCGGCTTTGCGCTGTGGAACGGCATGCTGGCCATCTTGGAAAAGAGCGGCGCGCTGCGCGCGCTGACGCGCGCCCTTTCGCCGGTGCTCAGACGCCTGTTTCGCGGCGTGCCCGCAGACAGCCCCGCGCAGGAAGCCATGGCGATGAACATGGCGGCCAACATGCTGGGGCTTGGCAACGCCGCCACGCCCATGGGGCTGCGGGCCATGCGCCTGCTGCCGCGCGAGGCGGACGCTGCACGGGCGAGCGACGCGATGTGCATGTTCCTGGTCGTCAACGCAAGCTCCATCCAGCTGTTTCCCTCCAGCGTCATTGCCCTGCGCGCCGCCGCCGGCTCGGCCGAGCCCGCCTCGATTGTGCTGCCGTCGCTGCTGGCCACCACGGTTTCCACGGCGGTGGGCATAGCGGCGTGCAAGGCGCTGGAGCGGTGGGGGAGGCGGCGCGGTGAATGACTGGGTCGTTCCGGCGATATTGCTGCTGATGCTCCTGTGCGGGCTGGTCCGGCGCGTGCAGGTGTACGACGTGTTTCTGGAAGGAGCCAGGGCCGGCCTTCGCACCGCGTGGGACGTGCTGCCCTGCCTGACGGCCATGCTGGCCGCCGTGGCGCTGCTGACGGCCTCCGGCGCCATGGAAGCGCTGCTGTCGGGGCTTGCTCCGGCGCTGCAGCGCCTCGGCGTGCCGGAAGGCGCGCTGCCCGTGCTGCTGATTCGGCCGTTTTCCGGCTCGGCGACGATGGCGATGCTGGAAAACACTTTGGCCATCTACGGGCCGGACAGCCCGGAGGGACGCACAGCGTCCGTGATGATGGGCTCCAGCGAGACCATTTTCTATACCGTCTCGCTCTACCTGGCCGCGGCGGGGGTGCGCCGCGCGCGGCACGCCATTCCGGCCGCGCTGCTGGCCTGGCTGGCGGGCGGGCTTGCCAGCGCCTGGCTGTGCCGCTGGCTGTAAGACACGGCCACCAAGGATGCGAAAGGAGAGGACCCTATGGACGTTCGGGTGTTTGCCACGCCGGACACGCTGCAAAAGGGCGCGCTGGACGGGAAGGCCGCCATTGTTATCGACGCGCTGCGCATGACCAGCGTGGCCGCGACCGCCATGGAGCACGGATGCGCGGGGCTGCTGGCCGTGGCCGAGGTGGAAGAGGCGCGCGCGGCAGCCAGGCAATACGGCGCGCTGCTGGGCGGCGAGCGCGGCGCGCTGAAAATAGAAGGATTTGACTTTTCCAATACGCCCCAGGAGTATACGCGCCCGCGCATTGCGGGCCGCCGTCTGGTGATGACCACCAGCAACGGCACGCGCGCCATCCTGGCGGCGGCGGGCGCGCGCCGGGTGCTGCTGGGCGCGTTTGTCAACGCGTCCGCCGCGGCGCGCGCGGTGGACGGCGAGGCGGGCGTGGGCATCGTCTGCGCGGGGACGCTGGGGGCGTTTACGCTCGAAGACGCGCTGGCCGCAGGCGCTATCGTCGAGCGCCTGTGCCAGAAAACGCGCGCCGTGCGCCTGGACGACATGGCCCTGGCCGCGCACAGGCTCTACCGCGGTGCACGGGGCGACCTGGCGGCTGCGCTGGCAGAGACGGAGCATTACGGGCGGCTTACGCGCCTGGGCCTTGAAGCGGACCTGGTCTATTGCCTGCGCGAGGATATTCTCGGCGCCGTGCCCGAGCGGCAGGCGGACGGCTGGTTCCGGTAACGGGCGGAAAATCGTGGCCGGCCCTTGTCACGGGCAGCCGTCCGTGGTATAATACGCCTTGCGATGACGGAAACTGCGGTGCGACGCCCTACAGAGAGCCGGCGGTCGGTGCGAGCCGGCGGAGACGAGCGCCTTTCCACTTCCCGAGCGCCGGCGAAGAGCCGGAGGGCGCGCCCTTTATCGCGCGGACAAGCGGCCGGTTTTCCGGCAATTTGGGTGGCAACGCGGAGCTTCCGTCCCATAGCGGGCGAAGCTCCTTTTTTTCCATCCGAAACGTGGTACGAAGCAGTCAGAAGGAGGACGACAGCGTGCTGGACATCAAGTATCTTCGCAACCATCCCGACGAGGTCAAGGAAAACATTCGCAAGAAGTTTCAGGACGAGAAGCTGCCGCTGGTAGACGAGGTGATTGACCTGGACCGCCGCTATCGCGAAGCCAAGACGCGGTGCGACTGGCTGCGGAGCCAGCGCAACAGCATCAGCAAGCAGATTGGCGGCCTTATCGCCAAGGGGCGGAAGGAGGAAGCGGAGGAGGCCAAGGCGCAGGTGGTGTCCATGCAGCGGGAGATGGAGGAGCTGGAGGCGCAGGAGACGATACTCAGCGGCCAAATCCGCGAGCGCATGCTCGTCATCCCCAACATCATTGACCCCAGCGTGCCCATCGGCCGCGATGACAGCGAAAACGTCGAGGTGCAGCGTTACGGCGAGGCGCGGGTGCCGGACTATGAGATTCCCTATCATGTGGACATCATGGAGCGCTTTTCGGGCATCGATTTGGACAGCGCGCGCCGGACGAGCGGCAACGGCTTTTATTATCTGGCGGGCGATATTGCGCGCCTGCATTCGGCCATTCTTTCCTACGCGCGCGATTTCATGATTGACCGCGGGTTTACCTATTATGTCCCGCCGTTCATGATTCGCGGCCATGTGGTCACGGGCGTGATGAGCTTTGCCGAGATGGAAAACATGATGTACAAGATTGAAGGGGAGGACCTCTACCTTATCGGCACGAGCGAGCATTCGATGATTGGCAAGTTCATTGATACCATCCTGGAGGAGGACAAGCTTCCGCAGACGCTGACGAGCTATTCGCCCTGCTTCCGCAAGGAAGTCGGCGCGCACGGCATCGAAGAGCGCGGCGTGTACCGCATCCATCAGTTCGAAAAGCAGGAAATGGTCGTGGTCTGCAAGCCGGAAGACAGCATGATGTGGTTTGAACGCCTGTACAACAACACCGTGGACTTCTTCCGCTCGCTGGAGATTCCGGTGCGCACGCTGGAATGCTGCTCGGGAGACCTGGCGGACCTGAAGGTCAAGAGCGTGGACGTGGAAGCCTGGTCCCCGCGCCAGCAGAAGTATTTCGAGGTGGGGAGCTGCTCCAACCTGGGGGACGCGCAGGCCCGCCGCCTGGCCATCCGCGTCAAGAGCCGGGAAAAGGGAAACTATTTCCCGCATACGCTCAATAATACCGTGGTGGCGCCGCCGCGCATGCTCATCGCCTTCCTGGAAAACAACCTGCAGGCCGACGGAACCGTGCGCATTCCCGAACCCCTGCGGATGTACATGGGCGGCAAGGCCGCGCTGATTCCGCCGGAGGCGAAGCGCTGACGGACATCGGCCCTGCCATGGCGTGAACCGCCGGCACGGCGTGCCGCGACAACCGGAACGGACGGCCGTCCGTCAGACCGTTGAAGCGGCACGCTTCCACGGTCTGTCCCTTGCTGGGCAAGGCTTTCGCCCCGCCGCGCATGCCGCGGGCTTCGGCCCGGGGCACGGCAAAAAAACGGGAGCGCATGTTTCTCCGGACGCCCGGCGTCGGGTCCGGAAGCATGCGTTCCCGTCTGCGCTTTGCGCTTACAGCGTTTCGACAAGGGGCAGCAGCGCGTCTTCCTGCATTTGTTCCATGGAGCCCAGGTCCATCAGCGCGGACAGCTGCGCATCCAGCGGCACGCGGCAGACGACGGGGATGCCGTGGCGCGCCGCTATCTCGTCCGCATGGCTTTCGCCGAAAATGCGGTGCTCGTGCCCGCAGTCCGGGCAGCGGAAGAAGCTCATGTTTTCCACCAGGCCCAGCACCGGAATGTGCATCAAATCCGCCATGGCTACGGCCTTTTCCACAATCATGCCGACCAGCTCCTGCGGCGAGGCGACCACGACGATGCCGTCCACCGGCAGGGTTTGAAACACGGTCAGCGGCACGTCGCCGGTGCCCGGCGGCATATCGACAAACAGGCAATCCACGTCGCCCCAGATAACGTCCGTCCAGAACTGCTTGACCACGCCCGCGATGACGGGACCCCGCCAGACCACCGGGTCGGTCTCGTGCGGGAGCAGCAGATTCAGGGAGATGACGGAAATGCCGCCCGCCGTCTGTACGGGGAACAGGCCAAACTCGCCCGCATCCGCCTGGCCGTGCAGTCCAAAGGCGCGCGGAATGGACGGGCCGGTGATGTCGGCGTCCAGAATGCCGACGCGCAGGCCGCGCCGCCTGGCCAGTACGGCGAGCATGGAAGCGACCATGCTTTTGCCTACGCCGCCCTTTCCGCTGACCACGCCGATGACCTTGCGGATATGGGACAGCTCGTGCGGTTTTTCGCGAAAGTCTTCCAGGGTTGTCCGACGCTCGCTGCAGCTTTCGCCGCAGGACGAGCAATCATGGGTGCAGTTTTCGCTCATGGTGATTCACTCCGTTTCCAAGGGGCAGTATACGCCTGCCGGCGCGCGCTGTCAAGGCTCCGAAAGCCGCGCAAAAGCGCCTTGCGCCGCGGAAAGCCCGCAAGGGCCGCCGCGCCGGCCGGGCGTCGAAGCGCGGCGGGGCAGGCTTGCGTTTCCCGCGAAAAGCATCTATAATATGGTTTACAGATTCTGCACGCCAAGGAGGCACGCGATGAACCTTGAACAGCTCCTGGACAGCCTGCGTGCCGACGCGGCGTTCATGCGGAACGTGACGCATTGGGAAACCATACCGGCGCAGCCGGCGCGGCTGGCGCCGTTTCCGCCCGGGATTGACGCGCGCATCCCCGCCGTGCTGCGGGCGCGCGGCGTGCAGGCGCTCTACACCCATCAGCGTGAGGCGGTGGATGCGACCCTGCGGGGAGAGCATGTGGTCGTGGTCACGCCGACGGCCTCGGGCAAGACGCTCTGCTATAACCTGCCCGTCCTGGACGCCATTTTGAAAAACCCGGACAGCCGCGCGCTGTATCTGTTTCCCACCAAAGCGCTTTCGGCGGACCAGGCGCACGAGCTGTACGCGCTCATTGAGGCCATGGACGTGCCGATTAAGGCCTATACCTACGACGGCGACACCCCTGTCGCAGCCCGCCGTTCCATCCGGCAGGCGGGCCATGTTGTCGTCACCAACCCCGATATGCTCCATGCGGCCATTCTCCCGGGGCATACCAAGTGGGTCAAGCTGTTTGAAAACCTGCAGTATATCGTCATCGACGAAATCCACGCCTACCGCGGCGTGTTCGGCTCCAACCTGGCCAACGTAATGCGCAGGCTGAAGCGCCTGTGCGCTTTTTACGGGAGCCGGCCCCAGTTTATCTGCTGTTCCGCCACGATTGCCAACCCCCGGGAGCTGGCGGAGCGCATGACCGGCGAGACGATGACCCTCGTGGACCAAAACGGCGCGCCGATGGGCGAGCGGCATGTCATCTTTTACAACCCGCCCGTGGTCAACCGCCAGCTGAGCATTCGAAAGTCATCCCTGCTGGAAACCCGCGCCATCGCGTCCCAGCTGGTCAAAAACGATATTCAGACCATTGTCTTCGCCCGCTCCCGCCTGCAGGTGGAGGTGCTCACGCGCTATCTGAAGGAGCTGGTCGCCGGCCCGCTGGGCGAAAGCGGGCGCGTGCGCGGCTATCGCGGCGGGTATCTGCCCACCCAGCGCAGGGACATCGAACAGGGACTGCGCAGCGGCGCGGTGACCGGCGTTGTGGCGACCAACGCGCTGGAGCTGGGCATCGATATCGGGCGGCTGGACGCCTGTGTGCTGTGCGGCTATCCCGGCACCATCGCGAGCACCTGGCAGCAGGCCGGGCGCGCAGGCAGGCGGCGCGGCACGTCGCTGACGGTGCTGGTGGCCTCCTCCTCGGCGCTGGATCAGTATATTATCACGCACCCGGGTTATTTTTTCCATCAGTCGCCCGAGCATGCGCTGGCCAACCCGGACAACCTGTATATCCTCATGAACCATCTCAAGTGCGCCGCCTACGAACTGCCGTTCCTGGACGGCGAGCGCTTCGGCGGGGAAGAGGCCACCGCGCAGATGCTGGGCTTCCTGGAAGAGCAGGGGTTCCTGCGCCATACGGGCGGCCGCTGGCACTGGAGCACGGAGGAGTTCCCGGCCGCGGAGTTCAGCCTGCGCTCGGCGGGGGACGAAAACTTCATCATTGTCGATATCTCCGACCCGCAGCACCATCGCATCATCGGCGAAATGGACCGCTACACCGTGCCCATGCTGCTGCACGAGCAGGCCATTTACCTGCACGACGCGCAGCAGTATCAGGTGGAAACGCTGGACTTTGCGCACAAAAAGGCGTATGTCCGCCATGTGGACGTGGATTACTATACCGACGCCGACCTCAACGTCAGCCTGCGGGTGCTGTCCGAAGACCAGCGCAGGCACGACGCCGCGCCGCCGCGCGCGCTGGGCGAAGTGCTGGTGACGTGCATGGTGACGCTCTTTAAGAAAATGAAGTTCGATACCCACGAGAACCTCGGGTTCGGACCGGTGGACCTGCCGGAATGGGAGATGACGACCACGGCCTGCTGGTGGACGCTGCCGGAAAAGGTTGCGTGCGAGTTTTCGCAGGACGATTTGCAGGGCGGCATGCTGGGCATTGCGGCGATGCTGCGCCAGCTGGCGCCGCTGTATCTGATGTGCGCGCCGCGCGATATCTGCGTGCTGTATCATGTGCGCGATACGTTCACCCGGGAGCCGACCATCTACCTGTACGACAATTGCCCGGGCGGGGTGGGGCTTTGCGAAAAGGTATACGATATCCTGCCCATGCTGCTGGACCGCGCGGCGGAAGCCATTGCGGCCTGTCCGTGCGAGAACGGCTGCCCCTCGTGCGTGGGCCCCGCCGCGGAGGTGGGCGCGTCGGGAAAGCAGACGGCGCTGCGGATTCTGGGGAGGTTACGCGCATGATTCCCGATTTGCGCAGCCGGCTGAAGGCCGTGGCGGAACGCGCGTCCGCGCCCGTCCCGCGGGCGGACTGCGCGGTTTTCCGCCTGGAGGGGCCGCTGCCGGACGGGCTGGAGCAGGTGACGGCGCGGGACGCCAGACGGCTGGGGCTGGAGGCCCCGGCGTTTGACGTGCGGCGCGCGCTCTTTCTGGACACGGAAACCACGGGGCTTCGCGGGGCCGGCACGGTGGCGTTCCTGGTGGGCATGGGCTGGTTGGAAGGCGACCGGTTTGTCGTGGAGCAGGTCCTCATGCGCGACTATCCGGAGGAAACCAGCCTCCTGGAAACGGTCGGCGCGCGCATGGCAGGCTTTGACAGCGTGGTCAGCTTTAACGGCAAGAGCTTTGATATCCCGCTCCTCCGCGACCGCTTTACCATGGCCCGTCTGCGCCCGCTCTGGCGGGAGCTGCCGCAGCTGGATTTGCTGCACGCCGCGCGCAGGACCTGGAAGGAGCGCCTGGAAAACTGCGCGCTTTCCACGCTGGAGGCCAGCGTGCTGGGCACGCCGCGCACGGACGATTTGCCGGGCGCGCTGGTGCCGGAGCGGTATTTTCAGTTTCTCAAGTGCGGGGATATGGCGCTGTTGGAGGATGTGCTGCGGCACAACGCGCAGGATATCCGCTCACTGGCGGCGCTGCTTGCGCACATGGCGCGGGTGTACGCGCAGGCAGAGGCGCAGACGAGCATGCTGGACGTGCTGAGCATCGGCCGTGCGCTGGAGCGTTTCGGCGAGGTCGAGGCGGCGCGCCGCTGCTATCGGGTCGTCAGCGTGACCGCGCTGTCGGAACGGGCCAGGCTTCAGCTGGCCCGGTCCTACCGCAAGGCGCGCGACTGGGCCGCGTCAGCGGACGTCTATCGGGACATGATTGACAGGCAGGAGGGCGGCGTGGACGCGTATGTCGCCCTGGCGGTCCTCCTGGAACACTATCTGGGAGATGTGCGGGGCGCGCTGCAGGTTACGGAGCGGGCGCTCTGGCGTTGGTCCGGCGCGGACAGGTTCCGCGTGGCGGACGGCGGAACGCTCGACGCGCTGGAACGCCGGCGCGCCCGGCTGGAAAAAAAGCTGAGCAGAATCCGCGAAACCACCACCAATGGACGGAAAGGATGAACAGGAATGTCGTTTTTATCGGGCATGAAGGCACAAAAGGCGCTCATAGCGCACAGCAAGGGCCGGACGGAAGAGGCATACGCGGCGTATACGGAGCTGTTTGACAAGGGCGAAATGGAAAGCCCGCGGTATCTGCTGCCGTATTCCATTCTGCTTTTGCGGCGCGGCGAGTATGAAAAGGCGAAAACCGTTTTGAAAAAGGCGGAAAAGGCGCCCGGCGGCTTGTCCCAGGACCAGCGCTGCCAGCTGTTGACCAACTATGCGGTGGCCAGCTGGAAGCTGGGCCGTACCGATTATGCGGTCGAACTGCTGCAGGAGGTGTACCGCAAGGGGAAAAACGGCGCGATTTATACCACGCTGGGCTATATCCTCATCGAAAAGGGCGATTTTGCCGAGGCGTTGGCGTTCAACCAGGAAGCGGTGGACTATGACGACGAGGACCCGGTGGCGCTGGACAATCTGGCCCAGACCTATTACCGGCTCGGAAACGACCGCGAAGAGGCCCGCAAATGGTTTGAAAAGGCCCTTGCCTTCAAACCCGAAGCCATTGACACCAACTACTTCCTGGCGCTGTACGATATCGAGGAGGGGCAGTATGACCGCGCCCGCGAGAAGCTGGAAATCGCGAAAAACGGACGCCTGTCGCCCCTGAACTATGCAACGCCCGAGCGCATCGACGAGGCGCTGCGGAGCATTCCGCAGGCGTGAGGGCATGCCTTCCGCCCATATGCGCAGTCGAAGTCTGCGCAAGGTCAGCCTGCCTGTCTGGCCGACGGGTTCGCGGAGGATGCAAAATACCGGACGCATGATTCTTGCCGAAGGAGTTGTCATGGCGAACCGGTGAAGCGCAAGAGAGATAAGAGACGCCGCCGAACACGATGATGTGGCCGGCGGCAGCTTTTCCTGCACAATAAGTTTTGTTTTACTTCAGCACAACGGCGTTTTCAAAATCGACATAGCCATTGGACAACATGACGATGCCGCTGACCTTGGTGGAACTCGCGACAGTTTTTGCTCCCACATACAGATAGACTGCGGCAGGGTCTTCGGTGTATAGGATTTCCTGCAGTCGGGTGTAAATCTCTTGCCGTTGCGCAGGATCAGCCGTGCTATAGCCTTCCTTAAGCAAAGCATCGACTTCTTCGTTTTCATAATAGCCATAATTGCGCCGGTAGGTGGCGTCCGGTGCAACGGTAGCAAACAGCGGATTCATACCGCCGTCGGCATCCATGGAGGAAGGAGCATTGCCCATGAGGAATATGGGCCAGTCAAAGCGTGAGCGATCCCAGTTATAAATCGCGTCCGAATATACGCTCCACTCAATGACTTCAATATTGGCTTTGATGCCGATTAGTTCAAGCTGCGAGGCAAGATACTCCGCCATTTCTACGCCATATGCATATCTTGTGGTGGTCACGATGGTGGTTTCGAAACCATCCGGATAGCCTGCCAGGGCCAAATACTCCTTCGCTGCCTCCAAATCCTGCTCCTTATAGCCCAGGTCTACGATATAGTTTACTTTCGGAGACAGGCAGGATACAGGACGATACCCTACTTCTGCCAACAAGGTTTCGCATAGCGTTTTACCATCAAAACACGCGACAATATCCAATCACTTTGTTGCTTTCTTTATGAACTGCGGCAACCGCACCTTTTCGACCAATACAGAAGGAAGTCAAGAACTCCTTTGTTTTCTCAAAGTCGTATACCGGTTCACAGTTCTTCATTGTTTCATCATCACCGAAGATCTCGTGCAGATCAGCAGCATCCTCCAGTACAAAGTCACGGATAATCATCCGTGGGGTTTCTATGTACATTTCAGATAATCCTCTTTCGTAATCATCATCTGGAGGAAGCCATCTTCTACACCCAGTTCTCTGAAGCCTGCCTTACGGTGTGTTTCCCAAGCGGCTACCTCGTTCCGGGCAACCTCGAAATCGTTGTGGATTCTGGAAATGCCGCAAACACGGAACGCATGATC
>DVFI01000132.1 GCA_018713305.1 Candidatus Avichristensenella intestinipullorum
AGCCCCTTCCTATCTCATCCGCAGCGGCGGCGTGTACGCCGCCAGGAGCGGCTGCAAGCCGCTTCCGCTATCATGTTCCGGCCGTGCGCTTCGCGCACAGGAACATGATGTCCCCTTCGCTGCAAGGCTGAGAAACAACCTTGCAGCGAAAAACTGTTGGTCAGCCTTCCGTGTCGGGAAGCTGGCCCTGCAGCCCCTCCAGCGTTCCTTCCAGCAGCATCGTCCCCGCGTCCGGTTCCGGCTCGGGCTCCGGCTCAGACTCCGGCTCGACGGTTATCACTTCGACCGTGTTCGTAAACAGGGAAAGCATCCACTCGATGAATTCGTCCTCCGTCATCAGGGCGGGATTTACGGTGACAAGGTCCGGGTCACGCGGGTCGAAAGGCGGTTCCTGCGCCTCGGCCAGGCTGCCCACGGCCGTGAACGTCATCAGCGTATCGTACTGGTCGCCGTCATAAATCTGCGTCTCCACGATCGCATCGAAACACGAGAAATCCGTGCCGTCCTCGTTGAGGCCGACGCTTATCAGGCCGTAGATTTCCCCGCCCGCGGCATAGCCGGTCATATCGTTGTTTTCCGCCCGGAGGCTCAGATAGCCGGAGATGCCCGTGTCGTCGTCAAGCATCTCGAACGAGCCGTACAGGCTCAGGGAGACGGTGTCATAGTTTTCGGTCAGGTTGTCGGTGATGTCGACGCTCGCATAGATTTCCGCCGCGTCTTCGTACAGACCCTGCAACAGGTACAGCCAGACATCGAAGTCCTGCGGATTGGATTCGGAGTCCACGGTGTATCGAATCTGCGCGGAATGGATGGTTTTTTCGCCGGACTCTTCCGTCGTCGTCTCGGTCGGCATCAGCTCCAGGGTAATGGTGACGGGTTCACCGTTGCCCATGTCCGCATAGCAGAACATCTGCGAGCCGTCCGGAAGGATTTCGCCATAGAGCTGGATGGGGGATTCGGTTCCGTTGGGGACGTACACTTCCATCATGAGGCAGACGGTATTGCCCGAAGCGTCCATGCATTCGTTGAGGCGCAGCACCATGTCCTGCGGCAGCATCGCGGCGAACTCCTCCGCCGGCAGGGACAGCGCGGACTGGAGGATGTCGACATTTTCGGAGACGGTCTGGTCGGTTTCCTCCTGGCTCATCCCCTGGTAGGCCTGCGCGTTTAGCGTCTTCAACAGATTCGACAGCGCTTCCTCCTGCGAGGCGATGACCGAACCGACGCTGGCAAACAGCGAGCCAATGCTCTCCGGCGTCAGGGCGTATACGCGGGCGGATACCGGGGCCGTATCCAACAGCATGGAAACAATTTCCCCCTCAAAGTCGGAGACTTCCACGCCCGTCTCGGCCCATTCCATGAACGCGTCGCCCACGCCCACAAAGCCGAACGGAGCCAGCAGCGCGTCGATGAGCTCGCCAAAGGACGTAGCGTCTTCAAGCGAGGCCATGAACTCATTGACGGAGGACATCTGCGCTATCGCGGACTCCATTTCCGCCATCGCCGAGGCCACCGCGGCATCGTTCTGCGCTGCGTATTCCACAAACGCCGTCATGTTTGCCAGCAGGGCGTCCGATTTCGTAAAATCCAGCACAATGACTTCGCCCGTGCCTGCATCGACGTACAGGGACGTGCCGTCGTTTGCCATGCTCATGACGACGTCGGCTTCACCGTCCTGCGAAATGCTTTCCACGACCGAGTAGCGCGTGCCGTCGTCGAAACAGCCGATGCGGGCGCGCGAAGACGTGCTGGGCACGTCTTCGCCCTCGCCCGCAAACGAAAAGTCCAGGACAAGCTCGCGGCCGTCCAGGAACGACTGAAACCCGTTGTCTTCAAAAGACTGCGCCGAAGCCGCGCTCACGGAGCCCAGGAGCATCAGACTTGCGAGAACCAGACACAGTCGTTTGCACTTGAACATGTCTCAGATCCTCCTTAATACAGATTCGTATTCTAATATAACACAAAACGCATGCGCTTGTAAACCGTTGCCAGGGAAAACACGATGTGTTATGATAGCTATCATAAAGCCGTGTGTTTGCGGCGGGGGAGGTATGGCGGTGCGTGAGGTCTGCGCGGCGGTGATGGAACGGGACGGCCTGGTGCTCATCGGCAGGCGCGCGGAAGGAGCGGGCGCAGGCCTGTGGGAGTTTCCGGGCGGCAAGCGCAGGGACGGGGAGACGCCGGAAGGCTGCGTGGCCCGGGAATGCCGGGAAGAGCTGGACGTCGTGCTGCGCGTCGGCGATTGCCTGACCGCCTTTGACTGGAGCGACCCGCCGATGCGGTTTTCGTTTTACCGCGCGCGCATTGTGGCGGGCGAGCCGGTCTGCCGCGTACATACGCAGCTTGCCTGGGTGCGCCCGCAGGCGCTGGGAGAATACCCCCTGTGTCCGGCGGACGTCCATGCGCTGGACAGCATGCACCTGGACGCGAAAGAGGAATGAATATGCAGCATCGCATGACGCAGCCGGGCCCCCTGCTGGATGAACGGGGGCGGCTTTTGCAAACGGGCTATGCCACCGGCGCGCTGCTGACGTACCGCCGCGCGGACATCCGCGCGCCGTGGTACCGCATCAAGGAATGGGACTACTATCTGGTGCTGTGCGATACGCACGCGCTGGCGCTGACCATCGCGGACAACGGCTATATGGGCCTGGACAGCGTATCGCTGCTGGACTTCACGCGCCCCTGGCAAAAGACCGTCAGCCCCATGCAGTTGCTCCCGCGCGGAAGAAAGCGGCTGCCGGAGACGTCCGCGCAAGGAGACGTTGCGGTTTCGGGAAGAGGGTACGCCCTTTCGTTCCGCCACGAAAAGGACGGCAGGCTGCTGCGCGTGCGCATGGAAAACTTTGACAAGGGCCGGATGCTGGAAGGCGAAATCCTGCTTCGGGAAGAACCGCGCGACTCCATGGTCATCGCGACGCCTTTTCCCGGCGCGCCGCGCGCGTTTTACTACAATCAGAAAATCAACTGCCTGCGCGCGCAGGGCGAAGTGCGGCTGGGCGATACGCGCTATGCGTTCGCGCCGGAAAGCGCGTTCGGCACGCTGGACTGGGGCCGCGGCGTGTGGACGTACCGCAATACGTGGTACTGGGGAAGCGCGTCGGGCCTGGTGGACGGCGTGCCGTTCGGGCTGAACATCGGCTACGGCTTTGGGGATACGTCCGCGGCCAGCGAAAACATGGTATTTTATGACGGCGTTGCGCATAAGCTATCGCAGGTGGATTTCGGCATTCCACAGGCCGGCGGCAGGGACGATTTTCTCAAGCCCTGGCGCATGACCAGCGATGACGGGCGCTTTTCCATGGATTTCACGCCGGTGCTCGACCGGGCTTCCCGGGCCAGCGCCCTGGTCGTCGAGAGCGTCCAGCATCAGGTGTTCGGCCGGTTCACCGGCACGGTCGTGCTGGACGACGGGCGCATCGTGCGGGTGCAGGACCTGATGGGCTTTGCGGAGAAAGTAAAAAACCGGTGGTAGTATAACGGGCAGCGCGAACGCCAGCCGCCGGAACCCCTTGCGAAAGCAGAAACGCGCCGTGCCGGCATGCTTGACGCCGGAGGATTCTTATGCTATAATCTTATAGCTACAGGATTAGAATGCTTCTCTATGCACACAATGAGCATGCCCCATCCCGATTTAGCATACCTTATTGCGAATTCCATGATTTACCCTGCACAGAGGGACTTTTGCGCCCGGGAGGAGAGATGATTTGGACACAAATCAATATGCAACCATGCAGGTCGCTGCGCTTCGCAGCCTGGCCAAAGAACGTGGAGTAAAAAACGTGAGTTCCCTGCGCAAGGCGGAGCTCATCGCGGCGCTTTGCGCCCCCGCGCAAGTCGCGGTCGGGGATACCGTATCCGCGGCGCGGACGGCCGCGCCTGACGGCGCAGCCATTTCCGAAAAGGCCGCGCCCGCCGTCGGGACGGCGCCGCCTGCCGCGCCGCTTTCGCCGGCGGCATTGCCCGCCGATGCCAAGCCGACGGCGTCGCGAAACAGGCCGGCGCGAAAACCGGCCCCGGAAGGAGCGCCCGCCGCCGTATCGGCGAAAAAGAACGGCAAGCAGGAAAAACCGGCGGGAAAATCCGCGCCCGCTCCGGACGGAAAGACGGCGGAGAAGAACAAGCCCGCCGCGAAAAGCAAACCCGCCACGGAAAGCAAACCCGCCGCGGAAACCCCGCCCTCGAAGGAGCCCGTGACGGCAAAGCATGACCGGCAGCAGCGCCGGGGAAAACAGGCGTCCGCGCCGCAGGCGCAGGCCGCGGCGGCGGAATCCGCGCCCGCGGCGGCCAGAACCGCAGGCAGGGGCGAACGGTCCGGCCGCGGCAGGCAGGGCGAACGGCGGGAAAAACCCGCGCAGCCGGAGCCGGCCGTGTCGCCGGAGACCGCCGCGGAGGACAAAGCGAGGGCCGCGGGCGCGCCCGCGCAGGAAGATTCGCCCGCGCAGACGCCGCAGGGTGAAAAGCCCGCCGCGCAGCAGACGGAATACGTCCATCGCTGGACGCGGCCCGGCTATCAGCAGCCGCAGGACCGCCAGCGCTACGCGCAGCAGCGCCCTTCCCGTACCTACAGCAGCTATCAGCAGCCCCTGCAACAGCGCATGCAGTATCGCGCGCCCTATTCCATGGCGTCGAGCCGGTACCTGGCGCCGCAGGCAGGCGCGGAAGCGCCGGCCGCGCCGCGTTCGGCCGAGACGGCGCAGCAGCCCGCGACGCGGGAACAGCCCGCGCGCCGCGAGTACGCGCCGCAGGCGCGGGATTGGAACGCGCCCAGCGCCGCCGCGTCGGAGCTTTTGCAGGAAGGCGAGTACAGCGAAGGCGAAGGCATTCTGGAAATTCATCAGGACGGCTACGGGTTTTTGCGCACCAACAACTATCTGCCCGGCTCCAACGACATTTACGTATCCATCGCGCAAATCCGGCGGTTCGGCCTGAAAAACGGCGACCTGGTCAGGGGCAAAACGCGTCCGACGCGCGAAGGCGACCGATACAGCGCGCTGCTGTACATTGACAAAATCAACGGCTATCCCACGGAACAGGCGGTGCAGCGGCGGGCTTTTGAAGAGCTGACGCCCATCTATCCGGACAAACGGTGCACCCTGGAAAACAGCGCCAACTGGCGGGACCTGGCGCTGCGCGTCATCGATTTTATCGCGCCCATAGGCTTTGGCCAGCGCGCGCTCATCGTCTCTCCGCCCAAGGCCGGCAAGACGGTGCTGCTGAAGAAAATCGCCAATGCCATTGTCGCCAACTATCCGGACGTGCATCTCATCGTCCTGCTCATCGACGAGCGGCCCGAGGAGGTCACGGATATCAAGCGTTCCGTGCGCGGAGACGTGGTCTATTCCACCTTTGACGAGCTGCCGGAAAACCACACGCGCGTCTCCGAGATGGTCATCGAGCGGGCGCAGCGCCTGGTGGAGCACGGCAAGGACGTGGTCATTCTTCTGGACAGCCTCACGCGCCTGTCCCGCGCCTACAACGCGACCGCGCCGCAGACGGGCCGCGCCATGTCGGGCGGCCTGGCGCCGGGCGTGCTGCACAAGCCCAAGCGCTTTTTCGGCGCGGCCCGGAACATCGAAGAGGGCGGCAGCCTGACCATCATCGCCACCGCGCTGATTGAAACCGGCAGCCGCATGGACGACGTTATCTACGAAGAGTTTAAGGGCACGGGCAACATGGAGATTCATCTGGACCGCAAGCTGTCCGAAAAGCGGATTTTCCCCGCGATTGATCTGGCCCGTTCCGGAACGCGCCATGAGGAGCTGCTGCTGTCCGAGCAGGAGCTCGACGGCGTATACACCGTGCGCAAGGTGCTCTCTTCCACGGGCGTGTCGGAGGCGACGGAGCAGCTGATGTCCATGATGGAGCGCACGCGCACCAACGAGGAGTTCTTCCAGCGCCTGAAGGAATGGATGGCCATCTGGGAGAAGGAAGGCTATACCGTTTCCGGCGGCAGGCGGAGCATGCCGTAAGCACGCAGGGGAACAGTGCGCGGCGGACCGCGCTGAAGGCCGTTGAAAAACGCAGTTTTTCAACGGCCTTTGCATGGCTTTTTCCATGGATGGATACCTCACGCCTCTCTCTGACAAAACCGCATAAAAAAGCGCGCCGCGCCGCACAATATCCGCAGAAAACAAGGCGAGGAGGCGTTCGCATGATCTATCTGCGCGTCAAGCCGCGCGTGATGGCCGCGGAAGGCCGGACGCTGCGCCTGTGCGAGGTGGCCGACTGGCTGGGAGACGCGCGCCTGCGCCTGGACGACATGCCGGTCGCCCTGCCCGAAAAGGAAGGCATCTGGACCATTGACGCGCTTGCGCTGATAGAACAGATACAAAGCCGCCTGCCGGAAGAGACGGTGTATGTCTTGGGCGACGGGACGGGATGGCTCCACCGTCAAAGCGCGGGCGGGCGGAGCCGCAGAGACGAACACGGCGTGGCCTATGCGCTGCGCGCCGCTGCCGCCTGCGTGCTGTTGGCGGTGGGCGGCGCGCTGGCCATCGCCTGGTTTCATACCGACGTCAACATGGCCGGCGCGCAGCGTGCGCTGTTCACGGCGGTTGCCGGCGAGGAAGCGTCCCATCCGCTGCTGCTGGCGCTGCCGTATGCGCTGGGCGTAGGCTTCGGCGTGGCGACGTATTATGCGCTGGTGGGACGCCGTACCGTCTCGCCGCTGGCCGTGAAGCTGCGCGAATACAGGGAAAGCATAGAAAAAAACGCGCGGCATGACCAACCATGACGCCTCTGGCGATGGGGCTGTGCGCGCTGTCCGGCTGCACGACCGGGCTGGCGGCGGCGGTGGTCTGGCTGCTGCTGAATCTCCCCAGCCGTGTCATGGATGTTTTCGCCTTTCATGGGCCGCGCCGCTGCGGCTGGGCGCTGGCGTTGGGCATGGCGCTGGGCGCCTTTGCGCCCATGGCCGGCGTGTCGGCGCCGCTGGGGCAGGCTGCGGGCGCGGCCGCGCTGCTTCTGGGCGGCGGCATGACGGGCATGCTGGCTTCCGCGCTGGCGGAGGCGGCGGACGTCCTGCCGCAGCTGATGCACCGGCTCCGCCTGACGCGCGCCGCCGTGCCGCTGTGCTGGGCCCTGGCGCTGGGCAAGGCGGCGGGAGCGTTTGCGGCGTCCTACTGGACGCTTTGGCCCCAGGGCTGACAAAGGAGGGGAGCGCCATGCGCAACAACCGTCATACGCAGCCCGTCTGGCGGCTGGTCCGGGAACCGCGCCCGTCCGACCGCGAGACGCGCATGTGCCCGCCGCCGGGCAAATGGCTTTCGCGGCTGAGGGAGGAGAAGGAATGAACGGAAAAAAGCAAACCGTGCAGCAGAAACGATATGCGGAGCTGGTCAAGCGGCTGACCCCGAAATCCGAGCTGTCCGTCAATCTGCTGCACGCCTTCTGGGTCGGCGGCGTGATTTGCATCGTCGGTCAGGCGGTCGGCGATATCGGCCGAGTCGTTCTTTCGCTGTCCCGCCAGGACAGCGCCGCCATGACGTCGATTGTGATGATCTTTCTGGGCGCGCTGCTGACGGGCCTGGGCGTTTACGACCGCATCGGACAGTACGCGGGCGGCGGCTCCATCGTCCCCATCACCGGCTTTGCCAATTCCATTGTCGCCAGCGCCATGGAATACCGGCGCGAGGGTTTGGTGCTGGGTGTGGGGGCGCGGCTGTTTCAGATTGCCGGGCCGGTACTGGTCTACGGCGTGGGCGCTTCGGTCGTGGTGGGCATCGCCGCCTATTTTCTGGGGGTGTAGCATGGCAAAGCTGCTGGGACGTCAAACCGTGGCCTTCGACGCGCCGCCGCTGGCGGAGAGCTGGGCGGCCGTCGTGGGAAAAAAAGAAGGAGACGGGCCGCTGGGCGCGCAGTTCGACGCGGTGCACGAGGACGACACGCTGGGGCAGAATACCTGGGAACAGGCGGAATCCTGCCTGTTCGGCGACGCGGCGACGCGCTGCATGGACAAGGCGGGCCGAACCGCGCAGGCGGTGCGGCTGCTGCTGGGCGGCGACCTGCTCAACCAGCTGGCCGCGTCCAATTTTGCCGCGCGCAGCCTGGGGCTGCCGTTTCTGGGCCTGTTCGGCGCCTGCTCGACCATGGCGGAAAGCCTGGCCGTGGGGGCGATGATTCTGGAAGGCGGCTGCGCCGACCGGCTGGTCTGCGCGGCCAGCAGCCATTTCTGCACGGCGGAGCGACAGTTCCGCTTCCCGCTGGAGCTGGGAACGCAGCGCGCGCCCAGCGCCCAGTGGACCGTGACGGGAGCGGGCGCGGTGATGCTCTGCAGGCACGGCATGCTGGAGCGCCCCGCGCCGGTCCTGACGCACGCCACGATTGGCAGGCCCGTGGATATGGGCGTGAAAGACGCAGCCAACATGGGCGCGGCCATGGCGCCGGCGGCGGCCGATACGCTGTGCCGCCATCTGGCCGATACAAGCCGCGACGCGTCGGACTATGACCTTATCGTCACGGGCGATCTGGGCATGGTGGGCGCGGCGATTCTCAAGGAGCTGATGGCGGAGCGCGGCATGGCGCTGACAGAGCGCCGATATATGGACTGCGGGCTGAGCATTTTTTCGCCCGAGCAGGACGTGCATGCCGGCGGCAGCGGATGCGGATGCTCGGCCTCGGTGCTGTGCGCGCATCTGCTGCCGCGCGTGGCTTCGGGAAGAATCAGCCGGATGCTGTTCATGGCGACGGGCGCGCTGATGAGCACCACCAGCGCCAACGAAGGGGAGAGCATCCCTTCCATCGCGCATGCGGTGGTGCTGGAAAGGCCGGAGGAGGCGT
>DVFI01000133.1 GCA_018713305.1 Candidatus Avichristensenella intestinipullorum
CCCCAGGCGCAGGGGAAACGTGCCCTGGCGGAAAAGGCCCGCGCAGCCGGCCTTTGTCGACAAACTGAGACGCCGGGCAAAGCCCGGCGCCTCGGAGTGGGTAAGTATGGAATCTATAAAATCCGGAGCAAGCCGGTTGCCGGCTTTAGAAGTCCACCTTCGTGCCGTAATAGGTGCAGCGCAGGAGCCGGGCCATTTCCGCCGGAGTGATGGCGCGCGGGTTGGAGCCCGTGCAGGCATCGCCGACCGCGAGCGCGGCAATCGCATCGACCTTTTCTTCAAACTCCTTCTCCTCCACGCCGAACGCCTTGAGCGTCGCCGGGATGTCGAGCTTGGCGTCATACGCCTCAATCTGCTTGCACAGCGCCTCGGTCAGCTCCTCATCGCTTGCGCCCTGCATGCCCAGGAAGCGGGCAATCTCCGCGTAACGGGCGCGCGCGGCGTCGTCCTTGGCATTGTAGCGGATGACATAGGGCAGATAGATGGCGTTGGCGCAGCCGTGCGGAATGTGGCCGGTCGAGAACGCGGCGCCGGTCTTGTGCGCCATGGAGTGCACGATGCCCAGCAGCGCGTTGGAGAACGCCATGCCGGCCAGGCACTGCGCGTAGTGCATCGGCTCGCGGGCGCTCATATCGCCGGCGAAGGAAGCGGGCAGGTACTCAAAGACCATCTGGATGGCCCGCAGCGCCAGCGGGTCGGTAAACGGGCTGTGCATCGTGGAGACGTACGCTTCGATGGCATGCGTGAGCGCGTCCATGCCCGTATGCGCGGTCAGCTTGGGCGGCATGGTCTCCGCCAGCGCCGGGTCGACAATCGCGATATCCGGCGTGATGTTAAAGTCGGCCAGCGGGTACTTGATGCCCTTCTGGTAATCGGTAATGACGGAGAACGCCGTCACTTCCGTCGCCGTGCCGGACGTGGACGGAATGGCCACGAACTTTGCCTTCTGGCGCAGCGTCGGGAAATTGAAGGGGGTTATCAGCTGTTCAAACGTGGTTTCGGGATACTCATAGAACGCCCACATCGCCTTGGCCGCGTCAATCGGGGAGCCGCCGCCCATGGACACAATCCAGTCGGGCTCAAACTCGCGCATGGCCTGCGCGCCGCGCATCACCGTCTCCACGGACGGATCCGGCTCTACGTTTTCAAACAGGCGCACTTCCATGCCCGCCTCTTTCAGATATCCGACCGCCTGGTCCAGAAAACCAAAGCGCTTCATAGAGCCGCCGCCGACCACCACGATCGCGCGTTCGCCCTGCAGAGTTTTCAACGTCTCAAGGGAACCCTTGCCATAATACAAATCCCGGGGAATCGTAAAGCGTGCCATCCGAAAGCCTCCCTTGTTCTTCTTGCCTGCGGTCTTCTTCCCGACCGCAGACCTAGTATACCCCATTTCCGCCCGTTTGAGAAATGCTTAATCAGAATATCGATATATGCTTATCGATATAGCTTGGGGAGATTTGCAGAGGGCCCCAAAACGCCCTGCCCGCTCCAGCAGAATGCCGGGGCGGGCAGGGCGCGCAGACGGGCGAAGGGCGCTTAAAAATACACGGTCCGCACCCGCTTGCCCATCTTGACCAGGCAGGCGGAAAGCTCCTCCATCATGTGCATCTTGATGTTGAAGCTGATGGGCAAATCGGGGTTCTGATGCGCGGGGTTGACCGCGCGGCCCACAAAAAGGACCACTTCGGTCGCCTCGTCAAACAGCAGCCTCGCAATCTGCGACGCGCCGTCCTCCCCTTCGCGCCAGACGTCGGTATCCTCGCCATCCTCCAGGCAGTCGCGGGCATACTCCAAAACGCGCCCCATGGTGATGACGCCCTCGGTCACCAGGTCCACGCCTTCAATGCGCGCGGTCGGCGGGATTTCGGCATCGATATACTCCAGGCGCGTGTCAATGGGCTTTTGCAAAAAGCGCGCGGCAATGGACGCCGTCTTTCCGCCGCAGACAATGTGCTTGCCCGGCTGGGCAAAAAATTCGGACATCTGGCGGGTGTCGTCCTCGGGATGCTCGGGCGGGCCGATGACCAGGTTTACCTGCCGGCGCGCGCATACGCGCAGCACGGCGACGGTGGTATCGTCGCCGGGCCTGTATCCGTACAGCCGGTTGCATTCGTCCACGAGCATGCGGGAAAGCTCGCGCGCGTTCAGATTGGCCTGAAAACGGCTTTCCAGGAAACGGATGATGTCCTGCCGCCGCCAGCCGAAGTTCATCAGCTGGCCCACGCCCGCATGCTCCACGCCGTCGCTCATGGCAAAAAACACGTCGCCCTCGCGCAGGGCAAGGCGGGTCCGGTAGATGGTCTTGCCGTCGATTTCGTTCTTTTTTTCCGGAATCGGGTGATACCGGCCGCCCCGCAGAAGAATGACATGGGGGTTGTCGTACTGGAGAATTTCCACCTCCCGCCCGTCCGACACGCTCAGCGCCGTAAAGGTGGAATAGGCCACGCCGCGCACCTGGCAGACGGGCAGGGTATCGGCCAGCGTCAGGACGCAATCCTCCACGGGCATGCCGCCGGCCAGCATGGTCGCAAGAATTTTGCCGGTCAGCGTAGAGAGGATATTGGCCTTCACGCCGCTGCCCATGCCGTCGGCCAGCGCCAGGACGGCGTCTCCGGCCTCGGTTTCGGCCAGCTCCACATGGTCGCCGCAGAGCTGCTCCCCAAATTTATTGACGCTGGCATAGCCAATGTCGGCAAAGAAGCTACCGCTCATCCTTCACAGACTCCTTCAGGTTCGTCAGCGCGACCTTCATCTCCGCGGTCGTCTCTCCCAGAAGCGAAGCAATCTCCTGCACCACACGCATCTGCTTGTTGATAATTTTGTCCGTGACCTCCACGGTCTGCCGCCGCGCCTCTTCCTTGCGCGCCAGCGTGTTTTCCTCGCGCGTGACGTCCCGCATGATGACCATGACGACGTGATACTCCGCATCGCGCAGCACTGTCTGGTCGACATGCACGCCCGTGCGCGCCAGCACGGCGCGGCGCGCGCCGACCGGCTCGCCGCGCAGCATGGCCTCCAGAGGCGCCGGGTCGATAAAGTCGCTCACCGGCGCGCCCAGGGCCTCCCGCGCGCCCGACAGCCCCAGCATCGCGCAGGCGGCGGCGTTTATCTGCTGCACTTTCAGCGCCTCGCTGAGCACCAGCACGCCGTTGGGCGTATTGGAAAGAATGGTGTCGGAAAAGGATTCCGCCTTTTCCTTCAGGTATGGCAGGCACATGGTCAGGTCCGCCTTGCCCATGCACACGGCGGCCGCCTTCTCGCGGCAGGTATCATAGCCGCAGCAGCCGCAGTTGAGTTCCTGCTCGCGCGTGGTCTTGCCCAGCTTGCGCAGCACTTCTTCGATTTCTTCCTCCGTCGGCTCCCTGCGCACGGAGGCCAGCGGCGAAAACGCGCACGTCAGGGCGTCCTGCTCCAAAGAAGGCCCCGCCAGCTCCGGCCCGCCGGACCGCCGGAGCACCGCCGCCGCGCCGCGCACGCCCGCGCGCTTCTCGCGCGCCATAATCGGCCCGCCCGCGCAGCTGCCCGCGCAGGCGGACATCTCGATAAAGCAGCGCCCCATCCGCCCCTGCTCGATATCGCGCAGGGCCGTGATACAGTTTTCCACGCCGTCCACGGCCAGATACGCATACTCGGCGTTTTCCATCTCCATGGAGCGCAGGATGCCCCCCGTCACCGGGAACGAGCGCGCGCGCCCGCGTTCGACGGACTCCGCCTCATCCTCCAGGGCAATGCCCGCCTCGGCCAGCCAGTCGTCCACCTCCGCAAAGGTCAGCGCCGCGTCCACCTCGCCCTCGTAACGCTGCGCCTCGTCCTTTTTGGCCACGCACGGCCCCATGAAGACCACCTTTGCGTTGGGGTGCTCGCTTTTTATCTGCGCGGCATGGGCGCGCATGGGCGAAAGCACCGGCGCCAGGCAGCGCAGCGTTTCGGGGAAATACTTCTGCATCAGCAGGTTCACAGACGGACAGCAGGAGGAGACAATCACTTCCTGCCTGCCCTCGCGCAGCATGCGGTCGTATTCCTGCTTGACCAGCGTCGCGCCCTGCGCGGTTTCCTCCGCGCCGGAAAAGCCCAGCGCCAGCAGCGCCCGGCGCACCGCGTCGAAGGAGACGCCCCAGTGCGCCACAAACGACGGCGCGACGCTGGCATAGACCGGCGCGCCGGAAAAGGACATCAGAAAGCGCGCGCGGGGCAAGTCGCAGCGCGGCTGTTTGGCGCCCTGCGGGCAGGCGACCACGCAGCGGCCGCAGAGGATGCAGTCCTCGTCAATGACCGTCGCCTCGCCCGAGGCAAACCGGATGGATTTGACCGGGCACTGCCGGATGCACTTGTAGCAATTGCGGCAGTTGGATTCTTTCAGCACGATACAGGCGTCAGACATCTCCCTTCCCCTCCCCTCTGGCCGCCGCCTTTTGCAGGAAGCGGGCGTTGTCTATGATATATCGCTCATGCTCGGCCGTGCCGATGGGGCCGCCGTCGTCGCACGCCTCTATCTCAAAGCGCAGCCTGCGTCCCTCGACGGCCACCAGGCGGCTCCGGCAGCGCACGGTCATCCTCACGGGCGAGGGAGCGGTATGGCGGACGCATATGCCGGCGCCCACCGTTCCTTGTCCCGGCTCCAGATGCGGCGCGACGCTTTCCATGGCCGTGCCTTCCATCAGCGCGACCAGGGCAGGCGTGGCAAAGACTTCCAACGTTCCGCTGCCCAGCGCGGCGGCCGTGTTCCGTTTGTCGACGCGAACGGTTTTTTCTCCGAGAAGGCCCGCTTTAAGCATGTTTCCCCATCCTTTGCAATACGGCGCGCGCGAACACCTCGTCAAAGTTGTCCACAGACACCCCGCTGATAATCTCTCCATCCACCTGAATGGAGACGCCGCCGGTGCAGCGGCCCAGGCAGAACGCCGCGCGCAGCGCCACCTCGTCCTCCAGCCCGTAGCGGGCGACGGCCTCGCGCAGCTTTTCAATCACGGCATACGAGCCCCTTATATGGCAGGAGCTCCCCACGCATACGGCAATTTCCACGTTCCTTCCTCCTAGCAGCGCCGGACGGCGACCAGTTTCCCCTTGTTTTGCAGGCATTCCACCAGCTTTTCCACAATCACCTGCCGCGGCTTCACCCCCAGCTGGCGAAAGAGCGGGTCTTCATGGCCCGCGTTTTGTCCGCCGCCCACCAGAAACGTGACGGCATCGGCCTCCGTCAGCATCCGGCACAGGCGAAAGACCACGCCGTCGCCGGCCCGAAGGTCCACGCCGCCCTCCAGCAGGTTCATGGCCTGGTTGAGCGTCAGCACGCCTTCCGTAATCAAATCCACACCCTCCATGCGGTATTCCGGCGGGGTGTCCGGCGTCAGGCGCATGCCGGTAATCACCGCGGGGCGCTTGAGCTCGCGCGATGCAATCTCCGTGGTCGACGAGCCGCATATCACCTTGCGGCCGGGCGCGTTCATCAGCGCCGCAATGACCCGCGCGTCGTCCGCGCGGCTGGCGGGCGGGCCAGTCAGCACCGTCAACTCGCGGGCCTCGCGGCAGGTCGCCAACGCCAGGGACGTATCGTCCCAGTACGCGCGGCCGGAGATGACAAAGGCGGTGTGCAGGATGTGCGACAGCAGCGCCTCGCCCGACAGCCCCCGGCGCAGGGCGGCGTTCATCTCCCCCACCAGGCCCTGCGTCTCCCAGCCCATGGCGTATCCCCCGCCGATGCCCGCATGGGTCACGCCGTCCGAGCAGAGCAGGAGCGCATCCCCCATTTCCATCATGCCCGCGGATTCCGCAATCATCTCATACTGGACGGTCAGGAAGCGCTGTTCGCAGGCCGCGGCCACGCCCTGTTTGATATGGACGGGGCCCGGGTTTTCGTATGCGTAGGCCGTGTACTGCCCGCCCGGGAGAATGCGCGCGACCACAAAGGCCGCAAACGGGATTTCCTCCGTGCGCGCGCGGTGCATGGACTCGGCCACCATCGAGCAGGCCGCGCGCAGGGAACAGCCCTCCTCCAGCAGCGCATACAGGCGGCTGGCGCAGGTAACGGCCGCCACGTTGGCATACACGCCCGAGCCCACCCCGTCGCAGAGGATGAGCACGGTGGCCTCCGGCGTGCGGCGGCAGAGATAATGGTCGCCGCATACCAGATGGCCGCGCTTTCGCGCCTGCAGCACGGCGTCCTCAAAAAACTTCATCGCGGCGTGTCCTCCGCAAAAATGCCCATCAGCTGTTTGACCAGTTCCTCCGTCTGCGCGGTGCTCTTGCCCAGATAGTGCGCCATCTCCTGCGCAAAGCGGATTTGATGCTCCAGCAGTTCCCGCGCGCCCCGCAGGGACTGGTCCTTGAGCAGGTCCACCTGGCGCGCGTCGAAGGTGGCCGCGGTCACATCGACGAAAATGCCGACCATCTGGCCTTCCACCGGCAGGGCATAGATGAGTTCATGGTACTTCAGCCCTTCGCGGACGCGAATGGCCTCCTGGGTCCCCTCCGCTCCCGCGAGCAGCCGCTCAAAGCCCTCCGGGTCCAGCCAGCGCGAAACGGGGCTTCCCGCCTGGCTCGCGTCGCAGGAAAACATCCGCGCAAAGCGCGCGTTCATATGCAGCACGGTCAGGTTTTCGTCCACGATGACGATGCCGTTGGGGCTGGTTTCCAGAATGATTTCCGCGCGCCGCTCCGCCCTTTGGCGCGCGTAGGAGACGCACATGCCCGGCTCCGCCATGCCGCGCGCCACCGCAATGGCGTTGTCGCGGCAGGTCGGATAGCCGCACGCGCCGCAGTTGAGCTGGTTGGCCGCTTCGGCCTTGCCGGTGCTTTCCAGGATTTCCCGGATACGCGCCTCGCTGACCTCGGGCAGAATCGACGCCACGGGCGTCGGCGCAAAGGCCGCGTCCATCGGCACGGCGGGAGTATCGCCCGGCAGGGTAATGGCCTGCGCGGCATAGGCGGCGACCGCGCGGGATGCGGAAAAGGCATCCTGCTCCTTCGGCATGCACGGGCCGCCCACGCAGCCGCCGCGGCAGAACATCAGCTCGGCCAGCGCATAGGGCCATTGCGAAGGCGGCGTGTCCAGCAGCGTCATGATCTCCCGGCTGCCGCTGACATGCACGACATCCAGGCTGCCCGCATCCGCCTCAACGCCCGCCGTCTTCAACAGGCCGCCTTCCAGCGGGAACAGGCGCGCCTGGCCCACGTCCCCGCAGGGATCAAAAAAGCTTTCCGGGCAGGAGGCCAAATCAATGGCTTCGCTCTCCAGCCAGCGGGAAAGCTCTTCAAACGTCAGCACCACGTCCACCGCGTCCGCATTTTCGGGGCGGAGCGCCTCGCCTTTTTTCGCGGCGCACGGCCCGATAAACACCACGCGCGTGCGCGCGCCCAGGCGCGCCTTGATCATGCGGCCGTGGACGACCATGGGCGAGGCAACGGGCAGCAGCTGCGGCGTCAGCTCGGGCTTATACTTTTCTATATAGGAGACGACCGCGGGGCAGCAGGTGCAGATGCTGCCCGCGCCGCGCAGCCGGCGCGAGGCTTCCGCCACGGCACGGGCCCCCTCGGCCGTCTCGTACACCTTGGCAAACCCCAGCTTGCGCAGCGCGGCCGGCAGGCGCGCGGCCCGCCAGCCGGGAAACGCCGCGGCAAAGGACGGCGCGAGGCTGACGGCCACGGACGCCCCGGTGCGCAGAAGCTCCCGCGCCCGTTCCAGGTCGTCCCGAATCGCCTTGGCATGCTGGGGGCATTCGCGCACGCAGGTACCGCACGCCACGCACAGCGCTTCCTCCACGCGCGCCTGCCCATGCTCGACGCGGATAGCGCCGACAGGGCAGACGCGCACGCAGCGGTAGCAGTCCTGGCAATTTGCATCCACCGTATAAATCACTCCGGCCATGCCAACCCCCGATCCCCGGACTCAGGCAAGATGGCGCGCGATGGCCTCCTTCGCCTTTTCCAGCGTGCAGTGATGGATTTCCTCCTCGCCGACCATGAGCACGGGCCCTTTCTGGCAGCTTTCCTGGCAGAAGGTCGCCTTGAAGGACACGCGATCGGCCAGCCCCTGCTCTTGCAGGTATGCGGTCAGCGCCGTATACAGGTTCTGCGCGCCGCGCAGGAAGCAGCTGGTGCCAAAGCAGATGGTCAACGGGAGGGTATCTTCCTTCTCGTTCGACGCAGACAGCCAAATATCCTCGTTTTCAATGCGCTTTCTGTTCTGATAGTGCGTATGGAGCAGCTCATGGGCGCGGTGGCCGCGCAGGTGCTCGTCATAGAGCTTGCGCAGATAGGGGTTGTCCTGCGAGCGATGGAAGGGCAGCATGGTATCGTTGTCGTACAGGCCGCGGGCGCGCTTGGATACCGTGTCGCGATGCTCATGCACCGGCTGGCCGCCGCCGTTGACGCAGCCGCCGCAGCAGGCCATGACTTCCACCAGGTCATACTGCGCCTCTCCGCGGCGAATTCTGTCCATCAGCTCGCGCGCGTTGGCCAGGCCGCTGACCACGGCTAGGCGCAGCGTCTGGTCCCCCACCTCCACCTGGCAGACGCGCAGGCCGTCTTCGCCGCGCGTCTGCGTGAATTCGCCGGACGCGCCCAGCTTGTCCGCCGCATAGCGCAGCACCGCCTCGCTCACGCCGCCGGACGCGCCAAAGATGACGCCCGCTCCGGTCTTAAAGCCCATGGGCATATCAAACGACGCAGGTTCCAGCACGCTGAAATCAATGCCGCTTTCCCGCACCATCTGGATAAACTCCTGCGTGGTCAGCACCCAATCGATATCCGGGTTGCCGTTCACGGCCATTTCGGGACGCCTGGCCTCAAATTTCTTGGCCGTGCAGGGCATGATGGACACCACCACGATTTCGCGGCGGTCCCTGCCCGTCTCGCGCGTCAGCACTTCCTTGCAGGCCGCGCCGAACATCTGCTGGGGCGATTTGCAGCTGGACAGATGGGAGAGCATTTCGGGGAAATACTGCTCGGCAAACTTGACCCAGGCCGGGCAGCAGGAAGTGAACTGCGGCAGGTTTTCTCCCTTCTGCAGGCGCTCGAGGAACTCGCGCCCCTCTTCCATCACGGTCATATCCGCGCCGAAGGAGGTATCGTACACGCGGTCAAAGCCCATCAGGCGCAGCGAGGCGACGATTTGCCCGCTCGTGGTTTCTCCCGGCTGGAAGCCGAACGCCTCGCCCACCGCCACGCGCACGGCGGGCGCGATGGACGCGACGACCAGCTTGGTTTTGTCGTGCAGCGCCTCCCAGACCGCGTCAATCTGCGATTTCGGCGTCAGCGCCCCGACCGGGCAGACCTTCACGCACTGCCCGCAGTTGACGCATTCCACCGTTCCCAGCCCCTTGTCAAAGCAGGGGACCACGCGGGCGTTCGCGCCGCGGTGGGCAAAGTCCAGCGCGCCCACGGACTGAATCTCGCTGCACACGCGCACGCAGTCGCCGCACAGGACGCACTTGTTCGGGTCGCGGACGATGGCGTCGGAGGACAGGTCCAGGGGCATGTCCTTCATCGTTTTCTGGAAGCGGACCTTGCGGATGCCCAGCTGCGCCGCAATGCGCTGCAGGCGGCAGTCGCCGGAGCGCGGGCAGGTGGTGCAGTTGGCGTCATGGTTGGCGAGCATCAGCTCCACGATAATCCTGCGCAAATCGCGGATGGGCTGGGTGTTCGTGCGAACGACCATGCCGTCGGCGGGAGGCGTCGAGCAGGCGGGCACCAGCCCCTGCCCCTCCACGTCCACCATGCACATGCGGCAGGCGCCATAGACGCTGATTTCGGAATGGTAGCAGAAGGTCGGCAAATCGATGTGCGCCTTGCGGATGACCTCCAACAGGTTGCGCTCGCCCTCAATCGGCACGGATACGTTGTCGACCAGGATGGATGGACTTTTCATCGAACTTACCTCACTTTTTTTCAATCGCCGCAAACCTGCACGCCGCCACGCACGCGCCGCACCGGATGCACTTGTCGGGATGTATCGCAAAGCCCGTGTTCCGGTCGCCGGAAATCGCGCCCACGGGGCATTTGCGCGCGCACAGCCCGCACTTCTTGCATGCCTCCGCCAGGATGGTATACCGCGCCAGCGCCTGGCAGCGCCCCGCGGGGCAATACTTCTTATAAACATGGGCGTCGTACTCGTCGCGGAAGTATTTCAGCGTGGACAGCACCGGGTTGGGCGCGGTCTTTCCCAGGCCGCAGAGAGAGCCCAGGCGGATGGCTTCCGCCAGCTCCTCCAGCAGCGGGATGGTGGTTTCGTCCGCCCGGCCCTCGATGATGTCGTCGAGCAGCGCCAGCATCTGCTTGGTGCCCTCGCGGCAGACCACGCACTTGCCGCAGGACTCGTTTTGCGTAAACTGCATGAAAAACCGCGCAATCTGCACCATGCAGGTCTGTTCGTTCATGACCACCAGGCCGCCGGAGCCCACCATCGCTCCGACCTTCTGCAGGTTTTCATAGTCCAGCGGCATATCCAGATGCTCCCGGTTCAGGCAGCCGCCGGACGGGCCGCCAATCTGCACGGCCTTGAAGGCGGAAAGGCGCACCGTGCCGTCGTCGTCGGTGACCCCTTCGCCGATGTCGTCGACAATCTGGCGAAGGGTGGTGCCGAACGGCACTTCAATCAGGCCGGTATTGACCACATGGCCGGTCAGCGCGAACGTCTTGGTGCCCTTGGAGGTTTCCGTGCCCAGCCGGGCGTACGCGTCCGGGCCCATGGCCAGAATCATCGGCACGCTGGCCAGCGTTTCCACGTTGTTGATGCAGGTCGGTTTGCCGAACAGCCCCCGCTGCGCCGGGTAGGGCGGCTTGGGGTTGGGCATGCCGCGCCTGCCTTCGATAGAGGCCATCAGCGCGGTCTCCTCGCCGCAGACGAACGCGCCCGCGCCCTCCATGACGTGAATATCGAACGCTTTCCCCGAGCCGAAGATGTCCTGTCCCAGCAGCCCGAGCGCGCGGGCGTCCTCGACTGCCCGGCGGATGCGCTCCACGGCCAGCGGATACTCGGTGCGCACGTACACGTAGCCCTCGTCCGCGCCGATGGCCATGGCCGCAATGGTCATGCCCTCCAGCACGCTGTGCGGGTTGCCCTCCATGACGCTGCGGTCCATGAACGCGCCCGGGTCGCCCTCGTCGCCGTTGCAGATAATATACTTTTTCGGCCCGGGCTGCACGCGCGTCAGCTCCCACTTGCGCCCGGTCGGGAACCCGCCGCCGCCGCGGCCGCGCAGGCCGCTGCGGAGAATCTCCTGGCAAATCTGCGCGTCGCTCATCTGCGTGCAGGCGCGCTCGGCCATCGCATAGCCGCCTCCGGCGATGTATTCCTGAATATCCAGCGCGTCCATATGGCCGCAGGCGGCGAGCACCGCGCGGTGCTGGCGCTTGTAGAAGGGCACCTCGTGCACCAGCGCCACATGCTCCCGCGTCTGCGCGTCCTGGTACGTCAGCCGCTCGATGATTTCGCCCTGCAGCAGGGTTTTGTCCACAATTTCCTCGACGTCCTCCGGCTTCACCCGGGTATAAAAGATGCCCTGGGGGTAGAGGGTGACCAGCGGGCCCATCTGACAAAAGCCCTGGCAGCCGCTGCGGGAAAGAACGTAGTCGCTCTCCCGGCGGTCCAGCTGTACGGAGATGGACAGTCCCTGGTCGGCCACCACCTCCTCAAAGCGGTGGAATACCTCCATGGAACCGTTGGCCACGCAGCCGGTCCCCGCGCAAACCATCACGCGCGCCTTGTACGATTCCATCCGGCGCGCAAAGGCGGCCGCCTGCTCGGCCAAATTAGTGCGCATCGTCCGTCCCCCTTTCTTTTTCCCGGATTTCTTCCACCAGCGCCACGGCCTTTTCCGGCGTCATCAGGCCGTGCACCGTCTCCCCGACCACCATCACGGGCGCCAGCCCGCACGCGCCCAGGCAGGCCACGGTCTCCAGCGTGAACAGCCCGTCCGCAGACGTGGGCCTCTCCTCGCTCAGCCCCAGCGTCTCGCGCAGCGCCTTGAGAATCTCTTCCGACCGCTTGACATGGCAGGCCGTCCCGTCGCACAGGCGCAGCACATACTTGCCCTTGGGCGACAGGGTAAAATGCGAATAAAACGTGGCGACGCCGTACACCCGGGCCGGTGATATTTCCAGCGCCGTGGCCACGAAGGTCATCAGTTCCTCGGGCAGATACCCGTACTCCGCCTGCATCTCCTGCAGGATGGCGATGAGTTTTTTCGGGCTGCGCTCATACTTGTCCAGGATGGCGCATACCTTGTCGAAGTTGCCCGTCATTGCGTTCACGTCCCCAGTCCTCCTTCCGTTGCGTCCTGCCGCAGCGCCTTTGCCAGCCGGTTGGACAGCACCGCAAAGGAGGCGGCCATGTTCTCGTTTTGCAGGATAATGCCTTCGGGAACCTGCAGATGCACGCCGCTGAAATTCCAGATGGCGCGAATTCCGCCGGCTGTCATCTCGTCGCAGACGCTCTGCGCAACCGCTTCCGGCACCGTCAGAATCCCGAGGCGCACCTTCATGCGCGAGGCGAGGTTGGAGAATTTTTCCATGGGGAACACGGGTTTTCCCGCCACCTCCCGACCCACGATCTCCGGGTCGACGTCGAAAGCCGCCAGAATGCTCAGCCCGTACTCGGCAAACTTTTCATAGCCCAGCAGCGCCCGCCCCAGCTTGCCCGCCCCGACCAGAAACGCGTCGTGCGCATTATGATAGCCCAAAAAGCGTTCCAGGTCCGCAATGAGCGTGTCCAGGGGGTACCCCGTCTTGGGCCGCCCCGCTTTGCTGGCCATCGCCAAATCCTTGCGCACCTGTATCGACGTCAAATGCATATCCCCGGCAATTCGCGTGGAAGAAATGCTGGTCGCTCCCATTTTCTGTTGTACTTTCAAATACGCCAGGTACTGCGGCAGCCGCTGCAGGGATGCGCTGGCCGTTGTGCTTCGTTCCGTCATGCCCGCCACCTCCCTCCGGCGTCCATTATGAAGTCTCTTTATCGATACAATTTTATCGATAACAACATGGACACTATTGTAAGGGCAATCGGAACGTTTGTCAAGATGCGACATGCGGCAAACACAGAAAAAACCGCATGAAAAATCCACCCGTGCGCGGGCGGCGCAGGGCGGCGATGCGGCGAGGGTCAGACGGTTTGTATCTCCACGCGTGTCACGCGGTCTTCCTTCAAATGGACAATCAGCAGGCATCCCTGCAAGGGATAGGTAAGCCGCATGTCCGCGTCCGAACGGATGACCCGCTCGCACAGCGCGCGGCGGCCGTACAGCGCTTCTACCCGGCTGCGGGAATCGCCCAGATACAGCCCGCGCGAGCCGCGGGGCTTTTCTTCACCGGAAGGCCTGGCGGGGGGCTGGGATGCAGGCTGTTGATATAATAAACGCATGCGCGCCTCCTGATGTGTGGTATCCATAAAGACGCAAAAAAAGCAGAAAATGTTCCCGCAAAATGCGCAAAACAGACGGCCGCGCCGTCCGCCGACCGTTGGCAAAGCTTTATCGGACGTCCGCTGCCGCCGCCATGGGCGGCATGGGCTTCGACGGGCTTTGCCAGCGGTCCGGAAGCCTTGCGCAGCAAGGTTCAGCGTATCGACAAATTGACCACACTTCTGCGGGGATGCAGGAAGGGGCGGCCAGCCCCTTCCTATCTCATCCGCAGCGGCGGCGTGTACGCCGCCAGGAGCGGCTGCAAGCCGCTTCCGCTATCATGTTCCGGCCGTGCGCTTCGCGCAC
>DVFI01000134.1 GCA_018713305.1 Candidatus Avichristensenella intestinipullorum
TTGCACTTTCGCTGGGACTGGGCGCGTATTCGGCCGCCGCGCAGGCGCAGGACAGCTTGGAAGACAAGACCCTGTATAAGGATGACCCGCTGTATATCGATTTGGATCTGGATCCCAACAACGACTTCGACAACAAAAATTTCGCCGTCATGCAGGACGGGGCGGTCATCCTCCGTGCGGATTCCGGCATGCGCATCGCCGCTACGGAGGACAAGACATCCTACACCCTCTACAATCCCACCAGCGAAGCGCTCGGCATTGCGCCCGGCACGCCGGTGGCTTTCATCGACTCCACAAAACAGGAAGCCTTCTTCTTCGTTCCCATCCAGGTTACGGTCCAGTCCGACCGCATCGTCTTTGCTTGCAGCCCGGAGAAGGTGGAGTCTGACTATCTGTTCAGAAAAATTGGTATATCGGTCGACAAAACCTTTCCCTTCAATGATGATGACTTCAGCTTTTCCAACCCTGCCGGTACGCTCACATTCAAAAGCAAACTAAACGGCGATTTCCACATCAAATTATCCTACAACGGTATCTCTATCGCAGCGGAAACGTGGGTGAGCTATAATCTGCAAGATGCTGTCATCGATATCAGCAATAACTTCGCTCAGGAGATTCCCATTATCAAGCTGCCGATTGCAGGCGTTCCCGGCATTGGGCTGGAAGTGGGCGTGGGGCTCGGGCTGTTTACCGAGGGCGACACAAAGGTGAGCTTTGACCTGACGGGCGGCAAGGCCGGTTTCACCGCAAAGGGCGGGATTTTCCAATCGCCGAGCTTCAGCAGCCTGTCTGAACAGCCCACGCTGAACGTAGAGGAGATCACCGCCGAGGGCGATTTTGAAGTGGATATCACCTTTGGACCCTCCATCGATCTGCTTTCCGTTGCCGGACTGGGATGTGACATTGCCGAGGGCATTTGCGTTTCGGCCGAGCTCACGGGAGACGAGGGCGGCAGAGATCCCAATCCCCTGCTGGAGGTGAAGCCTAACAACCCCAATGTATGGCATGTCTGCAAGGAGCTTTCCTGCCTGCAGGGTGAAATCGACATGCTTGGGAAGCTGGAGGCCTGGTTCCAGCTGGCCGGGCATGTCTGGTCTGTGGATTATGAGCTGTTCCGCGTAAAAATCTCCGACTTCCACTACTCCTTTACCTTCAAAGAATTCAAAATGGAGCTATGTCAGCATTATCTCTATCAGGTAGCCGTACGCGTCCTGGAAGAGGGGTCGAAAAACCCGATGGAGGGCGTAACCGTCACCTATACGGAGGTACCGCCCTACTCCGACCGAAGGGGCAAAGCCTACATCGAAGGCGTGACCGACAAGGACGGTTACGTTCATCTGTACATGCCGGCAGCTGATGATCCGGAGAAAGACAATGTTCAGATTACCGCTACTTCATGGCAGGGCGATCCGGATGATCCTCAGCAAAAGGTGAAAAAGACAGTGGAATACCTCGTTAAAGAAACCGGGCAGGAACAGCAAACCGAGATTGAGCTGCCTCTTTACCACTATATGGAACTGGTCTACTTTGAGGAAAACGCGGGCAACGATACGGTGGAAAACATGCCGCAACCGTTTTGGGTGGAAGAAAACCATACGGGCACCATTCCAAACGAGGTGCCGCGGCGTAATGGCTATTATTTCGCATGGTGGTCGGAAGAACAAGATGGGACCGGAACGCACTATTTTCCCGGTGACGAGATAACGGTGGTCGACGAGAATATCCAGCTGTATGCACATTGGACGCCTGATCAACACAAGGTGGATTTCCGCACCATCACCTACGACCCCAATGGCGAGAACGTCGTGCTGGCAGATAATCCCCAGATTTACGAATTCAATAACGATGGCTTTATTCTGCTCAACCCCTGGCGCGAGGATTATATTTTCACCGGCTGGACATGTAAAGAAATCGGACTCACCGAACCGCAGCTGCAGGTGACGGTTCAGTGCAGCGACCCGGATGGAAATGACTACGTCCACAGAACCTACGTAGCCCACTGGAAACACGTAACCTACAACGTCATCTGGCGCAACTGGGACGGCTCGGTGCTGGACATAAGCCGGGATGTTCCGCCGGGCACAACGCCCGACGAGCTGGTCAGCCGGTGGTATGAAGGTGGCACGCCTGTCAGGCTGCCGGACGAGCAGTACTCCTACACGTTCTCCCATTGGACGCCCGAGCTTGTGACTGTGACGGCCGATGCGGAATACGTCGCCGTATACACCGCCGAGCCGCTGCCCACGGCCGGTCAGCCCGTTGTTCCGCCGACCGGCGACGGCTTCCCGCTGGAGGCTGTGCTGGCATTGATGGCGTTGAGCGCAGGGGCGCTGCTGCTTCTGGCGCGCCTGGCGAAACGCCGCAACGCATAACCCCCCTGCCCCCGAAAGGGGGAAACGATGGACAGCGGCATTGTGCGCGGCGTTTGCCCTGTGGTATAATGCAGGCAGGCGGACAAACGCAGGCGGATGACGCCAGAGAAGGGGAAAGCGAGGCTGTCCATGCTTTGAATACGGATGAAGAACTGTACGCCCGTTTTCTTTCCGGAGAAGACGATGCCTTGCGCCTGCTGATGGAGCGGTATCTGGAACGCCTGATTCTGTTCTGCTTCACCTTTCTGCAAAGCGCGGCGGAGGCCGAAGAGGCGGCGATGGATGCTTTCGCCGTGGTGGCGATGAAGCGGAGCGTCTGGCATGGCGGAAGCTTTCGGCGCTGGCTTTATCGCATCGCGCGCAATCTGTCCGTCTCGCGCTACCGGAAGCGGCGGTTTATCCAGGTATCGTTCGACGATTCGCACGGTCTGACCGCCGCCAGCACAGAGGCGGAGTTTTGCCGGCAGGAGGAAGCGGCCGCTCGAGAGGCGCTTCTCATGCGCCTGCCGGACGGCGAGCGCGAAGTGCTCCTCCTGCTGTACCGGGAGGGCATGCGCTATGCCCAGGTGGCCGAGGCGCTGCATATGGACAAAAAGCGGGCCGACAACCTGGCCTACCGCGGCAAAAAGAGGCTCCGGCAATGGCTCAAGGAGGAAATGGCGCATGAGTGAAACGCTTGTCTGCTTTCTGGTGGCGCTGCTGTCGTTTGCATGCGGCATGCTCGCGGCCCTGCTTATCAGGACGATACGTCAGGAGAAAAAAGCGAATGACCGCCGCCATACTCTATGAGGTTGCGCACTGTTTGATTGCCGCAGGCCTGGCGCTGTGGCTGCGCCACAGGGCGCTGGCCAGGCCGGACCGTCCGGCGCTGTGGATGCTGACTGCGGCGGCCGCCTGCCTGCTGCTGGGGGATGTCTACTGGCTGGCGCACCTGATAGTCCGCGGCGGCGTGCCCGGCATCTTTTCCGCCTGCGACGTGGCGTATATCGGCTTTTTTCTGCTGCTCAACGCGGCGCTGCCCCAGGCGGCGCTCCGGTCGCCGTGGACGTCGCCCTTTGCCGCGGGCCTGCTCCTCTTCACCCTGCTGAACGCGGTGGGGTGGATTGTCTGGACCGACGCATGGTTCGCCAATGTGGTGTGGGCCCTGGTGCTGCTGGCGCTGGTGTGGCATGCCGCCATGCTGACGGAGGACGCCGTCCGTCCCCGCAGGCGAAACGCGCTGCTGGCTCTTTTGTGCGCGCTGGCGCTTTGTGAGGCGCTCCTGTTGTGCCTGCCGGACAACGGACGCTCCGCCTTCGGCGCGGTGCGGGTGACGCTGTGGCTGCTTGCGCTGTTCCAGCTGGGCTATGCGCTCAAGGGCGACCGCCCCCTGGCGCGCATGCCGTCCCCCGCCTGGGTGCTGGTGGCGGTATTTGGCGAGCTGGCCTCCTTTCTGTCGCAGGGATGGGTCTATTACGGGTTCCAGGTGCTGACCATAGGCGCCTTCGTCCGCGCCGTGCTGACAGCCTGCGGGGAGGAGGAGCGCCATGCGGATTGACGCCATGCTGGCGTGCTTCGGCCTCTCGGTCCTGGCCGTTGTCCTGCTGCGGGGGCGGGCGCGCCGCCTGCTTTTCGCCGTATCCGGCGGCATGCTGATTGCGCTTCTCTCCGGCTTCATCAGCGGATTTCTGGCCGAGCTGGTGCGCTACGATGCCATGGCCGCCGTGCTCTACATCAGCCCGGCGGTGGAGGAAGCGCTGAAGCTGGTTCTGTTTTTGCTGCTTTTGTTTGTGTATCAGCCGGACGATGCGGCGCTGCCCGAGCTTGCGGCCGGCATTGGCGCGGGGTTTGCCCTGATGGAGAGCGTCGCCCTGCAGGCGGCCGCGGGCAGCGTGTGGTCGGCTTCGCTGCCCCTGCGCGTCCTGTTCTCGGCAGGGCTGCACATTGCCTGTGCGCTGCTGCTGACCGCCTCCGTGCGGATGATTCGCCGCATGGCGCCGGAGACGCTGAGCGGCTTTCTGGGCGTCTATGCCGTGACCATCACGATTCATTCGCTGTATAACCTGCTGGTATTCTCCGGCGGCGTGGGGCGAATACTGGGCTATTTGCTGCCCGCCGGGCTGCTGATAGCGTGGCAATGCTGGGAAACCATGCGCAAGCGCATTTCGAGGTGAGAGATATGCCAATTTCGAACGAACGGTTGCACGAGGTCCTTCGGCGCGCCGAAATGCTGCGCGCCAGAAGCATCCGGAGAAAGAAGCTGGCGCTGTCCCTGGGCTGCCTGGCGCTTCTCATGCAGCTGGCGCTTCTGCTGAAGGACAGGCTTTCCCTCGCGACCGCCGTCAACGCGGCGTTCTATGGCTCTTTGGTATTCGTGGGGCAGGGCAACCACTACGTGGTCATCGCCGTGACCTTTTTCCTCCTGGGCATTCTGGCGGGCCGCGCCATCGACGCGCTTGTGCGCCGCTGGAAAAAAACGCAGACGGACCGTTACACCCAAAGATGGATGGGCGACGAAAAAACACCCCAGGCCTAGGCGGCGCATACACCGGCAGGCCGCCACTTCGGCAGCCTGCCGGCAGGAATGGACGAACGCCGGATTTTTTATCAACGGGACCGATTCAGGATGCGCTCCCCTGCCATGCAGGGTACATGGCGCGGCGGCGGTGGATGACCGGCCGGGAAATGTCGAGCAGATGGTTTTGCCCCTGCTCGCCGTCCGTTTTTGTGTCTACGCTCATATAATGATACAAGTAACGATTTACGGGTTGGGGTATTCAAAGGGCGTTCAGCGTGAATACCCCTCTTGCCTGAAATCTCCCCATCTATAAAAAGCGCCGTCCGTACAAAATATACGTCCGGCGCTTCATATCTATATTCTGGTTTTTGCTATTGTTCCGCCTCCAGGTCTTCCAGTCGGTACGCCGCGTCGCCGGTCCAATACGCGCACAGCGACCAGCGGCGGTAACGATCCAGCGGCATCACCGGGTCGTACAGCACGATGGGATTTAGCCCGTCCTCCATGCTGACGCTAAAATACTCGGCTAGGTCCGTCCGGTCTTCGGCCTCGCGCACAGGCGTCTCGATAAGCGCGCTTTGCAGATGCTCCGTCGCGCCCGTTTCGTCCGTCGCGCTCAGCGCATGGGCGGCGACATACGCGGCGCGTTCCTCCTCGCCGCCCTGTTCGCCCGCGCTTATACACACCTGGAAGGAGGGCGTCAGTTCGCCAATCGCCTGTTGCACGCCGGCATACCACGCGTACACGCCAAAGCGGTACCCGCCCTGCTCGTCCGGGGCAATGCGCACTTCGATCCGAATATTGCCCAGCTGTCCGGCCGTCAGCTCCGCATCGGGCAGTTCCCACGCCTCTTCGGGCTGCGCCGCATCGGGGTCCGCCAGCGCCCAATCGATAAACTTTGCCGCATCGCCGCTCAGCAGTTCCTCTATGCGGATCAGCGCGCCCGCCTCGCCGTTTCGCAGTTCGATCCACTGGATATCCTTTTCCTGCCACAACCGCGCCAGCTGCAGGCCGGAGAGCATCAGGCTCCGCTGCGCATACGCGCCGTCCTCGTCCGGCTGCGCGACGACCAGCAGCATGTTCCCTTCCGCCCGGTCTTCATCATACAGCGCAGCCAGCAGTTCGTATTCGTCCAGCCCGTAGGTCTCATCGTACACGACGCCCAGCTCGCTCAATCCGTCGCCCGTGCCCAGATAATCGTCGTACAGCACATTGCCCTGCGGTTCCACATAGGGCAAATCAAACCCCAGCGCTGCCGTCGGGCTAGCTGTGGGCGTCGGCGTGTTCGTCGGTGTGGGCTTGGTCGTCGGTGTAGGCGTCGGTGTAGGCGTCGGTGTGGGCGTGG
>DVFI01000013.1 GCA_018713305.1 Candidatus Avichristensenella intestinipullorum
AGAAGCTGCGGCTGCATGGCGCGAGGAGCAGAAGGCTCTGAGGAGGGCCAGAAGGGAGGCCAAGAGTGGTACCGGAAAAGATTGCTCAAATGCTGACGGCGCTAAAGACGCCTGACTTTTTCATCAGGGACAATAGAACCGCAACTGAAAGCATCCATGATATCCTCCGTGATTATCTTGCACGCGCTACCGATACCATGACCGTTGAGGTCGATGCAGAACTGCTTATGGTGAAAATGTATGAACTACTATATTGCTGATCTTCATCTGGGTCATGCCAATGCAATCCGCTTTGACAATCGACCATTTGCTGATGTTGATGAAATGAATGAATCACTTATCCGCAGCTGGAACAGCATGGTTACCAAGCAGGATACGGTCTATGTACTGGGCGATTTCATTTAGGCAAAGGAGTCACAGTGGCCAGCCTTTCTTGAAAGGCTCAACGGCGGAAAAGTTCTGATTCGCGGCAATCATGATCCCAGAGAATTCAGTCAGACCACCAAACGGTATTTTCAGGATATCGCACCTATAAAGGAAATCACCGACAGCGGCAAGCATGTAATTATGTGCCATTACCTCATCCCTTTTCATAGGGCTGATTATGATGAAAACTGCTATATGCTTCATGGGCATGTTCATAATACCCGTGAAAATACTTTCCTTCTTCGATGGCGCGAAGAGATTCGCAATGCCTGCACGGAAAGACATCATGTCCGCGGGCAGTTCATCAACGTCGGCTGTATGATGCCTTGGATGGACTATCAGCCAAGAACATTGGCAGAAATCATCGAACGGGAGGAGGCTGCTTCTCATGCATTGAGGCTCTGGAACAAACAGGGCCGGATTTCTAATCTTCTTCATCCTATCTCTCATCTGCCTGATAGATATATGGCAGCGAGTTTCTTCCCGGCTGATGTGTCCCAAATATGTGCTGAAATATGGCATGAGCATCCTTCCAAGATTGGAGTTGTCAGCCAGTCATCTTTAAAATCACTCCGCCCACGTCTCGACCGCATACATGCCGTCATCCATTACCAGCAATCCCTGGTAAAATTCAAATCTCGCCAGAAAAGCGCCTTCGGGCGAATGAAGCGTGTACACCTCCGTATTTCCCGTCACACACAGGGCGTTGCGCTTGCCTGTCACCACAAGCCCGGACAACCACTCTATCTTTTCCCCAGTTTCCTCTTCGTCAATCTCAATGTCGATGTATCCAGCCTCGCAATCCAAACGGCTTGCGGTGAGCGTCGCGCCCTCAAACACGCCTTCATCAACCCCCAGAAACTCGGCCAGCGGAGTACGGCGGATGTTCAAGGGCTTGATCGGGCAATCAAACTCTGCTTCCAAATCGTAACCCATGACCTCTGTAAAGCAAGCTATGTAAAGCGCATAGGCGTTAGGCTCCAGATTCTCCACCACCCGGTTGCCTGTGATTGCCAACGGGATGATCTCCACAATGCCATCCGAGCCATAGCGCACGGCGCTGTATGTATCCAGGCCGTAGTCGCGTATCCCAAAGGCTTGATCCTCCATCTGTGGCTCGGCCGCAGCGGCAATCAGGCTTTCCAGTTCAAGAACGCGGTTCACATCAAGCCGCCTGACAAGAGTCACGTTCTGGCACTCCGCCAGAAATGCCAGCCGTTCTTCATCGGTATCCGGCAGCGGGTCGTCGCTTTGATATTGCCACACGCACCCCTCCTCATCTAGCAAGACAGCTTCAGAACAAACGCCTGATCTGTCTTGCTGGTAGCAGCGCATGAGCAAAATGCGCGCGTCCTCCGCCTCACAGTTCGCTGGCGCAGCGAATATCAGTATCAGGGCTGCTATCAGTATTAGCGCCGTCCATGTCCGCTTTTTCTTCATGGATGATTCCTCCTGTAAAATGCTGTCATCGGTCGGGATTCCGGCTCTCGCCGGCCTCCTGCTCATTCAGGGGCACAATCATATTTTCTATCGCCACGCACAGCTTCGGATGGTGAATGACAAAGTGAATGGTGGGTTTTCTACACTTGGATATGCTTACCCACTTTCCTTCACTGATGAATATCTGAATATTCCGGAATGCGCCACGACCATTTTCCCGGGCGGTATAGCCGGGGTGCGACTGCGCGAAGGCGCGTGTGAGGCGCAGGTGTTCCCAATAGTCTGCTTCGTCGTAGTGAACCGGCATCCCGGCAAACACCTCAGACATCGCGACCGACACGCTCTCCTGCCCAAACTCTTTCTGCGTCAGGACGGGGAATTCTTCCTCGTAGCTTCCGTTGTCGAGCATTGCCGCCACAAAACCTTTCATCTGCGCGCAGGCCTCCAGCATACGCCGCCCATCGCTGTCAGGAACGCCGTTTTTCTCCAGCAATCGCGATAGACATTCCTCCGAAAGCGTGTGGGTCGGAAGGGTGGTCAGGAGACTTCGGCGCTTCCCCGGCTTAAGCGCCTCCGCAGCAAGGAATGAGCCATAGACGTTTTCCGCCGTCCCGCAGTAGATATCCATCAGTGGCTGCGCCTTTTTCAGAATGGCTTCGGCGCGCCGTCTGTAATATGCCAGATCGCTGCCGGATTTGGAAAACAGGTAGCGGCCATGAGCAAAATTCCCGGAGATGCATTCGCCCTCAACCGCCACCGCGCCGGAACAGAACAGCAGATGCCCGTAAACGGCGTTCTGTCTGCCGGGGAGATACCACGGCATAATCTGTCCCGTCATGTACAGCGGAATCCAGCTTTCCAGCCCCAGCATCATTTCGCCAAAGGGGCGGTTGAGGTCATGCACCATATCCAGGCGCAGTCCCTTTTTGAGGATTGCCGCCAGTCCGAGCATCCATTTTTTGGAGAATTCCATATCCTGCGCCAGTTCCTCAATTGGCATATCGCTGCAGATAAATACCGGCTCACGCGACCGGGAAAGCGCCGTGGCCTTGAGAAAATCCAGCGTGGCCTGACGGAAGTTCTCCAGCCCATAGCATGTCCTGGTCGTAGGAAGCTGGAAGGGAACGGTAGGCACCTTCAATTCGTCAAAGCGGATAGCGCGAATATAGTCGTTCAGGTCAAAATTGTCCAGCTTTTCCAAAAAGGAAATAATCGGGTTTTTCTGGCTGGCCGCACCGCTCAGCAGCCACTTTGCCACCTCGCAGGCGCAAGCGCCGTCTTCGCTGAGCGCACCTTGCTGCACACCCATCAGATGCGCAAGCGCAGCGCGTTCAGACGGCTCTGCGCACCGGCGGGCCGCAAAATTACCCACACCTTGCGCAAACGCGGCGGAATTCGCGGGCGTGCGCTGTCCCGTGCGGATACGGGACAGATAGGAGGGGTCGAAATTCAGCGCCCGCGCCATATCGCTGGAACGCAGGTTAAGCACATTGATGAGCAGATCGAAATTCACTGCGAGCCGGTTTCCCTCTTTTTCGTCATATCTCAGTGATTTTTGCAGGGCCGAAAGCAGCTCCGGCTGTGTAAATCCGTCCATTCCTTTACGCTGCGCAAGGCGAGCCAACCCCTTGGAGAGATTGAGAAGCGGTTCGCCATCCGGCGCGGGCGTACGCTCCCCGCTTCGGTAGCGGCTGATAACCGCCGTGGACAAGCCGCTGGCGTCGGCCAGATCCTTTGCGGTAATGCCTATTTGATGGATATAACCGTTAAGAGCCCCTTCGAATCGCATGACCTCTTTTATCTCCTTTTCTCATGGCCGGACGCCGTTTTTCCTGCCCTGATTATACCATGAAAAGGAGGCCCTTTCAAATCCGTTCCTTTCGATGGCAAAGCCTGCGTTTCCTGCGCAGCGGTCCAGCGCTTCATCATTCCGTTCTTTTTTTGATGCCTTCCCTCGTCCTGTCGATGGCATCCTGCGCATTTTTCAAGTCCTCTAACTTTTCAAGTTCCTCCGTGCTTAGTGCTTCCACCGTATACATGCCGTCTGGCCGCGCCAGCAGACTGTCGCTGAACACAAATTCTGCCTCCGCCCCCTCCGGCGTGACCAGCAGGTACGTTGTTTCGCCGCCTTCAGGTTTCAGGGCGCTGCGCTTGCCTGTAACCGCGAGGCTTTGAAGCCATGCCAGCTTTTCCTCCGCCTCCGTGCCCTCGAGCGTCCGTTCCGTGCCGTTTTCCCGCACCGCCACCGTCGCGTCTTCAAAAATATTCTTTTCAACGCCGCAGAAATCCGTCAGAGACATGCGCTCAAACGGCGTGGGCTGATACAGAAATTCATATTCGTCGCTGTCCAGATCATTGCCCAGCACTTCCGTAAACAGGGCCAGATAAACCGCGCGGGCGTTGATATCTGTATTTTCATAGGTCCAGTCTCCCCACTTCGCCAGGCAGATGATTTCCGCCTCTCCACCGTCTCCGTAACGGATGGCGCTGTATGTGTCAAGACCGTAATCCAATATATGTCCCGGACCACGTTTCACTTCTTCAGGCTGTATGGCAGCGATCAGGCTCCGGATTTCCTCCACCCTGCGTTTGTCCAACTGCCCCACGTGCTCCACGTCTTCAGTTTTACCCAGCAGTTCCAGCCGTTCGGCGTCTTCTCTGGGCAGCCCCATTTCGTTTTCGTAGTGCCAAATTCCGCCCTCTTCATCCAGGAACGCCGCATCTGCGTAAACGCCCCATCCCACCTGCTGATAGCAGGCCATCAGGATGATCTGCGGCCGCTCTCCTCCCTCGGCCAGCGCCGGCGCCGCCAGCGGCAGGCACGCTGCCAGCAAAAACAGCATAATCCTTTTCAGCATATTCTGTTTTCCTCCTGTTATGGTATGTCAGCATCATCCAGAAGCCATCCGGGAGCGCGCCCCATAGTCAAGGCGATAGAGGGAAAATGCAAGGATAATCCATTCCTTTATGGGCTTATATTCCTGCGCACGTCTCCACTGCGCTTTTCCGCTCATATATAAGCCGGCAGCCCATTCCCTCATATATGCCAGCCAATGCGCGCGATCATTTATCCGGTTTTCTGCGGCCCTTTCCAAGTCCGGAAAGTCCTTCAACAATATAAACCAGCCCCATCACCGCCGGCGCCACGCCCAGCGTAAACAGCCCGGCGCCCATCACCAGTGACGGTATGTGGGGCGACGGATACCCTATCTCCGAAGCCAGCAGATATCCGCCCCCGCCCAGGCAGGCCGCCCCAAGGATCAGCCAAAGCAGGGCAAAGAGCAGGAAAAATGCCGGATGCATGTTGATATAACAGTTTACCATCCACGCCGTATGAGGGCTGTATCCCCCTTCCGGAGGGCCCCCTGTATTCAGCGCGGCCACGATTTCAGCGGCAGTCCGGGCATACGGTTTCATGAACGCCCCTACCAGCATCCACATAGCCGCGCCGCAGACTGCCATGCCCAGAGCCGCCGGGGCGCGCGTCTCTCCGCGCAGCAGCCACCATATCCCCATCCCTACGCATACAATCGTCAAAAGTGCCAGCAGCCACCGGAAAAGCCGCATCACGACAAAGCATATTCTCGTCTGGCGCAGGGCATATTCCTGATTTTCGCGCCATGTATCTTCCATTCTATCCACTCCCCCTTTCTTATCGCTTCCTGACTGCCCAGGCGCTCCTGGCGTATACGACGCCCGCCGCCCCTAACGGCGCCCCGATGAGCGCAAAAAGGACGCTCAGAGGGACAAACAGCCAGAAAAACTCCCTGAAATCCACATCTATCAGAACAAAAGCGATGCCCAAAACCCCCATTCCGGCGAATGCGACCGCGCAAAAGAGCAGAAAGCCTGCGATAACCGCCAGTTTTCCACAGATCGCGCCCAGCATAGGCTCGCGCAGCTTCTGTGTGTCCGGCGTATACTCCGGCGGAAAACTTCCGCTTTCTCCACGACGCACCGCAGCCACCGCCGCTTCCACTTCCGCATACGCGCTGACATAGCTCCCGTTGAATTTAGGCTTACAGAGTTTGATTTCTTTGTATATCAGTACAACGCCAAACAGCACAACGATGAGATTCCTCTCAATCAGCCCCACGGCCAACATGATGGCCGCCACCAGTGCGGCGATAATGCCCAGTATCCGATAGCCCCACCGAAACATAGCCGCCGACACCCTGAAGTGATTCAGGATGACCTCCTCGCGCTCCAGCCACGCATTGCGCAGGCTTTCCATCTGCTCCCGTTCCCTGTCGGCTGATAAATCCCAGGCCATATTTGCCCTCCTTCCCTGAAAGCTCGTATGCGCCCTCAGCCTGCGTAGCGTATTCCCTCAAACAACGCCTGCTCGCCAACGCCGCCGATAATATAGCCCCAGCCCGCGGTTTCATCGGGCGCTATGGTCAAATAACCCCTGCGGCCGTCCTGCACGGTGAACCATGCCCGGGAAACGCCGTCTGTGGCGGTGATCAGTATCTTTATTTCCGCCGCCAGTTCCCCCCGGGATTCCTTCCCGGTCAAATCCACATAGGTAACCGGCACTGCCGTTTTCGCCGTCAAAGCCTGCTGCGCCCAAGTTTCCTCGCTTTGCAGGTCGTATTCAAAGTGCCACAGCCCGTCTCCGACCGTGACCAGCTTCCCGTCCTCTACCGTCAGGCGGCGAATGCCCATGTGGGTTCCCAGCGCGTCCACATATCCGGCCATGGTCATTCCTTCCGCGTCCATGCCCGTAATCCGGCCCTGCGCGTATTCCGCGCCTTCAAACGGCAGCGGCTTGAGCTCTCCCGCCTCATACGTCAGGCACCATGTTACGTCGTCGTCAGACATGGGATCGCCGCTCACGCAGATCTCCTTGACACCGTTCCTGTCCAGGTCGGCAATCCACACCTGCGCCTGCGAGCAGTCCATGCTCCATTCCGCCTGCGTCCCATCTTCTTCAGCCACAGTCATCTTCACGCCCGCGCCGTCCTCTGTCTGCGTCCACTGGATCGCTTCCGTGCCGCGGTTCCTATCAAGGTTCATATCCAATATCTCGTCCGCCGGCAGCTCCAGCGCGGAGAATCCGTTCTCCGTCGGGCTTTCTGCCGCCGCCATAGCACCAACCAGCATGCATACCGCGCAGCACAGCGCCAGCCATCCTTTCATGATCTTTATGCCTCCGATTTTCTCCATCTTTTACAGGCAGGAGGGCAGCGATTGCCGCCCTCCCCGCTTCTTATTCCGCCGTCTGCCGAACCGGCATCGCCTCCAGGCAGCCCGACAGCGCCGTTGTGAACCGTTCGATCAGTGCGCTCAACTGTTCCTCCGAAAGGGATTCCAGCGCCACATCCGTGCCGCCGAGCTGCAGAGGCTCGGCCTCATGCAGTTCAAAGCTCAGCCCCGTCAGCTCAGGCATATCCTCCGTTCCAATCATAAGCCTGCCCCTGCCCTGCAGTCCGTCCGGGCCGGGCTCCACGCCCGCTTCCAGCGTAAAGGCGTAGGTATCCGCGCTCTGCGCCGCGTCCGGACACAGCGTGCCTTCCAGTGTAAACGCCTCTCCGCCGTCGGGGGTCATAAACGCATTCATCTCATGTTCGTATTCCATTACGATTTCCGGATTGCCGACGCCTATGTAGACCTCGCCTCCATAGCCCGGCAGGCCTTCCTCCGTGGTGGTGGGTCTCTTGAGCGCTCTTATCCGCAGCAGCCCCGTGTCCGTCTCGCCCTCGCTGACGGTCAGCTGCACACCCCAGCCCGTCAGCGCAGTGTCCGGAATGCTTAAGATGCCCACAATCAGCTGCATGCCGTCGCCCAGGCTTCCGTCCACGAGCGTCTGCGAATAGCCAAGGTCGAAGAAATACGGGGTGTTTTCCTCTGCATAGGGCTCAAAGCTCAGATACCATTCATCGGTCGCGCCGTCCTCCTGCGTATTGGTAACAATGACGTACCACGGCTCGGCAGCCGCATCATAATTCGTCCCGGCGCCCAGTACGAAATGGCCTTCGGACTGCGCAAGCGACCCGGCTGCGCCACGCATCATTTCCACAATCGCGGCAGATCCCAGCCCCTGAGAGGCGAGCATCACGTCCAGCACCGGAGCCAGTTGCCCGTCGCCTTCCAGCTGGTCGGCCAGCCGTGTGAGCAGTTCTGCCGCCTGCGCATGTGTACAGGTAATGTAGATCTCGTAGGCCACGGCGGGAAAGCCGTATTCCTCGGGCACGTCGTAGAATTCCTTCACGGACAGTTCCTGCATAAATTCGTCAACGATCGCGACATACGGCTCCATCAGCGGTTCCAATGCGCTGATTGCGGCTGCGGTCTGCGCCGTCTGCATTTCCAGCGTGCCGAGCAATCCGGCCGTCATTTCCTCCAGATTCATTCCCAGCAGCGTCTCCCAGTTCATCGTATAGCGTTCATCCGGCAGAAGATCGCTCGCTATAGCCAAACCCTGCGCGTCCGCATCCAGCGCGATGTCAAAGCCCACGTTTTCCTGGCTTTCCCGCAGGCCCAGTTCCAGACGCGCACCCTGGCTGAAGGCCACGCCCAGCCGCAGGACGAGATCCGGCATCTCCGCTTCAAGGGGGATACCCTCGCCGCGTACCTCCGCCACAATCATTGTACCGTGTTCCTGCCCAAACGCCTGAGCCAGCAGCCCGGACGCAATATCGCCCGGCTCGTAAACATGGGAGACCAACTGCCCGCCACCATTATCCCCTGTGGATTCCACGGCTTCCTGCTCTGCCAGAGCGCCGGGAAAGCAAAACACCGTTGCCAGCAGCAAGGCCAGCAGCATCGTCCATTTTTTCATCATTTTTCTCCTGCATGATCCGTCTACTTATTGGTAATTGTTAAAAAACGTCCCAGCGCAGCAGTATGCACTGCGCTCCCCCCGTCGGCCAGCCCCAGAACCGCCACCGCGTCTCGCCGTTATGGCGGTTCGTCACCCGCGTCATCGCTGCGTTGATGCCGTCTATAGGCAGTTCCTCACCATAGCCAAGGAGCAGTACCCATATATCCCGCTCGCCGTCATATACGCGCTTATTGTAGCAGTACTGCGCCATCGCGTCCAGGTCGTCGAATGTCGCGCCAAATCCGGGAATTCCCGCGTGAAAGAAGTAACTGCCGCCCGAACCGTCCGCGATATCCGCGGTTTCCCAGACGGGATCCCAGGAAAGAGCACCCGCGCAACGGTCGCGGCCTGCGTTAAACAGCGTGTAAACGCCGGTTTCCGGCGCGACCAGGTCGCCTGCAATATCCGCTGTGGAGACGTCCACAACATACCATTGCCCGCCTAGTTCCACCGTGTTCCACGCATGCAGAACCCCGGCGTTGTATCCATTTTGGAATCCCACCTCAAATCCCGCCATGCCCGCCAGCAGGTAGAAAGCGTCGGAATAGCCCTGGCAGTTGGCCCAGCCATGGGTCAGCGCGAAGGCGGCGCTGACGCCGGGGGCGTCCTCGCCCGGCTCCTTTTCAAGCATCTCATTGAACGTCAACTGGGCGCACAATTCGTCAAAGATCGCCCGCTCCAGTTCAAGCGAGGAGGAGTACCGCGCCTGTAAGCGCTCTACAATGGCTTCCGCCTCATCCAGTGCCGACCGTTCCTGATGCGAAAGCGCGCTTTCGTCGCCGGTTCTCCATGCGTCCAGCATCCTTACGCCCGCCCGGTATACCGGCGTGATTACAACCTTCACGCTGTTCCTGTCATAGTCGATGGAGGCGTACAGGCGGCTCATCAGCGGCGCCATCTGCAAAAACTCCTGACGCAGATCAGACTTCTGCATGGTCAAAGCCTCCGGCTCCGACAGTGTAAAGCGAATTTCCTTCGCCCTGTCCTGCGTGCAGCTGCGCAGATACTCCGCCGTTTCCCACCATGTGTCAAAGGACGGCGCGCGCTCGCCCATGGCCGGTATGGCCACGGCCAGCAGGCAGACCGTAAGTATCCAGAAAACAAGCCTGCGCCTGAACATCGGAATCCCTCCTTTGCGCCGCGCGCCTCCCGCCGGGTCGGTGAGAGGCGCGCGTTCAGCCGTATCGTTATCCGTTCACGGTAAAGCTGCTCAGAATCGTGGCCGCGTCCGCGTCCGAAACGTTCGTCAGCGTAATCGTATAGAACACGTTGTTGACGATGTAATAGTACTGCATCGTGGGATAAACCGCGTCATAGGTGCCCGTATAATACGTTCTTCCGGAAAACTCCACCGGGCCCGCCATATCGTAATTGGTTATGCCCATGCTGGCATAGGCGGCGGCGTAGTCCGCCTCCAGCGTCGGGAGCGTATCCATGGTAATGCCCTGCGCGCTCTCCTGCGCCACGTTCATGTTGGCATTAAGATCCGCCGAGTAATACAGCAGAATGCCCATCGACTGGGTATACTGCAACTGCTGGCTGAGCCCGGCAGCGTCCACAGCCGCCTGACCGTTGGTCTGTATCAGCTGCTGAAGCGTGGCTTCGTTCAATTCCATCCAGCCCTGCGGAACCTGCAGGGTAAAGCCGTTTCCAGTTACGGTCTGCCCGCCCACAGCGGGGGGCATGGTCGAGGGCAGAGCCGCGCCGCCCTGACGCGCCATAAACAGCGTTATGCCGTCTACATCGACGCTGATCGTGCCGTCCGCCTGCATGACAAACGTCCAGGTGTATCCATCCTGCTCCGTCACGGTGGCGGCGGAGCCGTTCTGCACCCAGGTGCAGGCGAGCGATTCCTCGCCGTCCCAGATTGTGCCGCTTCCGCCGGCGTTGAAGGTCGCGGTCATCTGCACACCCATGGCCGCTGGGTCAATGGTCTGGCCGTTTGCGGAAGCCTGCGTCAGCACCCACTGGCCCTCAAAACTGCCCGTGGCGGGAGCCGTGCCGCCCGTGGAGGGCAGCAGGCCGTCCGGCAGCAGCCCTCCGCCGGGCGCGTTCGTCGCCTGCGGCGCGGCTGCGGTCTGCGTAAAGTACATGGCCACGCCGTCCACCATGGCCAGCAGCGTGCCGTCCGACTGGAGCGTGAACGTCGAAACCTCTCCGGTGAGCTGGCTGGTGATCGTGACCGTGTTGCCGGCCTGCGTCCACGTCCCGTTCTCTTCCATAGGAGCACCGTTGATGGTTTGTCTGGCAAAAGCCGTACCGTCGGGGTTAAGGACAATCGTCATGCTGAGGCCATAGGCTTCCGGCGACATGACCACGCCGCTTGCGACTGTCTTCGTCATCGTCCATTCACCCGCCAAGCTCGCCGTCTGGGCGAATGCCGGCGCGGCGAGCAATAGCGCCGCCAACAGTACCGCCAATAATTTCTTCATGATATCCTCTCCTTTTTTCTCAATCTGATTTCAGAGCGCGCCCGCGCCCGAAATGCTTTTGTCATTCTCCCGCTCAGGCAAGCCCACGGATGCCGAGCGTCTGCGCAAGGTCGCAGTCGATCACATATACGCCGTCTCCGGAGAGATACTCCCGCCATTCGTCCGCCGTCAGGAAGCGGGCAAAGGGCATCGTTTCCTCCTCGGTCGCGTTATAGGGCAGCATGGTCGTCTCCAGCAGGTAGTACGTGCCGCTGTTTTCCCAGGTTTCCAGCGCCACCTGCGCGTGTCCCGGGGTGATGATGATCATGGCGTGCATCTGCGCCGACTGCAGGGCGGACGCCATCAGAAGCGCGGTTTCAATGCAGATGCCCGACCGGCTCTGGATCACCGCATCGGGGGTCAGCACGCGCTGCGAGCCGCCAAAGGAATACGGTCCCATGTTATAGCGCACGCCAATATCGCTGATCGCACCTTGTATGGCCATGGCCTGCAGTACGGTGGTAGATGGCTCGTCGGTACCGTCCGGATAGGCGAGCTGATAGCCGGGCAGGGAACTGTAACCCGCGCCAGCGTTGGTTTCCAGCCAGTAGATGGCCTCGCGCCGCAGCGCCAAAACCTCCTCCGCGTCGGGCCGGAGCCACGCCAGCAGGTTGTACGGTTCGATCACGCCGAACTCGCTGTTCAGCATCGTAAAATCGTATATGCTGTGCAACGTGATCGTTTTGCTCTCCGCGACCAGCAGTTCGCCGGTATCCATTTGGGTCACGCGCAGCGTGATCTGCGTCTCGCGTCCGCTTCCCAGGCTGGTCAGGCCGCTCATGGCCGGGGGCTTGATCATCAGATAGGTGATCTCCGGCCCCACGTTCACCGTCCGCTGGTATTTTTGCGAAAAGCCCTCGATCTCCACCTCGACCAGCAGCCGGGTTTTCCCCGCATCCGTGCTCAGCGCCAGGTTCACCGCCGAATCCATGGAGGGATACAGGTTAGGATAGATTTCTTCGGCCATCGAGTAATCCACCCATATCTGCTGCTCGCCGGTATCATCCTCCAGCGTCAGCATGTTGGCCAGGTTGACAAACTGCTGCTCTATGACGGCGTACATCAGTATTTCATAGCGCAGCATCAGGTAAGGCTGGCGCATAAGAAGCTGCGTTGCGGAAAAATCCATCAGCGCGTCGTCCAGCAGCGCCGCCTTGTAATCAGCATACAGCTTTTCCTGGAAGGCGTCGATCTGACGGATATACAAGGGCCATGTCTGCGTCATGGCCGGCGGGCATGCCAGAGCCTGATAATTCTCCTTGACATCGCCCATGGCGATATACATGGCGTTGAGGGAATCGGCTTCCGAGGCGTACATTCCCTGCGCGGCCTTTTGCTGATACGCCCCGAGCGGGTCGCTGGAATCGTAGTACCCGATATAAAAGGCCAGCAGGCTTTCCGCGATGCGGCAGGCCTCCAGCGCGTTCTCATACTGAAAGGCGCCTTCTCCGCCAGAAACCATTCCCTTCATGCCCTCCAGTGCGCTCCGGCAGGCGGAAACCTTTTCCAGCTTCTCCCTGCACAGCGCCGCGTACGCCTGCATTTCGGCGGCGTAAGCCGTATCGGCATTGTTCACGGACGCCTGATAACTCCGGGCAAACGCTGCCGTGGCCTGCGCGATCTCCATGCAGTCCTGATAAAGCGCCGCCATCCATTCGGAAAGTGCTCCGCCCTCCGGTACTTTTTCCTGAGCGCCCTCCGCAACGGGCGAAAACGTTTGCGAGGCCAGCACCAGCCCGGACAGCACCGCGTCGGCCTCCGCCGGGATATATGCCGCGCCGTAAAGTATGCTGTAGCCCTCCCGCTGTTCCCACAGATAAGCGCCCTCTATGATCTGGCCGCTTTGCGCGTCGGTATAGGCATACATCATGGCGTCCATGGGGATGCCCCGCATATCCATAGGCTGGCTCTGCGTGCCGGGATCGTACACCATGCTCCCGCCCATGGCGGCGCGCAGCGCTTCGCCCGTCTGGGCAAAGAAGTCCTCTTTGTTCACATCGCCCTCCTCCGCCCATGTCAGGCGGAAATTAGAGGCGGTTTCCCCGGGATAGACCCATATATAGCCATCCCTTTCCGTAACGCTGTAGCCAGCGTCCACCTGAAAAGAGAGCCTCAGCGCTTCGCTTGTATAGGTGGTATACGCCTGTTCCGCCGCCGCCGGAAATGCGGACAGCAGCATAACCGCCGCAAAAAGAGCAGCCATTCTCCTGCAGTGCTTGCGTTTTATCCACGCACGCTCCTCTCTAAAACATAAGCTTACTTATATTATATTTCAGCGATGCATGGCAGTAAATATTGTTGACGTATTTGTCAATGACAAGTACAAGCAGCGTACTTTGAGCCCGCAAACAAATATGTATGATACAAAAAATACATGTCGCGCAGGGATGCTGAAAAACGGAAAAGAAAAAGGTGTTGTTTGTCACGCTCTGCATAATGGTTGCGGAGATAGTTTTGCCGGTACACGGCACACTCTCCGTAAGCGTCAAATAAACCGCCGTGAGATGTAGCAAGGCATTTCGAGGTAAGGTAGGAAATCTTAGGAAATCTCAGGAGCACCGAAAAAGGCTTCTCAGCGTTTGTCACGAGGCAATTCCTTTCTGGCATGACCATCTATGCCGCCATATACAAGAAATGAGGCCGGATTGCTCCGGCCCCAATGTGCGTTTCTACATTATATATGTTCGTCAGACGACCTGCGAATACTTCCCGGACACCCACCCCACCTGAGCATTGACCACGATGGCGTGCCAGCCGTTCTCCGCAGTGGCGATCCATTCGAAGGTCGCACCATCCTTCACGGAGGTGATGCGGCTGTACTTGGTGTCATTGCCCACGCGGATGTTGACAGAGCCGCTGGCGCAGACGATGCGCACCTGCTTCGTGGCAGGAGTCTGCACCTCCGGTTTCTCAGTTTCGGGCTGTTCTTTGCCGTCATCATCGTCAGCCACAGCGTCCATCAGCGCCGTATGGGTCTCGCTGCCGTAGTATTATCGGTATTATCCACGAACTCGAATCTCGTTCCATATCTTCGCCAACAGGAAAGCCGAAATGGTGTCGACGAGCGATCGATACGCTTCTCAGCAATGAAAAATATCGCGGTGGTTCGACTGCAACCACAGTTCTCATGAGCGACGCGCCTCAAAGCAAGCAGAGAGCAAGGTATTTGTTTTCCGATCATCATGAAGCAATTATCGACGAAAAGACCTTTATTGCTGTCGCGAAAGAAAAACAACGCCGCTGTAACATTGAAGTGGATGAAAATGGAGTTCATCGCAAGAAAACCCGATACACAGCAAAAATCAGAGTTTCTGGATCTCTCAAAGAAGAATAGACTACTCGATCGTCCGGATTAGTCTAAATTCAGTCTTCATACTCGGTGACGATTGCCGGAGGCTTTTGTATAGTATAAATCAAATCGTTACACGGTGTAACGATATAAAGCGTACACCGTGTAACGATATATCAGGGATATTCATTTTTTGACGAGGAAAACGGCGGTCGAGTAGTCTAAAAAGCGACCTGCTACGCGGAAGGGGAGAAAGGATGAAATGAGGTTTTGACAGAAAAACAAGTCAATCTTGCATAACAAAGCCTAAATTGGGCTGATTTTCGGATATATCAGCCTATATTTGCATCTTCAACACTTGAAACCGCAAAAAGAAAGAACACCGACATTGTATCAATATCGGTGTCCTTTGGTGGTGGAGCATAGGAGATTCGAACTCCTGACCCCCACAATGCCATTGTGGTGCGCTACCAACTGCGCTAATGCCCCATCTGTTGGCGACGAAAGCCATTATACGATACTTTTGACAAAAAAGCAACCCCCCGGCGAAAATTTCTTTGGCACGGCAGCCCCGGGCAGAAGGGGAACGCCGTGCGCATACGGCGTCATCGCAGGAGGGAGCGCAGCAGCCAGAGGATGGCCAGATGGCCCGGATAGGCGGCGTACATCAGCCATCGGGGCGTTTTGGTGCGCCCGGCCACGGGCCAAAGAATCAGCGGCAGCACCAGGATGGCCGCGGTCTGCAGGCGCACCCGGAAAAGGGACGTCTCCCAAATGACGGAGCCCGAAGCGCCCCACATCACGCAGTAGGCGGAAAAGCAGACCGAAAGCGCCAGCGGATGGTCGTGCAGCATCCACAGCAGCAGGATGCACGCCACCCCGCGCAGGCCGTAGTCCATGTCGATGAACTGTGTAGCCAGCAGCGCCGCCACGGTCAGCCATTCCTTCTTTTCCTTCAGCCCCCAGATGGACAGCAGGCCCAACAGCAGCGTGGCGAAGATGTTGAGCTTGTCGAGCGGATGGTTGAGCGCATACATATAGAAGGGCTGGGAGACGATGCCCGCCGCCAGCAGGCGAAGCGCGTAGCGGGGCAGGCTGCGCGTGTGCTCTGCGCCGATGGCAATGCCCCAGGCAAACAGCGGGAACGCCAGGCGGCCGACGACGCGCAGCCACATGACGTTCGGCAGGAGCGCGGAGCCGACATGGTCGAAAATCATGCAGATGACCGCGATGATTCCCAGCAGACCCGTGTCATGGTTGGCATAGGCGCGAACCGATATGGGCCGGAAACCGATTTGCCTTTGCACGGCGGGACACCTCCGGAGATTCTTAACGGGTTCTTCCCAGTATACACCATGGGAGGGGAGTTTGTACACTTGCAATTTGAAGGCGCTATGCTATAATGCGGATATGCATGATAAAGGAGAGTTTTTGACGAATGCGCATTGTCATTGTCGGTGACGGGAAAGTCGGGTATACGCTCACCGAACGCCTTGCCTCGGAAGGCCATGATATTGTCGTCATTGATAACAACAGCCGCAATCTGACCGCCCTGGGCAATTCCCTGGATGTCATTACCGTCCTGGGGAACGGCGCGTCCTATGCCGTGCAGCGGGAGGCGGGCGTGGAACACTCCGACCTGCTTATCGCGGTGACCTCCATGGACGAAATCAATATGCTCTGCTGCCTGCTGGCCAAGAAGCTGGGCGTAAAGCATACCATTGCGCGCGTGCGCAATCCGGATTACGCGGAGCAGCTGCTGTATCTGAAGGACGAGCTGGGCCTGAGCATGGCCGTCAACCCGGAAATGTCCGCCGCGCTGGAGATTGGCCGCATGCTTCGCTTCCCGTCCGCCATCAAAATCGAGACCTTTGCGCGCGGGCGCGTGGATTTGGTGGAATACCGCATCCCGGCGGAGAGCACGCTGTGCGGCATGGCGCTCTGGCGGCTGCCGGACGTGCTGAAGGTGCACCTGCTGGTCTGCGCGGTGCGCCGCGGCGAGGAGGTATACATCCCCACGGGCGACTTTGTATTGCAGGCGGGCGACCATATCCACATCACCATTCCGCTCAAGGAGGCGGGCGCGTTTTTCAAGCGCCTCGGCGTCTATCAGCAGCGCGTCAAATCGCTGATGCTGGTCGGCGGCGGCCGCGTGGCGTATTACCTGGCCAAGCAGATGACGGCCCTGGGCGTGCAGGTCAAAATCATCGAGCGGGAGGAGGCCCGGTGCGCGGAACTGTGCGAACGCCTGCCGCGCTGTGTCATCATTCACAGCGACGGCACGGACCCCGATACCCTGCAGGAAGAGGGGCTGGAAAACGCCGACGCGTTTGTGGCGCTGACCGGCATTGACGAGGAGAATATCATCATCTCGCTGTACGCCCGCACGCGCACGGACGGCAAGGTCATCACGAAGGTGGACCGGCTGTCCTTCCTGGGCGTGCTGGGGGATATGGGCCTGGACAGCCTGATTTCCCCGAAAACCATCACGGCAAACGCCATCGTGCGCTATGTGCGCGCCATGCAAAACGCCCACGGCTCCAATGTGGAAACGCTCCATCGCCTGATGGACGGCCGCCTGGAGGGCCTGGAATTCCGCGTGCGGGAAAGCGCGCGGCATCTGGGCGTCCCGCTGCGCGATCTCCCGCTCAAGCCCGGCCTTCTGATTGGCTGCATCGTCCGCGAAGGCAAAACCATTATCCCGGGCGGCAACGATACCATTGAGGCGGGAGACAGCGTGGTCGTGATTACCACCAATCGTTTCTTCGACGATTTCAACGATATTTTCAAGCCTCAATCCTGATGGGGACAGAAACCGTATGAACCATCGAATGATTCTGTTCATTCTCTCCCGCGTGCTGCTTGCGGAGGCGGTGCTGCTGGCCGGTTCGGCCTTCGTGGGGCTGCTGTATGGAGAGAGCGTGCTGCTGACCTTTGGCGTGCCCGTGGCGCTGCTGCTGGCCTGCGCGGCCGTGATGTGGTGCTTCAAGCCCCGCTCGCACGATTTTTATGCCCGGGACGGGATGGTGGCCGTCTCGCTCGCGTGGATTCTCATGTCCGCCTTCGGCGCGCTGCCCTTCTGGCTCAGCGGCTACATGCCCTCGTATGTGGACTGCTTTTTTGAGACCGTTTCCGGCTTTACCACCACGGGCGCTTCCGTGCTGCCGGCCGTGGAGCACCTGCCCAGGGGCCTGCTGTTCTGGCGCTCCTTTACGCACTGGATAGGGGGCATGGGCGTGCTGGTGTTCCTGATGGCCATCATCCCGCTGGCGGGCGACCGCTCCATGCACCTGATGCGCGCGGAATCGCCGGGGCCGTCCGTGGGCAAGCTCGTGCCGCGCGCGCGAACGAGCGCGCTGATTCTCTACGGGATGTACTGCGCGCTGACCATCGCGCAAATCATCTTTCTGCTGGCCGGCGGTATGCCGCTGTTCGACAGCGTGGTGCATACGTTCGGAACGGCCGGAACGGGCGGATTTTCCATCAAAAACACCAGCATCATGGCCTATAACAGCCCATACGCCGAGATAGTGATTACGGTGTTCATGCTCCTGTTCGGCGTAAACTTCAGCCTGTACTATCTGGTGCTGGTGCGCCGCCCGCTCGAGGCGCTCAAGAGCGAAGAGCTGCAATGGTACCTGGGCTTTTTCGCGGCGGTGACGCTGCTGATTGCCTTTAACATCCGGGACATGTACGACAGCTTCGCCACGGCGCTTCGCCATGCCGCGTTTCAGACCTCGTCCATTATCACGACGACCGGCTATGCCACGACGGACTTTAACCTCTGGCCCGAGTTTTCGCATGCGCTGATCATCCTGGTCATGATTGTGGGCGCCTGCGCAGGCTCGACGGGCGGCGGCTTCAAGGTCTCCCGCGTGGTCATCCTGGTCAAGAGCATCCGGCGCGAGGTGTATCGCATGCTGCATCCGCGCGCGGTGGCGCATATCAAATTTGAGGGCAAATCGCTGGACACGGAAATCGTGCACGGCGTGCTGGTGTATCTGGGACTGTACGTGATTATTGCCATGGTGTCCGCGCTGCTGGTGGCGCTGGACGGTTACGACCATACCACCACGGTCACGGCGGTGCTCAGCGCCCTGAACAACGTCGGCCCCGGCCTGGGCGAAGTGGGGCCGATGGGGAATTACGGGCTCTTTTCCGCCGTGTCGAAGCTGGTGTTGAGCGCGGATATGCTGATTGGCCGTCTGGAGATTATCCCGCTGATTGTGCTGTGCACGCCGTCGGTGTGGCGCAGGCGCTGAGGAACAGGAGGGGGACGATGAAAAAGCTGCGTGCCATGCTCTGTCCCGTGGCGGTGCTGCTGGTGCTGTCGATGCTGGCGCTGTGGAACGTCACCGTGCAGGCCATCGCCTACTTCGGCTTTATCTGGGACGTGCTGCTGGGCGCGGCGCTGGGCATATCGCTGGCGCTGCTGCCGACTTTCTGCGGGTTCGGCGCGCGGAAGAACGCGTCGGTCAGCATGTTCTGGGTTTGCGGGTTTGCGGCGCTGCTGCTGATTTTTGTGCAGTACATGTCGCTGGTGACGGACCTGGCCCTGCCCGACCTGCCCTTCCTCAGCAGCAGCTATAACGGCCGCATCCTGGTGGTAGAGGGCGCGCTGCTGGGCTATTGCAGCGTGGTTGCCGGCCGGGGCAAGCTGTAAGGCGCGCGGCCGGAACATGATGTTTCCTTCGCTGCAAGGCGGCTCCGCCTGCCTTGCAGCGAAAGACCGTCGACTTGTCGACGGTCTGAAGGCCGGCAGCGCCGGCCTTCAGACCGTTGACAAAACCAAGTCAACGGTCTTTTTTTCATAAGGAAAAGCGGATAAGCATGTCGAATCTATAATATAGGTGTATAGAAGAGAAACAGAAAAGAGCAGGCA
>DVFI01000014.1 GCA_018713305.1 Candidatus Avichristensenella intestinipullorum
GGCCGGGGAAACGTGCAGGGAAACCTTGCTGCGCAAGGCTTCCGAACCCGCCGCACATGTCGCCGGGTTCGGATTGTATTTGGAGGGCTTCGGCCCTCCAAACCTCCCCAAAGGGGTTTTTCGACGGTCTGGAGGGCCGGCGCTTGCGCCGGCCCTTGACTTGTCGAATAAACCCGGCATAGCCGGGCTTAGGCCGTCGAAACCTATATTTCGCGGCGGGACGAGAACGATCGTCTCAGTCCCCCCGACGGCCCGGCAATGTTCAGCCAACGGGCAAGGGGCACGAAAATCTCCTGCGGCGACGGCGAAGCGGGGCTGTGGCCTTCTCGTTCTCCCGATTCTGCGCCAGCCTGACCGCCGCGTTTCACACGCAGCGATTGCAGTTGCTCAAACCCCGCGTTGTGAAGGGGGGGCCGGCCGATTGAAGATTGGCGGATGTTTCGGGCGGCGGCCGGTACGGGAACGCAGGCTGCTTTCGCAAACATCAACGGTTTACGGGCCGGCGCAAGCGCCGGCCCTCAGTTTGTCGACAAAGGCCGGCTGCGCGGGCCTTTGTCGCCAGGATACGTTTCCCCTGCGCCTGGGGCGCGGCCGGGGAAACGTGCAGGGAAACCTTGCTGCGCAAGGCTTCCGAACCCGCCGCGCATGTCGCCGGGTTTGGATTCCATTTGGAGGGCTTCGGCCCTCCAAACCTCCCCCAAGGGGTCTTTCGACGGTCTAAAAGCGAGCCGGCAGCTCGCTTCCGCTATCATGTTCCGCCCGTGCGCTTCGCGCACAGGAACATGATGTCTCCTTCGCTGCAAGGCTGCTCCGTCAGCCTTGCAGCGAAAAACCATCGACAAGGTTTTGTCGACGGTTTCAGGAGGCCGGCCCCCCTGCATGGTGCAAACGCTTCTCTGCGCGCGGCCTTGTGCCGCGCCGGGAAGTCAGCGCCTGCGGAAGCGGCTGGTCACCATGCGCAGCGCCATGCGGAGTTCCTCGGTTTTCAAAAGGGCCAGCACGGCGACATACGCGCCGACGCCCGACACGAACAGAATGGCCATAGACAGATAGAACCGGCCGCCCTCCTGCCCCGCAATACCGAGCGCCTGCGAGAGCGCGAACAGCACCAGCGCCATGACCGCGCTGCCCGCCAGCGTCTTCCAGAGGCAGCGCAGCACGCGCGGGCCGTCCACCACCTTGCGCCGGCGATGCAGGATGACCAGCAGGATGGAGCCGCTGGTCAGGGAGCTAATCGCCGTAGCCAGCGACACGCCGGACACGCCCAGCAGCGGATAGAGCGCATAGTTCAGCACAATATTCATCAGCACGGCTATCACGCCCACGATTGTCGGCACCTTGGTGTCCTTAAAGGCGTACAGGCAGCGGTTGCACAGCTCGCGCAGCCCCACGCCCAGAATGCCGCAGGAATAGCAGGCCAGCGTTCCGGCGGTGACCAGGGTGTCCTCCGCGCCGAACTTGCCGCGCTGATAAACAAGCTGCGTGATGGGCTGGCAGAGCATCACCAGCGCAACCATCGCGGGAATGGCGATGAGCAGGTTCAGGTTCACGCCAAAGCTCAAATCGTCGCGCAATTTGTTCGGCTCGTCCACATGCTTGACCAGGTTGGGATAGAGGATGGTCGCGATGGTGGTCAGCAGCACGGAACTGACCATCGTGCTGATGCGGTTTCCGTAGCTGAGCGCGGTCACCTCGCCCACCACGCCGGAGACGATGGAACGGTCAAAGAACAGGTATACCTGGTCAAACGCGCTGGAGACCAGCACCGGCAGCATCAGCACCAGCACCTCGCGCAGGCCCGGCTCGCGGAAATCCAGCACGGGCCGGTAGTGCAGGTTCGTGCGCCGCATGGAGGGAATCTGCACCGCAAACTGCAGCATCCAGCCCAGCAGCGTGCCCAGGGCCACATAGGTGATGTTTTCGCCGCGGGATACCACAATGGCGGCAATGACCACGAAGTTCAGACAGCACGCAGACAGCGCGGGCACGGTAAAGCGGAAGTTGGCCTGCAGGTAGGCGCTGGAAATGCGCGCCAGGAACACAAACAGACCCATCGGCATCATGATGCGGGCCAGCCGGATGACCAGCGCGCGCACCTCTTCCTCCGCGTCCGGGATGTACAGGGTCGCAAATTCATCCAGGAACAGCAGCGTCAGCAGCACAACCGCCACGGACAGCAGCGTGCCGATGGTCAGCAGGTTGCAGATAAAACGGTTGGCCTTTTCCTGGCCCTCCTTCAGACGGCTGGAAAAGACGGGAATGAGCGTGGCGGATACGGCCGCGACAATCACGGACAGCACAATGCAGGGCAAATCCTGCGCATAGGTGTAGGCGTCTGCATACATGGTGCGTCCATACTGGGACGCCAGCAGGATTTCCCGCAGGTATCCCGTGATTTTGCTGACCATGGTGAAAACCATGACAATCAGCATGGACTTGGACATGGTTTTCACGTCGCGTTCCATCTCATGTTCGTGAATCATATGTCACCCGTGCTTTGCTAAAAATTCAGGCGCATCAATACGGAACGATGGGGCTGCGCACCGTGGGCTTTCGCATCAACTGGTCGTAGTACTCGTTCCAACTGAATCCGCCGGTCTCATATGCGTTCATGGCCGAGGCGTTTTTTACATTGACATATTTCGCGTCCAGCAGCGCGGACTCGTTAAACAGGGTGATGTAAGGATATTCCAGCGGATTGCTGCTGTAATACTCGGAATAGTCCATGATGGCGCTGATATCCTTGACGTAGAGGAAGGACAGCAGAATCAGCAGGGCGGGCAGGGCCACCCGGGTGCGGCGGATGAGATCGCGGTTGCGGTAGAAAAGCACGGGCAGCAGGCAGCAATCCAGGATGCGGAAATAGACGTTGATGCGCGAAGCAATCAGGTCAAAGGCCATGGTTACCACATACAGCGCAAAGCCCACGCAGTAGAGGTTAAACAGCAGCTTCTCCTGCGGCGTCATCCGCGCGCGCGCGCGCAGCGCCAGCAGGAACACAATGGCCATGAACAGCCCCCGGTTGGCCAGCGCCAGCAGGCTGACGTGATTGTTTTCCACATAATAGGTATAGACGGTATACTCCAGCTGCGAGGGCAGCAGGCGGATGATCGGCGTCAAATCCACCAGCGTAATCACCGCCGACGCGGCCACGACCAGCAGGCCGAGCAGCACCGTGGTGCGCGCTTTCCATTCGATGACGAACAGCGGCCTGTCCTGCCAGAACAGGATGGGCAGCGCGAACAGCACGGCGGCGGAGGTGTGCAGAAGCGTCGCGACGACGATGCCTGCAATGGCGCGCCAACGCCGCTTGTCCACCCAGTTGGGCAGCACCCAGCCCAGCGCGATGCTCAGCGGCAGCAGCTGGCGGATGGCGCTTTCCATATACGTCAGCGAATAGACGGCGTAAAAGATGGTCAGCGCGAACATCGGCAGGGGGCAGAAGCGGCGGATAAAGCGGTTGAGGCACAGCAGGCTGACCAGCGTAATCAGCGCGATAAACACCGCATAGTGCATCCGCAGCATCTTGCACAGGCTGATGAGATAGAAAAAACCGATTTCGATTTTGTTGTATTGGAACGCAAAGAAGTTGGGGAAGGTATGCAGGGCCGGCACGTTGGCGTAAATGCCCATGTAGGTGATGTAGTCGGTGCCCTGGCCATAGCGCAGCGAAAAGAATACGAACAGTCCCGTCAACGCCGCCCAGTACGCATATTTGCGCGCGCCGGCAAACCATTCCCAGACCGTCAGCCCCAGCAGCACCAGCAAAATGGCCAATCGTACCATAGGAAGACATCCTCCCGCGTTCAATCGCGCGCCTGACCGTGCACGCTTTTTTAGTATACCATATACCGGACGTTTTTCGCAAGGCAGGCGTCCCCGGCCGCGCGTTTTTCCGGAAATTTGCGGCCGGCGGCCCGGATTGCAAACCCCGGACGCGCATGCTACAATGGAACGGGGTGTTTTTGTGCAGGGTTTCTACGAAAACCATCGCGACGACATGGCGCACGTCAGCGCCGGCTACCGGGAAAACGACCACTGCGTGCCGCACTTCCATCGCAGCGTCGAGCTGACGTATGTGCTGGAGGGCGCCTTGGAGGCCACCCTGGACGGCGTCTGCCACACCGTGCCGGCCGGCACGCTGCTGATTGTCTCCAGCTACGTCGTGCATGCCTACGCCACACCCCGGTATTCCCGCTCCGTCGTCACCATCATTCCGGGCAGCGAAGTGCCTTCCGCCCGCGCGCTGATGGAGCAGAAGGCGTTCGCCGCGCCGCTTTGCCCGGACGACGCGCAGGGCACGCTGCGCATGCTCCTGTGCATGCTGGCCGGGGAAGGCATGCGCAATCCGCTGACGTCCAAGGGCATATGCTATGCCGTTCTCGGCCTGCTGACAGAGCGCGTCGGGCTGGTGGAGGCGCGCCCGGGCGGCCATGCGGGCTTCATCCGGAACGTGCTGGATTATTTTCAGGCGCACCATACCGAGCCGCTGTGCGTTCAGCGCGCGGCGGAGCATTTCGGCTACAGCCGCAGCCGCTTTTCGCATCTGTTCAACAGGCGGCTGGGCTGCTCGATTCCGGAGTATGTGGCCTCTTTGCGCTGCCGGCACGCCGCGCAGCTGCTGCGCGAGACGGACCTTCCCGTGTCGGACGTTGCGCTGGCGGCGGGCTTCGAAAGCCAGCGCACCTTTTATCGCGCCTTCCGCAAACAGTACGATATGACACCCCAGCGGTATGCCGCGGCGGATTTCGGCGAAAAATGAGCGCAAAATGGCATAATGATATGCCTGTTTGGCACGACGGCAGGCTGCGGTTCTGGTATAGTGAAACCATCGTATGAAACCGCAACGAGCAGACGGGAGGATGAAATCCATGCAGAAGCGACCGGTTGCCTATCAGCTGTACTCCGCGCGGGAGGACGCGCAGAAGGATTTGGACGCTGTGCTGGGCAGGCTTGCCGCGATGGGATACGACGGGGTGGAATTTGCGGGCCTGTACGGGCACAGCGCCGAGGATGTCGCCGCCATGCTGCAAAAGTACCGGCTCCAGGCCGTTTCCAGCCATGTGCCGGTCATGCGCATTGAGGAGGACATGTTCGGCGTCATCGCCGAGCAGCGCCGGCTCGGCTGCCGGTATCTGGCCGTGCCCTTCCTGGACGAGACGATGCGGCCGGGCGCGCCGGGATTTGCGCGCGTGCTGCGCATGGTGTACCGCTTCGCCAGCCTGTGCCGGGAGGCGGGTATCCAGCTGCTTTACCATAACCACGATTTCGAGTTCGTGCCGGTCAGCGGCCTGTACGGCCTGGACTTCCTGTACGAGGCGGTGCCGGCGCATTTGCTCCAGACCGAGCTGGACGTGTGCTGGATTCGGTACGCGGGAGAGGACCCGGTCGCGTACCTGCGCAAGTACGCCGGCCGCTGCCCGGTGGTGCACCTGAAGGACTATGTCGGCGTGCGCGGCGATACGTCCCCCTACGGCCTGCTGGGACGGGCGGAGGAAAAAAAGGAGAATGTGCCGTTTGCGTTCCGCCCCTTCGGGCACGGCTGCCAGGACGTGCAGGCCGTGGTCGGCGCGGCGCTGGAAAGCGGCGTGCAGTGGTTCATCATCGAGCAGGACCAGTCGCCGGACCGTCCCGCGCTGGAGGCGGCACAGATGAGCCTGGAAACGCTCAGGAAGCTCGGCGTGAAATAGGCAAAGCCCGCAGCGGGGTTGCGCGGCGCATTCTTATCATAAGGAGGAAACACTATGCCCATCGGAGACGAGGTGCTGTCCAGTTTTACGCAGAAAGTCCGCCAGGAGCGCACCTACGCGGAGCGCAAGCTGAAGGTCGGCATCATTGGGACGGGCTGGATTGCCGAGGCCCATGTGGAAAGCTACCTGCGCCAGCCGGACGTGGAAATTGTCGCGCTGGCCGACCTGATTGACGGCAAGGCCGAGGCGTTTGCCAGGCGTTACGGCCTGGAAGCCGCGCGCTGCTATCCGGACCATGCCAGCATGCTGGCGGCGGAGACGCTTGACGCCGTATCGGTATGCACCTACAACGTCACGCACGCCGAGTGCGCCATCGACGCGCTGCGCGCGGGCGTGCATGTGCTGCTGGAAAAGCCGATGTGCGTGACGCTGGACGAAGCGGCGGACATCATGCGGGCCGAGAAGGCCAGCGGCAAAATTCTCACCGTGGGCTTCCAGCCGCGCATGGACGAAAACATGCAGATGATTCGCAAAATCGTCCAGTCCGGCGCGCTGGGCGAGGTGTACTATATCCAGACAGGCGGCGGCCGCCGCCGCGGCATCCCCAACAGCACCTTCATCGAAAAGAAGACGGCCGGCATCGGCGCGCTGGGCGATATCGGCTGCTATTCTCTGGACATGGTGCTCAACGCCATCGGCTACCCCCGGCCGCTGACGGCGACCGGCTATACGTCCAATTTCTTCGGCACCTCCACGGAGTACCAGAAGCCGGAGGACGCCGCGCGCTTTGACGTGGACGATTTTGCGGCCGCCTTTATCCGCCTGGAGGGCAATATCATGCTGGACTTCCGCATCTCCTGGGCCATGCACCTGGATACGCCCGGCGATACGGTCATCCTCGGCCGCAAGGGCGCGCTGCGCATCCCGTCCACGGAGTGCTGGAACGGGACGGTCGGCGGCCCGATGACGCTGTATCACGACGTGGCGGGCGAGCAGGTGGAAACGGTCATCCCGGTGCTGGAAAGCCACGGCCCGGGCCTGTTCGACCGCAAGATTCGTTCGTTCCTGGACGCCATCATTGCCGGCGGAACGGCGCCTGTGCCGACCAGCCAGATTCTCTATAACCAGGCGATTCTCGACGCCATCGCACGCTCGGCGGCCTTGGGACGCGAGGTGGAAATCGTCATTCCGAACATCTGACGGAAACCGGGCGGCATCAGGCCGCCGCCCCTTCCTGCATCCCCGCAGAAGTGTGATATGCTGCGCCTTGCTGCGCAAGGCTTCCGAACCCGCCGCGCATGTCGCCGGGTTCGGATTGCATTGGGAGGGCTTCAGCCCTCCAAGCCTCCCCAATGGGGTTTTTCGACGGTCTGAAGCGCGGCGGGCCGGATTACCGGTAAAGGATGAGCGCTATCAGCTCCAGAGGCTCGTCGCCGCAGTTTTCAATGCCGTGTCCCTGGCCGCAGGGAGTAAACGTCACATCGCCGGCATGCACGGTGGTCTTCTCGCCGTTGTCGTCAAATGCCGCCGTGCCGCTGAGGATATAATATGTTTCCGACTCGTTTTCATGCACATGGTATCCGATGGAGCAGCCGGGCTGCAGGGTGGTATGCGCGAATACGCGCCCCTTTTCATACATTTCTTCCGGGCCGCGCAGCAGGTCGCGCACCGTAATGCTGCCCTTCCCCTCAAACGCATGCTCGCGAACATGCACGCGTGTTTCCGCGCTTCTGCGAACCATAAGAACCTCCCCGAATGTTGCGAAATCGATTGCAATATAGTATAATGGCACAGCAGCGGGCTGTCAATGAACCGTTTTCACAAATGTACGCACGATTCGCAGCCGCCGGGGCAGGGGGAAACGTATGACGATTTACGATATTGCCAAATCCGCGGGCGTGTCCGCCAGCACGGTATCCCGAATTATCAACCACAAGGAGGGCGTCCGGGAGTCCACGCGCCGGCGGGTGGAGGCGCTGCTCAGGGAACACCATTATTCGCCCAACGAGACGGCCCGCGGGCTGGTCAACCAGGCGACGCGCATCATCGGCATCCTGCTGATGGACATCCGTACCCTTCACCATACGGACGGCGTGTACTATATCGAGCGGGAGCTGGAAAAGCTGGGCTATTGCTGCATCATCATGAATTCGGGCTCGACCGACGCGGAGAAGGCGGAGTACATCCGCCGGCTCAGCCGCCGGCGCGTGGAAGGCGCCATCCTGATTGGCTCGGGCTTCCAAAACGACACCGTGCGCCAGGCCATCAGCGAATACCTGCCCGACACGCCGGTGGTGCTTGTCAACGGCATGCTGGACCTGCCCAACGTGTACGGCGTGCTCTCGGACGAGCGCAGCGGCATGGAGCGCTGCGTGGAGCGCCTGGTGGCGGCCGGTCATGTCCATCCCGCCTTTGTCATCGACACGCAGACGCCCAGCAACCTGCTCAAGCGCGCCGGCTACGAGCAGGGCGTGCTGCGCTGCTGCCCCGGGTATGCGCCCGTGGTCGTGCACAGCGGCTCTTCCCTGGCGGAGGCGGCCGATGCGACGCGCGCCCTGATGCGCGAGCACCCGCAGGTGGACGGGATACTCTACGCGGTGGATTTGCTGGCCATCGGCGGCATCCGGGCACTGCTGGAAATGGGCAGAAAGGTGCCGGATGAGGTCGCCGTCATCGGCGTGGACAACTCGATTTATGCCGAAATCTGCACCCCGCGCCTGACCTCGCTGGACAATAAGCTCCTGGATACCAGCATCACCGCCGCCCAGACGCTTATCCAGGTGCTCCAGGGCAACCGCGCGCCGAAAAACGTGATGATTATGTCGACCATCGCCGAGCGGGAAACGGGCTGACGCCCAGGCGGCGCGGGACGGTCCCCGGCGGCTGCGCCATCCCCGCGCTGCAATCGATTCCGAACTCCGGCGGCCGGAACCGCCGCCCGGGCGCGCAGGACAGGCTACCGCGCAGCGCGGCGGACAAAAAAAAGGGGGGTTCTCATGAGAGACAACGTATTCGACGCGCATGTACACATCATGCCCCGGCGTCTGCTCAACGGGGAAACGAGCGAAACGGGCGCGACCTATGACGCCTTCGGCCGGATACACAAACCGGACGGCGACGTATACGCCTACATGCCCTGCCCCGTGGACGGCGGCGCATTTTCGGCGGAAGCGCTGATATACATGATGGACCGCTACGGCATACGGCGCGCCATGATCATGCAGTCCACGTTTTTCGACATGACGGAAGACGTGGCGGAGGCGGTCGCGCGCTATCCGGACCGGCTGTCGGGCGCGATGACGGTGCGCCTGGACGCGGGCGCGCCGGAGGCGATTGCGGCGTGGCGCAGGCGCGGCCTGACGGCGCTGAAGCTGCAGATGCGCGGGCTGACGGAGCCGCAGAATGATCCGGAGCTGCGCATGGATGCGCCGGAGATGATGGAGATATACGCGCAGGCGGGCAGGCAGAACGTCACCGTGGTCGTCGATCCCGGCCCTATCGGCTGGGCGGGATATCAGCCCGAAGCGCTGCGGCGTGCGGTGCGGCGGCATGCCGCCACCCGCTTTGTGGTCTGCCACCTGGGCATGCCGGACGCCGCCATGCAGACGGACGCCGCCCTGCGCGACGCCTGGCGGCAGATGACAGACCTGGCGCGCTGCGAAAACGTGTGGTTTGACGTCAGCGCCATGCCGAACCTGTTTGCCCGGGAGGAGTATCCTTTCCCCACGGCGCTGTCCCTGGTCGCCGGCTTTCTCCGCCAATATGGAGAGGAAAAGGCGATTTGGGGGTCCGACGCGCCGGGCGCGCTGTGCGACGCGACCTATGCGCAGACCCTTTCCATGTTCGAGCGCCTGCGCCTTGGAGAGGCGGCGATGGAAAAGCTGTTCTTCCGCAACGCCGAAAGCGCCTATCTCTGAAAACGCGCGGCGGACGGCGGCCACGGACAGAAAAACGCGCGGCGACGGCGGGCGCTGGCAGAAAAAACCGCGGCGGACGGTGCGCGGCGGGCAGAAAAACGCGCGACGGGCGGCGGGCAGGAAAACGCACGTTGACGGCGGCCACGGGCAGAAAACGTGCGGTTGGCAGAAACACACGCGGGGACGGCGGGCGGCATAAAATACAGCGGGCGGCGTGCTTTTGCGCCTGCTCAAGGAGGAAATACCATGCCTTGCGATGTTTTCCGTCGGCGGCCGAGTCCGCCGGTTTGCCACCCGCGTCCCCCGGCTGCTTCCTGTCCGTCTCCCTGCCCGCCGCCCTGCCCGCCGCTGCGCCCGGAATGCGGCCCGCGCTGGCTGTTGCCCCGGGTTATCGCCAGCGCGCGCGAGCAGCAGCGCTGTCTGCCCGCATGCCTGACGGTCAGCGGACTGCCCTGCGGGCTGTGCGAGCCGGTGTACGTCACTGCGGTGGAGGCGTGCGGAGAGATTGCCGTGCGCATGCTCGACGCATGTCTGGCCGAAGCCGAAATTCCTCTGACCGTCTGGGTCTGCGATGCTGCGGGCAGAAATGCCTGCGGCGCCGCGAGCGTGCGATTGCGCTGCCGCATCGCGGCGGCGGGCGGCCGCGGCGGTTCGCTGGTGGCGCAGGCCGCGGTGCGCCTGGTGGACAGCGGCTGCGGATGCGGCCAGCGCTTTGAGGTGCGCCTGGCGGTCTGGCTGGAAGTGTACCTGGTCCGCCTGGAGCCCTGCGGCGCCCGTCCGCACGACGGGCCGCCCCCGCCGCCCCCGCCGAAGCCCCTGTATCCCCAGCCCTGGTACTAGCGCATGGGAGCACGCCTGGCCATACGGCAAGAGAATTCGCCTTCGGCTTCGTTTTTTGGGCGACCGTCGAAAAAGCGAACCGAAGGGGAATTCTTTCCCCTGGCGTGTTTCCGGCGTTCGCTCTGGTTTCACGTATCCTGCTTTTCGGGAGGCTGCCATGCTCACCACCCTTTCTCTTTCCCCCTGCATCGACAGGCGTATGGAATTCGACGGCTTTCGCGCGGGCGCGACCAACCGCGTCGTGGCCTCCCGCGCAGAGGGCGCGGGCAAAGCCGTCAACGTCGCGCTGGCCGCGCGGGCGCTGGGGATGCCGGCGCGCTGCGTGGGCATTCTGCCCGCAGGCGGCGAGATGGTGGAAACCCGCCTGGCGCAGGCCGGCGTGCCTTTTTCCTTTCTGCCCGCGCCGGGCGTCACGCGCGTCAACCTGAAGCTGTTTGACCGCCGCGCCGCCGAGACCACCGAGGTCAGCGAGCCCTGCCCCGAAGCGCCCGCTTCCCTGCTTTCCCGCGCGGCGGACGCCGCCGCGCAAGCCGCGCGGGAAAGCGGCTTTCTGGTGCTGACCGGCAGCCTGCCGTCCGGCTGCCCCGACGCATGGTACGCCGACATGCTGCGCCGGGTGCACGCCGAAGCGCCCGGCTGCCGCTGCGTGCTGGACGCGGAAGGCCCCCGGTTCGTGCTGGGGCTGCAGGCCCGCCCCTTTCTCGTCAAGCCCAACCTGCACGAGCTGGCATGCGCCGCCGGACATGCCCTCTCCACGCGCCGGGCGATTCTTCGCGCCGCGGAGGGGCTGCTCGACGCTGGCGCGCAAACGGCCGTCGTTTCCCTGGGCGCGCAGGGCGCGCTGGCCGTCGATGCCACGGGGGCGGCGTTCGCGCCCGCGCTGGACGTGCCGGTGCGCACGACCACGGGCGCGGGAGACGCCATGGTCGCGGGCCTGCTGCTTGCCCTCGCGGGCGGAGCCGGCCTGACCGACGCGCTGCGGCATGGAACGGCCGCCGCCGCGGCGCGCTGCCTGTGCGCGGGGGATGCATTTTTGCATCGCGCGGATTTTGACGCGCTGCTCCCGCAAACGCGGGCGGACAGCCTCTGACGGCCCTGCAAGGCGTATCAACCCTCCAAGAAGCGCGGCGTTCCACGGCGTGACGTTTGTCGAATGCCCGCCATATTTCGCGGCAAAATTCAACGGGTGCGCCCGCTTTGTTGCAGCTATACTGAACCATCATAGGAATGGTGGTGACGGCTATGGCGCAGCATTCCAGAAGGCCTTGGTCCGGCATCGGCTATGTCGGCGACAAGCTGGAATCCTCGGTAAGCGCCGCACGCTACGTGCTTTCGCAAATCACCGTCGAAAATGCGCTCCTGCTGGCTTCGGCAGCCCTCCTGTCGCAGGCCGTGCTGCCCGGCGGCGCCATGCCCTTTTGCGTGCCGCTGGTGGGCGCGCTTTTGCTGCTGGACAGGGCCGCGTCCGCGGCGCTGCTGGGCTGCGCGCTGGGGCTGCTGCTGCGATGGGAGCCGATTGCCTGGTACAACGGCTGGCAGCTTGCGGCCGGCGCGCTGCTGCTGTTCGTGGTGCGCAGGGGGTATGGCTGGAAGGTCTGGAAGGTTTCCGTGGCGGTGGCCGCGTCGATGCTTCTGCCGCTGCCGTTTGTCGCGCGGCGGCTGGATACGCTTTTGATTTGCCTGTCCGGCGCGGTGGCGGCGGCCGTGCTGATTCCGGTCTACACCCGCGCGCTGCTGGCGCTGGACAGGCGTGAGCGCGCGCTGTCCTACGACGATAAGCTCTGCTGCCTGTTGCTGCTGTGCGTGCTCTGTCTGGGCGGCATGGCCTGGCGGGTCGGCGTGGTTTCACTGGGGCTTTCGCTCTGCGCGCTGTGCGTGTTTGCCGTCGCATACGCGGCGGGCCCGGGCATGGCGCTGCCCGCGGGGGCGCTGCTGGGGCTTTCGCTGATGGCGGTGGGCAGCAGCTTTGATATGCTCTGTCTGCTGACGCTCTGCGGCGCGCTGGCCGGCGCGCTGCGCGGAAGCGGGCGCTTTTTGCCGTGCCTGGGCGGCGTGCTCGGATGCGCGCTGGCCGCGGCGGCGCAGGGCGGCCTTCCCTGGATGCTGGAGGCGCTTCCCTCCCTGGCCATAGGCGCGCTGGCATTTCTGTTGGTTCCCGCGCGCTGGCTGGACAGCCTGCACGGGCTGCTGGAGCCGCCGCGCGTAGCGCTGCCCGAAACGGGGTCCGTCGCCGCCTCGCAGGTGCTGGTCGGATATGCGCGCGCCATGGCGGATATGGCGCGCGCGCTGCCCGCGCACGATGCGACGGCGGACACGCCGCTGCCGGTAGAGCTGCTGGCCTGTCGGCTGTGCTCGGGCTGCGAGTGCCAGCAGTCCTGCTGGGACGCGCGGCGGGAAGAATCCATGCGGCTGCTGGACGGTCTGCTCAGCGCGTGCGCAGACGGCGTCTCCCGGGAGGATATGGAACAGGCCGCGCTGCGCCATGGCTGCCGGCGCGCGCAGGAAGCGCCCGCGCTGGCGGAAGGGCTGGCCGCGCAGCGGATGCGCCGCGAAAGGGAGGAGGCGCAGCGGATGGAGGCGCGCGCCTGGGCGCTGGAGCAGCTGTGCGGGCAGGCGAGGGCGCTGAAGCAGATGGCGGAACGATTGGGCGAGGACTACGAGGCCGCGCAGGCCCGCCAGGCCATTCTGGCCGCCATGCCCGCGCTGCGCGGCAGGCCCGAGGCGCTGTGCGTGTGCCGGCTGGACGGACGTCTGCATATATGGCTGGACGTGGAATATGACGGCCGCGCCGTGCGGCTGGAGTCGGCGCTCAGCACGGCGCTGGGCGCCCGGATGGAGCTGCTGGAGCCCGGCGCGCCGGAGGAGCGGCTGCTGTTCGTACAGCGGCCGCGGCTGGCGCTGCAGGTCGGCTGCGCGACGGCGCCCATTGAGGGCGAGTCCCTGTGCGGGGACAGCGTGCTGCACCAGCGGCTGGACGCCAGCCGCGCGCTGCTGGCCCTCAGCGACGGCATGGGCAGCGGCGCGGCGGCGCGGGCTGAGAGCCGCTCGGCGCTGTCCCTGCTGGAAGGCGCGCTGCGGGCCGGCTATGCGCGCCAGGACGCGCTGCGAACGGTCAACGGGCTGCTGATGGCCTGTCGGGGCGACGAGATGTATGCGACCATGGACCTTTGCGTCATCGATTTGGACAGCGGCGAAGCGGCCTTTGAAAAGCTCGGCGCATGTCCGTCGTTTATATTGCGCGCGGGCAAGTGCAGGCGGATTGGCGGCGACGCGCTGCCGCTGGGCATTGTGGATGCGGTTCGCCCGCGCGCGCTTGCCGCGCGTTTGCTGCCCGGAGATATGCTGCTGATGGTGTCCGACGGCATCACGGACGCCTTTGGCGGCGAGGACGGCCCGCTGCTGCGCGCGCTGGGCGGCCTGGCGCCGCCGGGCGGCACGGCAGAGCCCCAGCAGCTGGCGCAGACCCTGTTGCGGCGGGCGCTGGAGCGTGCGGGCGGCGCGGCGCTGGACGACATGACCGTGCTGGCCGCCACGGTGCGGGAGGCCTGCTGAGGCGGCGCGGCGGCCCCGGCGGCCCATATCCCGGCGCGTTTATTCTTTCGGATAATCGCCCGCCGCCTCGCATGCCAGACGGCGGACAAACGCATGGGTAAAGGCGATTTTTTCATCGAAGACGGCGCGGGACGGGTCAAAATGCAGCCGTTCGCGCACATGCGCCGCATAGGCGGCAAATTCCGTCCGGTACCATTGCAGCGTTTCGTCCATGCCGCCTTCCGTGTAGGCCCCGTACTGGAACGACAGGCCGATTTCTACCGACCCGAAATGGTCCAATATGTCCGCGTCCTGCAGCACCTGGGCCCAGAAATTCTCCGCGCGCCTGTCGCAGTGCGCGGCGATGAGCGCGCAGACCTCCTCCAGCATCCCGGCGGGGAGCAGCGCCTGCAGCGCCTCCCGCGCCAGCGCCGCGCCGTAACGGGCATGCGGTTCCATGCCCTTGCCCACGTCATGGAACAGGGCCGCCACACGCAGCGCCTCGTCGTGCGAGGCATCGTCCGTCAGCTGCGCGCGCAACGCCAGCACACCCCGCGCCGTGCGCTGGCCGTGGCGCAGGATAAAGCCGCGTTCCCGCAGCGGATGCGCCTTGCGCTCCCCCATGAGCGACCGGGCCAGCGCCTGTATCTGTGCTTCCTGCGCCTGCGTCAGCCGCATTTGGAGTACCCGCAGGCATGGCATACCATGCAGCCTCCCTCGAACTCCACCGGCGCGCCGCACTCGGGGCACAGCCCCTTGCCGCCCCTGCCGCATGTCGAGCGCTCGGCGCAGAGCGAACAGTTCTCGATGCATCCGTTTCGCTTCTTGTCCGCGTCGGACTTGAGCGCGCCGGCATCAAAGGCGGGGGTCATATGCTCCTGCCGCGCCTTGACCACCTTTTCCAGCACCCGGCCGATGGCGTCCGGACACGAGAGCACCTTCAGCCCGGGATGGCGCAGGGTCGAATGGCACCGGATGCCGCGCAGCTGCTCGATGATGGTCTGCGCGTCCATGCCCGCGCGCAGCGCCATGGACACCAGACGGCTGGTCGCCTCGCTCTGGGAGGGGCAGCCGCCCGCGCGGCCCAGGTTGGTAAAGACCTCGCAGATTCCCTTCTCGTCATAGTTGACCGTCACATACAGGTTGCCGCAGCCGATGCGCACCTTTTCGGTGATGCCCATGGTAACCTCCGGCCGGGGCCGGGGCTGGATGGCCTGGCAGGGCTCGGGCGTCTGTACGGGCGGTTCCGCCGGCGCGGCCTTTTCCTGCTTTTTCTGCAGGCCGACGTTGAGCACCTGCTCGTCGCGGCTGCCGTCGCGGTAGATGGTCACGCCCTTGCAGCCCAGTTTCCAGGCCAGCTCGTACACCTGGCGCACCTCGTCGCGCGTGGCGTCATGGCGGAAATTGACCGTCTTGGAGACGGCGTTGTCCGTGGAATGCTGGAAGGCCGCCTGCATGCGGATATGGTATTCCGGGGACACGTCATGGGCCGTAACGAACACGCGCCGCACGTCCTCGGGAATGCCTTCGAGGCCGTCGAGCGTGCCGCGCTCGGCCACCCGGCGCATGAGCTCGGGGCTGTAAAAGCCGCGCGCGCGGGCGACCTCCTCAAAGTACGGGTGTACCTCGGGCAGGGCGTCGTGATCCATGACGTTGCGGACAAAGGAAAGCCCGAAAAGCGGCTCCACGCCGCTGGAGCATCCGGCCAGGATGGAGATGGTGCCGGTCGGCGCAATGGTGGTCACGGTGCCGTTGCGGGGCGGATAGGGATCGCTTTTGAAGATGCTCCGGTCCACATACGGAAACGGACCGCGCGTCTCCGCCAGATGCCGCGAGGCCTCCTTGGCCCGCATGCTGATAAAGCCCATAACGTCTTCCGCCAGGGCCACGGCTTCGTCGCTGTTGTAGGGCACGCCGAGCCGGAAGAGCATGTCCGCCCAGCCCATGACGCCCAGGCCGATTTTGCGCGTGCCCAGCGACATTTCCCGGATTTCGGGGAGCGGATAGCGGTTGGCCGTGATGACGTTGTCCAGGAAATGCACGGCGTCCTCAATCACCTCGCCGAGCAAATCGTAATCGACGGCATAGCCGTCGCCCTCACGCTTGACCATCCGGTTCAGGTTGATGGAGCCCAGGTTGCAGCTTTCAAATGGCAAAAGCGGCTGCTCTCCGCAGGGGTTGGTGGCCTCGATGGCGCCGAGCTCCGGCACGACGTTGTCGCGGTTGAGCCGGTCGAGGAAGACGATGCCCGGTTCTCCGCTCTGCCAGGCCATTTCCACAATCAGGTCGAACACTTCCCGGGCGCGGGCGCTGCCCACGGGTTCGGCGCTGTGCGGATCGACCAGCAGATACTCCTCGTCGTTTTCCACCGCTTCCATAAACGCTTCCGTCAGGCCCACGGAAATATTGAAGTTGTTAATCTGGTTCAGGTCGGACTTGCACTGGATAAACTTGCGGATATCCGGATGGTCCACGCGCAAAATGCCCATGTTCGCGCCCCGGCGCGTGCCGCCCTGCTTGATGGCCTCCGTCGCGGCGTTGTACACCTTCATGAAGCTGACCGGGCCCGACGCCACGCCGCCGCTGGAGCGCACCGCCGACCCTTCCGGCCGCAGGCGCGAAAAGGAAAAGCCCGTACCGCCGCCGCTCTGGTGAATCAGCGCGGCGTTCTTAATGGTTTCGAAAATGCCCTCCAGGCTGTCGGGAATGGGCAGAACGAAGCAGGCCGAAAGCTGGCCCAGCGGCCGGCCCGCGTTCATCAGTGTAGGCGAATTGGGCAGAAACTCCAGCCGCGTCATGCGCCCATAGAACGCTTCGGCCAGCGCCTCCGTATCCGCTTCCGGGTCAAATTCCCGTTCCGCCTCCGCAATGGCGCGGGCTACCCGTCGAAACAGGCCCTCCGCATCCTCCGTGGTCTTCCCCTGCTCATCGCGCGCCAGGTACCGCTTTTCCAAAACGCGAAGCGCGTTTTTGCTCAACATCTATCCTTCCCCCTTTGTTTGGCCCGCTCATTATACTCCTGTGAGCGAACCAATTCAAGAGGTTGTGGACAGTTTATTGATTTTCTACAGTATTTTGTGGATAGGCCTGATTTCCGCCCGCGGTCTCCCCAATCGCCCGCGCCAGGTACGCCGCGGCGTTCAGGGCCTCCCGGAGCGAATTGACGTTGTTGCCCACCTCCGCGAGCAGCGCGCCCGTGGAGACGTGCTGATTGTATCTTCCCGTCTTGACGGATACGGGCCGGCACAGCCCCGGCGCCATGGCGTTGACGGCGTCGGTGATGCATTGGGCGCGCGCGAGGTTCTTTTCCCAGTCGGGCTTCTGCGCAAACGCCTGGCCGCCGAACGTGCCGCTGCCGTCGCCGACGAGCAGCATCAGCCGCGCGGCGGGCGCGCCGCCGGCATCCACGGTGTTCTCGGCAAAGCTTCCCTGGACATAGGCGTCGCGGTGCACGTCCAGATACAAATCAAACGTTTCCCCGCGCGCGGTATAGTTTTCCAGCGCCTCCAGCGAGCGCTGGTAGGCCGTGTCCAGCCAGGGCGGCTCAAAGGCTGTGTCGTCGTGCACCACGACCATGCCGTATTCCTCGCGCAGGATGCGGGCAATCTCCGCGCCCACGTGCACGACATTGTAGTCGCTGTCCGCGGTACGCCAGCGCTCGGTCGGGGTATACTGGCCCTCAAAGTCGGGCTCGTAGGCTTCATAGGTATGGGTGTGATAAATCAGCACCCGAAGCGGCGTGCCCGGCGTATGCTCCCGCCGGACGATTTCCACCTCGATATCCGTCGCCGACGGCCGTTCCTCCGGCTCGGTCTCCCGCGTCTTTTCCGTCAGGTCGACATCGACCTGCACCGCCGCCGTGGACACCGGCGGCAAGGAGGACAGCGCCGAAGAAAACCCAAGCGCGCCCGAGAGCAGCACGGCCAGCAGAAATACGGCCGATTTCAGCAGGCGGGACATAGTATCACCTCAAAGGAATGAAAGATAGGCGGCGAAAAAAAGCCTTCCCTATTTCTATGCGCAGCATCCCGCGCGCATGCACCGCAGCCGCCGGTTAATGCATCAGCGCGGGAATTTCGTCCTTGTCCAGCCTCGGCTGGAGCGCGCGGTTGATGCCCAGCGCCAGCAAATCCGCCATGCGCGTCACCCGCTCGTCCACCTCCCGCGGCGTAACCACCAAATCCCCCAGGCGCCGGGCCACCACGCGGTCCACCAGCGCGTCCAGGGCGCCCGCATGCTCCTCGCCGTCCGGCGCGAGATCCTCCATCAAAAGCTCCAGCGCGTCGCGCGCAATGGTGGCCGCGTAGACCACCATGGGCACGCCCACCGCAATGACCGGCACGCCCAGCGATTCCTCGTTCAGGCCCAGGCGATGATTCCCGACGCCGGAGCCGGGCTGAATGCCCGTGTCGGCAATCTGCATGGTCGTGCAGATGCGCGCGGTTTCCCGCGCCGCCAGCGCGTCCACCGCAATGACGGCCTCCGGCCGGGTATGCTCGACAATGCCGCGCACCACTTCCGCGGTTTCCATCCCCGTGACGCCCAGCACGCCCGGCGCCACGGCGCTGACCGCCCGCAGCCTCCCCTTCAGGCTGGCGGGGGTATTCTCGCGCATGTGGCGCGTCACCAGCACGCCGTCCACCACGCGCGGGCCGAGGGAGTCGGCGGTAATGCGGCGGTTTCCCAGCCCGATGACCAGCACCGCCCCCAGCTCGGGCAGCATGCCGGCCAGCGTCTGGGCCAGCCGGTCCACCGCAATTTCCTCCAAAGCCGGCTCCGGCATATGCAGCTGGCTGCTCTCCAGCGTCACGTACCGGCCGCAGGGCTTGCCCAGCGCCCCGGCGCCGCGCTCATCGACAATTTCCACCACCGTCTCGGTCATCTCGCCCAGCCGCAGCTGCTCCATCCGCACGCCGGGCACATCCGCGCCGCCCGCCAGCGCGGAGGCTTCCAGCGCCAGGTCCGAACGGGAATTGCGCACGAAAACCGCCTCCTTTTCCGCTACTATGGCCGTTCGGATGAAAAGTTATCCCGCAAGGGCAAAAAAACGCTTGCATTCGGCATGAAGCCGTGGTAAAATATGCGTTGCGATGTTTTGCCAAGGAGGTGAACCAAGTTGCCGAATATCAAGTCCGCGATGAAGCGTGTGAAGGTCAACGCGAAGAAAAACCTGCGCAACCGCATGGTCAAGTCTTCCGTGAAAACCACCCTCAAGAAATTTGACGCCGCTGTTGCAAGCGAGCCCCAGCAGGCCGCCGTCCTGCTCAACGCTTCCTTCAGCGCTCTGGATAAGGCCGTTGCCAAAGGGGTTCTGCACAAGAACGCCGCCAGCCGCAAGAAGGCCCGCTTGGCTAAGCGTCTTGCCAAAGCCGCTACCTGAAAGCTATTGATACGGTAAGTCGTCGGAGAGGCAAAAGCTCTCCGGAATCATGGCGCTGGGCATACAGGCCCCGGTACGGGCAGGTGTTTCCTGCCATGGTTGCCGGGGCCGTGTTTTTTTCTTGCCGCAGGGCGCTTGCTTCCCGCTTTGCGCGGGCGCGGAAAATGCGCGCGCAAGCCCCGCCGGCCTTGACAAAATCCCCCGGCGACGCTATAATATTTGCCGGTTCGTTTCGCGAGGTATGGTATGCAGTTGGATGTTTCGAAGGCGCTCAATGCCGCCGGACAGGAATTGCCCTTTTCCGGGGAAGTCGTCCTTTCGGACTCGGTACTGATGGGCGAGCCCATCGTCTTTCCTGCGCCGGCCGCCCTGCATGGCTTGTATGCCAGCGTGGGCGATGCCATCCATGTGCGCGGACAGATGACCTTTCCGGTTCGCGCCCGCTGCGTGCGGTGCCTGACGGAGTCGGAAAGGACGCTGACCGCCGACTTCGACGCCACGTTTGCCCTGTCCCCCGACCCGACCGACCCCGACCTGTACGCCTACGACGGCGCCTGGGTCGATTTGTCGGCCATGGCCGCGGACGCCGCCCAGCTGGCCCTGCCCATGCAGTGGCTGTGCAACCCGGCATGCAAGGGGCTTTGCCCGCTGTGCGGAGCGAATCGCAACGTAACATCGTGTTCATGCCGAATGGAGCCGGCCAAGCATCCTCTCTCGGCATTGCAACAGCTGCTGACCGAAAAGGAAGGCAAGGTTGAGCAGGCGCCCCAGCGGCGCGAGGCGGCGACGTTCGCGTCGCAGGACGAAAGCGAGGTGTAAAACATGGCTCTCCCGAAGGGAAAAATTTCCAAAGCAAGAAAGCACAGCCGTCAGGCAAACTGGAAAATCAGCGCCCCGAGCATCGTCAAGTGCCCGCGCTGCCAGAAGATGAAGCTGAGCCATCGCGTATGCAAGCACTGCGGCTATTATGACGGCCGGGACGTGCTGGGCATCAGCGAGGAAAACAGCAAAAAGAAGGATGCGTAAACCGTAACCGTGCCAAACAGAGGGAGCCGCTGTCGACAGCGGCTCCTTCTGTTTGTCGGAAAAGGCCGGCTGCGCCGGCCTTTTCCGCCAGGACACGTTTCCCCTGCGCCTG
>DVFI01000135.1 GCA_018713305.1 Candidatus Avichristensenella intestinipullorum
GGCTTGTCGTATGCGAAGGCGCGCGAAAGCTCCGCCCGGCCGCCTAGAAACACTGCGCGATGCGATAGGCGAGAAACGCGACGCACCAGGCAATCGCGCATTGCGCCGCCACCACGCCCAGCGTGGCAAACCGGGAGCGCAGCTCGCGGCGAACCGTGGCAATCGCGGCCACGCAGGGCGTGTACAGCAGGGTAAAGAGCAGGAAGCTGACGGCCGATGCGGGCGTAAACAGCGCCGGCAGCGCCTTGTCCAGCTCCGCCATGCCCGCGCCGGTCAGCACCGACAGCGTGCTGACGACGGCCTCCTTGGCGGAAAACCCGGCCACCAGCGACGTGGCGACGCGCCAGTCGCCAAAGCCCAGCGGCGCAAACAGCGGCGCGAGCAGGCGGCCGAGCATGGCCAGCAGGCTGTCCGCGCTGTTTTCCACCACATTCAGCCGCATGTCAAACGTTTGCAGGAACCAGATAATCAGGGTGGCCAGGAAAATAATGGTAAACGCGCGCTCGATGAAATCCCGCGCCTTTTCCCACAGCAGCAGCAGCACGCTCCGCGGCGACGGCATGCGGTAGTTCGGCAGCTCCATGACAAAGGGAACCGGCTGGCCGCGAAACGCCGTGCGCTTGAGGACAAGCGCCGTCAGGATGCCCAGCACGATGCCCGCCGCGTACAGGCCAATCATGACCAGCGCCTGGTTTCGGGCAAAAAACGCCGCGCAGAACACCGCGTAAATCGGAATCTTGGCCGAGCAGCTCATAAAAGGCGTCAGCAGGATGGTCATGCGGCGATCCCGGTCGGAAGCCAGCGTGCGCGTGGCCATGATGGCCGGCACCGTACAGCCGAACCCGACCAGCATGGGCACGAAGCTGCGCCCCGACAGCCCGATTTTGCGCAGCAGCTTGTCCATAACGAACGCCACGCGCGCCATATATCCCGTATCCTCCAGAATGGACAGGAAGAAAAACAGCGTCACAATCAGCGGCAGAAAGCTCAGCACGCTTCCCACGCCCGCGAACAGCCCGTCGATGACCAGGCTGTGCACCACGCGGTTGAGCCCATAGGCGCGCAGCGCCTCGTCCACCACGCCGCTCAGCCAGTCAATCCCCAGCGACAGCCAGTCCGACAGGGCGCTGCCGATGACGGAAAACGTCAGAAAAAACACCAGGAACATCACGCCGAAAAACACCGGCAGCGCGGTGTACTTTCCGGTCAGGATGCGGTCTATGCGCATGCTGCGCGCGTGTTCCCGGCTCTCATGGCATTTGACCACCGAGGCGGCCACCACGTCCTCGATGAACGTATAGCGCATGTCGGCCAGCGCCTCGTTCCGGTCCAGCCCCGTCTCGTCCTCCATTTGCACCACGTTATGCTCGAGCATTTCCCGCTCGTTCTGGTCCAGCTCCAGACGATCGGCCAGGGTGTTGTCGCCCTCGATGAGCTTGGTGGCGCAAAAGCGCGGCGATACGTTCAGACGGCGCGCATGGTCCTCGATAACGTGCGCCGCCGCATGGATGCAGCGGTGCACCGGGCCGTCGGGACAAAAGTCCGTCACGGCGGGGTATACCCGGTTTCGGGCCGCGGCCACAGCCTGATTGACCAGCTCGCTGACGCCCTCTCCCTTCGCGGCGCTGATGGGCACCACCGGCGCTCCCAGGCGCTTCGCCATCAGCTTGACGTCGACTGCGCCGCCGTTGGCGCGCACCTCGTCCATCATGTTCAGCGCAATCACCATGGGAATGTGCAGCTCCAGCAGCTGCAACGTCAGATACAGGTTGCGCTCAATGTTGGTGGCGTCCACGATATTGATAATGCCGTCGGGCTTCCCTTCCAGGATAAAGTCCCGCGTTACGATTTCCTCCTGCGTGTAAGGGCGGATAGAGTAAATGCCCGGCAAGTCCACCACCGAGCACCCCTTGACTCCCCGGATATCGCCCATCTTCTGGTCCACCGTCACGCCGGGGAAATTGCCCACGCGCTGGTTCGCTCCGGTCAGCGCGTTGAACAGCGTCGTCTTTCCGCTGTTCTGATTGCCTGCCAGCGCAAAAATCATCCCTGCGCCGCCTCCGTTTCCACCACGATATGCCGGGCATCCTCCCGCCGCAGCGTCAGCTCATACCCCCGCAGCCGGATTTCAATCGGATCGCCCATCGGCGCCACTTTCTGCAGCGTGACGCGCGTTCGGGGAATCAGACCCATATCCAACAGGCGCAGGCGCAGCGGGCCCTGTCCGCCCACCTCGCGAATGACGGCCGTGCGGCCCATGGGCAGCTCGTCCAAAGTCATCAGAATCCCTCTTCCGGCCCTATGGCGCTGTACTCAAAGAAAAAACCAGCCATAGCGTAGCATGCCGGCCCCCGTGGCGTCAATAGGATGTTCGCGCCTTTTCGACCGCTTTTGCGCCCGGACGCGGGCAGACGGACGCCGCTTTCCGCGCACGCAAAAACGGGGAACAGCTTTCGCTGTTCCCCTCTGACTGAAGTGGCGTTTACCGGGGCGCTCTTAGTTTCCTCTTTTCCTTCCAGATATGATCCAAGCGATCCGTCCTAGCGCTCTCCCGGTTTCACGCCTCCTTTTTTCCTTCCTTTTGTTGGCTTGATTATAGCACATCCGTTGATAATTGTAAAGCCTTTTTGGGCTGTTTTGAAAATTTTTTTGTTCCCGAACGCCCGGACGTCCCTATCCGGAAATTTCGCGCGGAGAAAAGCGGAAAATGTGTTGACATTCCGCGAAACCTGTGGTTTACTATAACCCGACCTTGGGTTTAGCGATTCTAAACTGCCAGAAATTCTAAACTTCAGGTTTAGCATTCGTTCCATGCGCGAAGGACATGCCTGCGGCAGGCAGGGAGGCGAGAAAATGGAAATCGGCGAAAAAATCCGACAACTGCGGCTGCAGCGCGGCCTGACGCAGGAGGAGCTGGCCAACCGGTGCGAGCTGTCCAAGGGCTTTATTTCCCAGGTAGAGCGCGATGTGACGTCCCCCTCCATCGCCACGCTGATTGATATCCTGGAATGCCTGGGCACCACGCCGCAGGCCTTCTTCACCGAGGAGGACAAGCAGAAGGTCGTCTTTGCGCAGGGCGATATGTTCGAAAAGGACGACGAACAATACGGCCGGATTCTCTGGCTGGTGCCCAACGCGCAAAAGAACGAAATGGAGCCCATTCTGGTCGAGCTCAAGGCCGGCCAGGCCACCCAGGCGCTGGACCCGCACGAGGGCGAGGAATTCGGCTATGTGTTTGCCGGAAGCGTACATTTGCATCTGGGGTCGACCAAGCTTCGGGTAAAAAGCGGCGAATCGTTCTGCTTTCATCCCTCGACGGTTCACTGGATTTCCAACGCCGGGCGATCGACGGCCAGGGTTCTCTGGATTGCCACCCCGCCCAGTTTCTGATGATTTTGTACGCAAGGAGCGCTGCGCCATGATGGTAGAGGATACGCACCTTATCGATTTGGAAAACTGCACCAAGGAATTCGACGGCTTTGAGGCGCTCAAGTCCGTCAACCTCTACATCCGAAAGCGCGAGTTTGTCACGCTGCTCGGGCCCAGCGGCTGCGGCAAGACGACCACGCTGCGCCTCATCGGCGGCTTTGAGCAGCCCACCAGCGGCCGGGTGCTCTTTGAAGGCACGGATATTACGCATCTGCCGCCCTATCGCCGCCATGTCAATACCGTCTTTCAGAAATATGCGCTCTTTCCGCACCTGAACGTCTTTGAAAACGTGGCTTTCGGGCTGAAAATCGCCAAGGTATCGCGCCAGGACATTAAGCGCCGCGTGGGCGCGATGCTGGATATGGTCGGGCTGTGCGGCTATGAAAAGCGCGATATCGAGGCGCTTTCCGGCGGACAGCAGCAACGCGTGGCCATCGCGCGCGCGCTGGTCAACGAGCCGGAGGTGCTGCTCCTGGACGAGCCCCTGGGCGCGCTGGACCAGCGCCTGCGCAAGGACATGCAGCTGGAGCTGAAGAAAATGCAGCAGCGGCTGGGCATTACCTTCATTTATGTCACCCACGACCAGGAGGAGGCGCTCACCATGAGCGACACCATCGTGGTCATGCGCGACGGCCGCATCCACCAGATTGGCACGCCCAAGAAAATATACGACGAGCCGAAAAACGCCTTTGTCGCCGACTTTATCGGCGAGAGCAATATTCTGCCGGGCACCATGCTGCGCGACCGGCTGGTGCGCTTTGCGGGCACGGAGTTCGTGTGCGTGGACAGCGGCTTCGGGACGAACGAGGACGTGGACGTGGTGCTGCGCCCGGAGGACATCGACGTGACCGCCGTGGAAAGCGGTATGCTGCAGGGCGTGGTGCGTTCCGTGCTGTTCAAGGGCGTCCACTACGAGATGATGGTGGAAACGGGCGAGCATGTCTTTAAGGTGCATTCCACGGACCTGACCCCGGAGGGCGCGCGCGTGGGCCTGGTGATTCTGCCGGACGGCATCCACATCATGAAAAAGCAGGACGAAGGAGGCATGGCGGTTTGAAGCGGTCGCTGTTTGCCGCGCCGTACGGCGTGTGGATGCTGCTGTTCACGGTGGTGCCGATTTTCCTGATTTTTTACTACGCCTTCACTTGGAACGGGGAATTTACGCTGGCCAATTTCGAGCTGTTCCTCGCGCCGGAGTTTATCGGCATCCTTACCTTTTCCCTTTGGATGGCCCTGCTGTGCACGCTCATCTGCCTGCTGGTGGGGTATCCGGCGGCGCTGTTTCTGGCCTCGCGCGACTTTAAGCGCGCCAACATCGTCGTGGTGCTCTTTGTCATTCCCATGTGGATGAACTTCCTGCTGCGCACCTACGCATGGATGACGCTGCTGGAGGATACGGGGCTGATCAATCGCTTTCTGGAATGGGTGGGCATCGGGCGGCTGAAGCTGATGTATACCGAAAACGCCGTGCTGATGGGCATGGTGTATAACTACCTGCCGTTTATGATTTTCCCGATTTATTCCGTGCTGCACAAAAGCGACGGCCGCCTGGTGGAGGCGGCGCAGGATTTGGGCGCCAACGGATGGCTGACCTTCTGGAAGGTCACGCTGCCGCTGAGCGTGCCGGGCGTGATCAGCGGCGTCACCATGGTGTTCATGCCGGCGGTCACCACGTTCGTCATCCCCCGCCTGCTGGGCGGCGGCACGTTTATGATGTTCGGCGATTTGATTGAAAACCAGTTCCTGACCGTGGGGGACTGGAACTTCGGCTCCGCGCTGTCGCTGATTATGATGGCGTTGATTCTCATCAGCCTGGGCATTCTCAACCGGGTGGATCCCCAGGGCCAGGCGGAGGGAGGCGGTCTGTGGTGAAAACGCTCAAGCGCCTGTATCTGGGCCTGGTGCTCCTGTTTCTCTACGCGCCCATCGTCGTGCTGATGGTGTATTCCTTCAACGCTTCCGAGACGCGCGCGGTATGGGGCGGCTTTTCGCTCAAGTGGTACCAGGCGCTCTTTATGGACAGCGATATCCTCGAGGCGCTGTATGTCACCGTGAGCGTGGCGGCGCTGGCTACGCTGGCGTCCACGGTGATGGGCACCGTCGCAGCCATCGGCATTCATTCCATGAAGAGCTGGACCCGCAGCCTCTACATGAACATCACCAACCTCCCGATGCTCATGCCCGACATCGTCACGGGCATCTCGCTGATGATTCTCTTCATCTTCGTGAAGCTGCCGCGCGGGTACGGCACGATGCTCCTGGCCCATATCACCTTCGACATCCCCTACGTCATCTTTTCCGTGCTGCCGCGCCTGCGGCGCATGAACCCCAACACCTACGAGGCCGCGCTGGACCTGGGCGCGAAGCCCTTCACCGCGCTGCGCAAGGTGCTGCTGCCGGAGATTATGCCCGGGGTCATTACCGGCGCGCTGCTGGCCTTTACGATGTCGCTGGACGATTTTGTCATCAGCTATTTTACCTCGGTGCGCACCAGCAACCTGTCCATGCTCATCTACTCCATGACGCGGCGCAAGGTTCCCCCGACCATCAACGCGCTGTCCACGCTGATGTTTGTGGTCGTCCTGTCCCTGCTGCTGTTTATCAATCTGCGCGGCACGAGCCGCAAGAAAAAGAGCCTGCACTCCCTGCGCTCAGGGTTTCAGGGCCGGGAATACCCGGCGGATACCATGATAAAGGAGGTTCCCCGCTCATGAAAAGGCTGCTTTGTACCCTGCTGGTTCTCTTGATGGCGTTGCCCGCGCTGCCCGCCCTGGCAGAAGGGGAGGTCAACGTGTACAACTGGGAGGATTATATCTCCGAGGAAGCGTTGGCGCTCTTTGAGCAGGAGACCGGGATTCAGGTCAACTACATGCGCTTTACCACCAACGAGGACATGCTCGTGCAGGTACGGGCCGATCCGTCCAACTACGACGTGATTTTCCCTTCGGACTATATCATCGAACGGCTGATGGCGGAGGACCTGCTTGAGGAGCTCAACCACGAGAATATCCCCAACGCCGCGCTGACCCTGGACTGGCTCCAGGAGGCCTCCTACGACCCGCAGATGCGCTATTCGGTGCCCTACATGTGGGGCACGGTCGGCATCCTGTATAATACCACCATGGTCGAGGCGCCGATTACCAGCTGGACGTCCCTGTGGGACGAGGCGTATCTGGACAACGTGTTCATGCTCGATTCCATCCGCGATTCGCTGGGCATAACGCTGAAGATGCTGGGCTATTCGATGAACACGCGCGATATGGACGCGCTCAACGAGGCCAAGGATAAGCTCATCGAGCAGAAGCAAAACGGCATCGTCAAGGCGTATCAGGTCGACGAAACCAAGGACAAGATGATTGCGGGAGAGGCCGCGCTGGCGGTGATGTGGTCCGGCGACGCGGCGTACGCGATGAGCTACAACGAGGATTTGGCCTACGTCGTGCCGGAAGAGGGCTCCAACGTGTGGGTGGACGCGATGTGCATCCCCAAGGGCGCCAAGAACCGCGAAAACGCCGAGGCGTTCATCAATTTCATGTGCCGCCCGGACATCGCGCTGCTGAACTTTGAAGAAATCTGGTATTGCACGCCCAACACGGGCGCCATCGAGATGATTGACGAGGAAACCCGCGCCGACGAAACGCTCTTCCCGACGCAGGAAACCGTGGACAATTGCGAGTTCTTCCACGACATTTCGCAGGACATCCAGATTTATAACCGGATTTGGCTGGCCATCAAGAGCGCCCGGTAATCCCCTGCCCGCCCGGACCGCCGCGTTGCAAAGCGCGGCGGTCTTTGCGTATCGACAAATGGAACGCACTTCTGCGGGGATGCAGGAAGGGGCGGCAAGCCCCTTCCTATGCCATCCGCAGCGGCGGCGTGTACGCCGCT
>DVFI01000136.1 GCA_018713305.1 Candidatus Avichristensenella intestinipullorum
GGCCGGCTACGCCGGCCTTTTTCGCCAGGACACGTTTCCCCTGCGCCTGAGGCGCGGCCGGGGAAACGCGCAGGGAAACCTTGCTGCGCAAGGCTTCCGAACCCGCCGCGCATGTCGCCGGGTTCGGATTGCATTTGGAGGGCTTTGGCCCTCCAAGCCTCCCCAATGGGGTTTTCGACGGTCTGAGAGCGCGAAAGGGCTAAGCTCTTTCGCGCTCTTGTCGTTCCCGGCGGCGTATACGGCGGGGACGAACGGCGTTTGCGGCGGAATCTCCCATGCTCCGGAGCCGACGTCGCCGCTTTGCAGGCTCCGCCCCCGGAAAGCCACGGGCTTTCGGCGAAGACGAGGGGCGGCCGTGGCGGGGAAGCCGGCCGCCCCGTCCACCAGCCGGTCAAAAACCCTGGAGGGGCAAGCCGGGACAGGGCCTTTGGCCGCGCTTTGTTCCAACGCGTGCGGCGGAAAGAAAGGAAGAAACGGGGCAAGGCGGAAAACGGCGGAGGAACGGGGACGGCCGCGAGCGGGCGGCGAAAACGGCGAAACGAGGTAAGGCGGAAAACGGCGGAGGAACGGGGACGGCCGCGAGCGGACGGCGAAAACGGCGAGACGGGGCCAGGGGCGCAAAGAACGGACGCACACACAAAAGAGGAGGACGGAGACGAGGCGGGGAAAGCACAAAAAAACATCGCCTTTTCTTCTGTGAAAAGGCGATGCATGGTAGCGGCGACCTGATTCGAACAGGTGACACTCCGGGTATGAACCGAATGCTCTGACCAGCTGAGCTACGCCGCCGAGAGTGGTTGCGGGGGAGGGATTTGAACCCTCGACCTCCGGGTTATGAGCCCGACGAGCTACCGGACTGCTCTACCCCGCGACGTGTGTCATTGACGACGGAAAACATTCTACTACAAAGCCGGGGGTTTGTCAACCCCCGGCGGCGCGTTTTTTCCGGCCGTCCGACTCCGGAGGATTGTACAAAAACAGCGCAACGGCGTGCAAGACAGGGGGCGGGGCTGTGCGGTAGGATGAAAAAAACGGCGGAGGAGCGTGTGTGCGATGCGGCGTGATATGCGCGGATGGTTTGCGCAGCAGATAGCGGCGCCTGTGAAGCGGGCGCTGCCCATCCTTTCGTTTCCGGCCGTGCAGCTGATGGGCTGTACGGTGCGGGAACTGATTTCCGACAGCGCGCGGCAGGCGGAGGGAATGGCCTGCGTGGCGCGGCGCATGCCGTCCGCGGCGTCGGTGAGCCTGATGGATTTGTCCGTGGAGGCGGAGTGCTTTGGCGCGCAGGTGCGCGTAACGGACGACGAGGTGCCCACGGTGGTCGGGCGGCTGGTGGCCACGGCTGCGGAGGCCGGGCGGCTCAGGACGCCGCAGGTCGGCGCGGGGCGCTCGGGCGTGTGCGTGGAGGCCATCCGCAGGGCGGCCGTTCGGATAGAGGACAGGCCGGTGCTGGCGGGGGTCATCGGCCCGTTTTCGCTGGCCGGCCGGCTGATGGACGTGACGGAAATCCTGTACGCCTGTTACGACGAGCCGGAAACCGTGCATACGGTTCTGGACAAGGCGACGGAGTTCCTGACGGACTATTGCCGCGCGTTTCGCGATGCGGGCGCCGACGGCGTGGTGGTGGCCGAGCCGTTGGCCGGGCTGCTGACGCCCGCGCTGGCGGCGGAGTTTTCCTGCGCGTATGCGCGCCGGATGGTGGAGGCCGTACAGTCGGACGGTTTTGCGGTGGTCTATCACAACTGCGGGGGCGCGGTGCCGGCGATGCTGGACGATATCCTGTCGACGGGATGCATGGCGTATCACTTTGGCAACGCGGTTTCCATGGCGGACATCCTGCCGCGGATGCCGGCGGACACGGTGTGCATGGGCAATATCGATCCGGCCGGCGTGCTCAAGGACGGAACGCCCGACCTCGTATACCGCCGGACGCTTGCGCTGCTGGAAGCCTGCGGGGACCATGCGAACTTCCTTCTTTCCTCCGGATGCGACATCCCGCCGGCGACGCCCTGGGCAAACGTGGACGCCTTTTTCGCGGCGGCCGACGCGTTCTATCGGGGCAGGAACGCCTAGGGCGGGGGCGCCGCGCGCTTCCGTTCTTTTCCTGTTGCGTTCGGCAAATTCTGTGGTAAAATGGCATACATATACGCAACGGGGAGGATATTGCCATGCGCATTGCAATTCTGGGCTATGGCGTGGTGGGCGGCGGCGTACATGCGCTGCTGCGGGACGGCAGCTTGGGCATGACGGTGGGGCGCGTGCTGGACAGGCGCGTGCTGCCGGAGCTGGGTCCGCTGCGGACGGCGAAAATCCGGGACATTTTGGAGGATCGCTCCATCGACGCGGTGGTGGAGGCTATCGGCGGCCTGCACCCGGCGCTGGATTTCGTGCACGCCGCGCTGTGCGCGGGCAAGCATGTGGTCACCTCCAACAAGGAAATGGTCAGCCATGCCTATGCGGAGCTGACAAACCTGGCGTCGGCGCACGGCGTGCAGCTGCGCTTCAGCGCCAGCGTCGGCGGCGGCATCCCATGGCTGCATAACCTGCTGCGCACGGCGCGCGGCGACCGCATTCGCGCCCTGCGCGGCATTGTCAACGGCACGACGAACTATATTCTCGACGCCATGGGCGGCGGCGCGGACTTCGGCGACGCGTTGGCCCGCGCCCAGGCGCTCGGCTTTGCCGAGGCGGACCCCACGGCGGATTTGGAGGGCCTGGACGCGCAGCGCAAGTGCGCCATTTCGGCCAGCCTGGCCTTCGGCGGCGCGGTGGCGCCCGACCGGGTGCCCGCGCTGGGCATTGCCGCCATCCGCAAGGCGGATATCGAGGCCTTTGCCGCGCGCGGCCTCGCCTGCCGGCTGATGGCCTGCGCCGGCGCCGTGGCAGCGGGCGTATACGCCTATGTCGAACCGACGCTGGTGGACGCAGGCTCGCTGGAGGCGCAGGTCAAAACCAACCACAACTGCATTTTCCTCACCGCCGAGGCGCTGGGCGACGCGGCCTTTTACGGCCAGGGCGCGGGACGGTTTCCCACGGCGCAGAACGTGGTGCAGGATTTGCTGGATATCCGCGACGGCCTGCCCGCGTCCGTGCCGGGAACCGCGCCCATCCCAGTGCGCAACGGGGCGATTTCGCACCGCTACTACATCCGAACCCGGCTCCCGCTGCCCGAGGGCCTGGCGCGCGAGGCTTGGGGAGAAGGCGTTGCGACGAATCCGATGTCCGTCGCCGAGGCGCACGCGCTGGCATCGCGCATTCGCGCGGAGGACGCGGGAGCGTTCTTTGCGGGGATGGGCGGCGGGAAACAGCCGTAACGGCCGCAGGAAACAAGAAATTCACGTTTTTTTCGCCGCGCATGGTTGCGCGGCTTTTTCGCTTGTGCTATAATACGTCGGAAAACGCACTTTTGCTGACCGGCGCGGGCGTGCCCTCAGGGTGCCGCGGCGGGATGAGGCGAAAGGTGGAAAAAACAAGGAGGAGAAACCAATGGCTGTTATTTCCATGAAGCAACTGCTGGAAGCGGGCGTACACTTTGGCCATCAGACGCGCCGCTGGAACCCCAAGATGGCGCCGTACATCTTCACCGAGCGCAACGGCATTTACATCATCGATTTGCAAAAGACGGTTCGTAAAATCGACGAAGCGTACATGTTCATCCGTGACATCGCCATGGAGGGCAAGTCGGTGCTGTTCGTGGGAACGAAAAAGCAGGCGCAGGAATCCATCGAGCAGGAAGCCAAGCGCTGCAATATGTTCTATGTCAACAACCGCTGGCTGGGCGGCATGCTGACCAACTTCCGCACCATCCGCACCCGCGTAGACCGCCTCAACCGCATCGACGCCATGGAGGCCAACGGCCAGTTCGACGTGCTGCCCAAGAAGGAAGTTATCAAGCTGCAGCATGAGCGCGCCAAGCTGGAGGCGAACCTGGGCGGCATTCGCGAGATGAAAAAGCTCCCCGGCGCGCTGTTCGTCGTGGATCCGCGCAAGGAGCATATCGCCGTGGCCGAAGCCCGCATCTTGGGCATCCCGATTGTCGCCATTGTCGACACCAACTGCGATCCGGACGAAATTGACCACGTCATCCCCGGCAACGACGACGCCATCCGCGCCGTCAAGCTGATTGCCGGCAAGATGGCCGACGCCGTCCTGGAAGGCAAGCAGGGCGAACAGAGCGAGGAGACGCCCGCGGAGGCGGACGAGGTTGCCGGCGCGTAAGAGCGTGCGGTCGAATATGTGAGGAGGATGTCAGCTATGGAAGTTACTGCCGCAATGGTTAAGGAACTGCGCGAGCGCACCGGCGCCGGCATGCTGGATTGCAAAAAGATGTTGGTGGAAGCCAACGGCGATATGGAAAAGGCCATTGAGCTCCTTCGCGAAAAGGGACTGGCCGCCGCCGCCAAGAAGGCCGGCCGCATTGCCGCCGAGGGCCTGGTGGATTCCTACATCCATATGGGCGGAAAAATCGGCGTGCTGCTGGAGGTCAACTGCGAGACCGACTTCGTCGCCAACACCGACCGCTTCCGCGCGCTGGTACACGACGTGGCCATGCACATTGCCGCCGCCAAGCCCGAGTACCTCGACCGCGCCGACGTTCCCACCGCCAACCTCGAGAAGGAAAAGGAAATCCTGCGCGCGCAGGCGCTCAACGAGGGCAAGCCCGAGAAAATCGTCGAGCGCATGGTGGAAGGCCGCATCGAGAAGTACTATAAGGAAGTCTGCCTGATGGAGCAGCCGTTCGTGAAGGACCCGGACAAGACCATCAAGGACCTGATTTCCGACGCGACCGTCGCCATCGGCGAAAAGATTTCCATCCGCCGTTTCGTCCGCTTCGAGCGCGGCGAGGGCATCGAGAAGCGCCAGGACAATCTGGCGGCCGAAATTGCCGAGAA
>DVFI01000137.1 GCA_018713305.1 Candidatus Avichristensenella intestinipullorum
AGGAAGCAGCCACGGACTCATTCATGGACATTTTGTTCATGGAAACGATAGGCATCAACATTGGTTTTCCCCTCCTGTCATGGAAGGGCATGGGCAGGATATCTTCGGAGGAAAAACCAATAGAAAATCAAGAGAAAACCAAACGAAAATCAAAAGAATACGCCCTACCCGCCCCCGCTGACTGCGCCCTGACTTGTGGACAAAGCGTCCCGGAGTGTGGCCGCATTCCCGGAAAAACAGCGGGACAGCGGGCAACTGGTCAGGCTGAAAGGAACGGGTTTACGCCCGGTGTTGACCACCGCCCGCCGCCCCGCTGAATGGGTGGACAAGGCGGCCAATCCTTCCGGGCGCCTGGCCGCTTTCCCTGATTCCGGAGCGTTTCTTCTCTCAAAATGGAAGCGGTGATCACCGCTGCTGACTAAGCTCCTGCAACTTCTCCCACTCGCAGATGCGATAGCCGGACGTCCCTTTTTCCAGAATCCCCTCGCGGCAAAGCCGCCCCATCATGCGGTATAGATGCCGGTAGCTGATGCCGATAGAACAGGCCACATCCGTCATGACATCCCGAAAGCGGCCGCCGACGGCAGCGCCGAGAATATACCGGCACAGCCGCGTCTGGGCGGTGTAAAGCGTATTCTCCACCACATTGCCGGCCCGCTGCAACAGCTTATCCGCCAATGCGGCGGCTGCCATACGGGTAAAAGCAAGGTTGCTGTCCAAATACGCGCGGTTGACAGGAACCGGAATGGCTATGCATGTCAGCGTTTCCAGCACGGTGATGGTCGTGCTGCCGGTTGCCATGCGCGCGTAAAGCTCCGCTTCTCCCATCAGTCCTTTGGAAATATAGAAGCAGAGGATGATATTTTTGCCGTTGGGTGCGGAAACGCCCACCTTGGCGCGACCGGCTGTGACAAGAAAAAGATACTCGTTTGGAATTCCTTCTGTTATGATGTGCTCTCCAAAATGGTACGTGCGGACGGAGCAGTTCGTAAGCTTGTCCGGTTCAAGCCCATATTGCCGCAGCACATGGCGCGCGGTTTCCGTCAGCCGGAAAGCTTCCTTCATCGTGATCCCCCTCCAGCCGCATTATAGCATAGGGGACCGGTGATGTGTAAGACAAATGTCCTAAGCGAAAAGCTGCCCGCATGGTAAACTGTCTCCATCATGAAGAGGGAGGTGCTTCCATGTACGGGCTGCTATCCTTCCTGTCCGGCGTTATTCTGGCAGTCATGCTTCAGGCGAACGGCGGCTTAAGCGGGCAATTTGGCGTGTATCACGCAGCGCTGTATGTCCATATTGTCGGCGCTGCCTTTGCGGTTCTGCTGCTTCTGCTCACGCATCAGCGCGTTTCCGGCGCAGGGGGACTGCCGCTTTGGATGTATCTTGGCGGCGTGATTGGCGTACTGACTACCGTGCTTCATAATCTCGCGTTTTCCCACATCAGCCTGACCAGCATCATGGCGCTGGGGCTGTTAGGCCAACTGGCGCTGTCCTGTTGGATGGACCGCTTCGGATGGTTCGGCATGGAGCGCCGCAGACAGGATTTGAGCGTTCCCGGCGTGCTGCTGAGCGTGCTTGGTATTGCGTGGATGCTGGACGCTCCATCCTCCGGCGGCTGGGGGTATATCCTTATCTCGCTTGGCGCGGGCATTTCCGTTGTTTTGTCCCGCACAGTCAACGCGCACCTGTCAGAACATATCGGCGCGCTGCAGGGGTCGCTCATCAACCATCTGGCAGGGCTGCCGGTCTGCCTGCTGTTGGCGGCCGTCATTCCGGAGCAGACTGTCCCGCAGCCTTTTCGCCCGTGGATTTGGTGCGGCGGCGCGCTGGGCGTTGTCATCGTGGGAATCTGCAACATCACTGTGCCGAAGCTTCCGGCCTGCCGGCTTACACTGTTCACGCTATGCGGCCAGCTTTGCTGCGGCATCGTTCTGGATGTGCTGCTGGGGACGCTCGACCGGCGTGAGTTCGGCGCAGGATTGCTTGTGGCGGCAGGAATGATCAGCAACCAGCTTCTGCAGCTGCGCCGGCAGAAAAAAGCATGTATGGAAATTCATAATTCCTTGGTAAAACAGACAATTCTGTTCGCTTCCGTAAAATTCATGGCCTTGTGAAAATGAAGACTGTCCATATTGTCTATTTCACAATCGCTGGCGAACTCATGGCAGCCGCGTTCTTTTGCCCATGCCTCACACGCGGCCAGCAATTCTCTGGCATGGCCTTTCTTACGATAATCCTCCTTCACGAAAATTCCCTCCAAATATCCCACCGGGCTTGATGTTGTACCTTCCACATAATCATGTCTTAATTGGCACTGCGCAAAACCGACGGGCAAGGCATTTTCGTATTTTAAGAAAAACTGTGACTTTCCATGCTTCATCATGTCCGAAAATTCCCGGATTAGTTCGCTGATGGAATGGTTCTGCCACAGCGACACAGCCAATTCTGCCAGGATTTCCAGGTCTTCGTTTCCTGCCTTTTTTATCATCATACAGCTCCCTGATGGATTTCAATTCATCATTTTGTTTCTGTTATTCTACCACAATTCCCGGCGCGTGGAAACAGCCTGCCTTTCAGGCGGACGTCCCGAAGCGGCAGGGAGCGTGCCAACGCCGGAACGCGCCGCAGGCATGGGGCGGGAAGCAGCCACGGACGCGTTCATGGACATTTTGTTCATGGAAACGATAGGCATCAACACTGGTTTTCCCCTCCTGTCATGGAAGGGCATGGGCAGGATATCTTCGGAGGAGAAATCAAAAGAAAATCAAGAGAAAACCAAACGAAAATCAAAAGAATACGCCCTCCCCGCCCCCGCCGCAGGGGACGATGAAAGCGCGAAAGGGCTTCGGCCCCCTCGCGCTCTCCCATGGGTTTTGTGATAAATTGTCAGGGACTGCCCTGCCGGACAGTCCCTGCTTCGTGCGATGGAGGCGCCAACCAGACTCGAACTGGTGAATAAAGGTTTTGCAGACCTTCGCCTTACCACTTGGCTATGGCGCCAATGCTGGTGGGGGAGGCGCGGGCCTCCCCGGGCAAGTGGAGCGGTAGACGGGATTCGGACCCGCGACATCCACCTTGGCAAGGTGGCACTCTACCACTGAGCTACTACCGCAAACCTGGTGCCTTGGGGCGGAATCGAACCACCGACACGTAGATTTTCAGTCTACTGCTCTACCGACTGAGCTACCAAGGCATATTGGCGACCCGGAAGGGGCTCGAACCCTCGACCTCCAGCGTGACAGGCTGGCATTCTAACCAACTGAACTACCGGGCCAAATGGTGGGAACAACAGGGCTCGAACCTGTGACCCTCTGCTTGTAAGGCAGATGCTCTCCCAACTGAGCTATGCTCCCAGGCAGAGCCAGGGCTTCCGCAATCGCGGCGACTTAGATATCATAACCTCCCGTCCATCATTTGTCAAGACCCTTTTTTCCGTTTTATACCCTTTACCGACTGGAAAGAAAGACGGCGCATGCCGAAAACCGCCTCGGGGCGGACATGCGGCCATAAAACGCCGCAAAACCCCTTGACGCTGGGCGTGGTTTTGTGGTAACGTACTTTGGTTGTTTTTGTTGTTTTGCGGCGACACGCTCGGATGAGAAAGGATGGTTACTTGTGGCAAACTGTGCAATCGTAGGCGTTAACTGGGGCGATGAAGGCAAGGGACGCATGGTAGACTATCTGGCGGAGAAGTACGACGTGGTCGTCCGCTACCAGGGCGGCAACAACGCGGGCCATACCATTGTCAACGCGCTGGGCGAATTCAAGCTCAACCTCATTCCCTCCGGCATCTTCCGCCCGCAAACGCTGAACCTGCTGGGCCCCGGCACGGTGGTGGACCTGGCGCATCTGTGCGGCGAAATGGACGCCCTGCGGGCGCGCGGCGTATCCGTGGGTCCGGAGCATTTCAAAATCTCCGACCGCGCGGTGGTGGTGCTGCCCATCCATCCCAACGAGGACAAGCTGGAGGAAAAGCGCCTGGGCAAGGCGCACTTCGGCTCCACGCTGCGCGGCATCGCGCCGGCGTATGCCGACCGCGCTTATAAAAAGGCGCTGCGCATGGGCGATTTGCTGGACGAAGGCGCGCTGGAACGCCAGCTGCAGCGCCTGGTCGCATGGAAAAACGAGGTGTATATGCCCGGCTACGGCTGTCCGCCGTATTCGTACGAGGAGCTGCTCGCCTGGGTGCGGCGCTATGCCCAGACGCTGCGGCCGTATATCTGCAATGCGGCCACGATCCTGTCGGAGGCAACGGCGCAGGGCCGGCAAATCCTTTTCGAGGCGCAGCTGGGCGCGCTGCGCGATTTGGACTACGGCATCTATCCCTATACCTCTTCTTCTTCTCCGCTGGCCGCCTTTGCGCCGGTGGGCTGCGGCCTGCCGTCGGTCAAAGTGGATCGCGTGGTTGGCGTGGTCAAGGCGTACTCGACCTGCGTGGGAGAGGGGCCGTTCGTCGGGGAACTGCTGGACGAGACGGGCGTGCGCCTGCGCGAGGCCGGGCGCGAATACGGCGCGGCGACCGGCCGTCCCCGCCGCGTGGCGTGGCTCGACCTGGTGGCCAGCCGCTACGGCGTAATGCTGCAGGGCGCCACGGAGCTGGCGCTGACGAAGCTGGACGTGCTCAGCGGCTTTGCGGACATCCCCGTATGCGTGGGATACCGGCTGGACGGCCGTGTTACCGGCGACTTTCCGTATACCCCGGCGCTGGACCGCTGCGAGCCGGTCTATGAAACCATGCCCGGCTGGCAGTGCGATATTTCGGGCATCCGCCGCTATGAAGAGCTGCCCTGGCAGACGCGGGCGTATGTGGAGCGCATTGAAAAGGCGCTTGACTGCCCCATTCCCTTTGTCTCCGTCGGGCCCGAGCGCGAATCGCTGATGGAGCGTTCCTAAACAGACATCCCGCCCGCCGCGGCATCGCCGCTCAGCGGGCGTTCCTTTTTGACGGGGGGAGGACAGTGCCATGACCAAATACGTATTTGTCACCGGCGGCGTGGTGTCCGGCCTGGGCAAAGGCATCACCGCCGCGTCCCTGGGCCGCCTGCTCAAGGCGCGCGGGCTGCGCGTGGCCGCGCAGAAGCTGGACCCGTACATGAACGTGGACCCGGGCACGCTCAGCCCGTTCCAGCACGGCGAGGTCTTCGTCACCGAGGACGGCGCGGAGACCGACCTGGATTTGGGCCATTACGAGCGCTTCATCGACGAGGATTTGACCCGCTATTCCAACCTGACCAGCGGCAGGGTATACTGGAACGTGCTGAACAAGGAGCGCCGCGGCGCCTATCTGGGGCAGACCGTGCAGATTATCCCGCATGTGACCAACGAAATCAAGGCGTTTATCCGCGCGGGCGTGCGGACCTCACACGCGGACGTGCTGATTACGGAAATCGGCGGCACGGTCGGCGACATCGAGAGCCAGCCGTTTCTGGAGGCCATCCGGCAGTTCTCCACGGAGGTCGGCCGGCGCAACTGCCTGTTTGCGCATGTGACGCTGGTGCCCTTCCTGCAGGCGTCGGGCGAGCATAAATCCAAGCCCACGCAGCATTCCGTCCGCGAGATGCAGGCGCTGGGCCTGGCGCCGGACATCATCGTGGCGCGCGTGGACGAGCCTCTGGACGAGGAGCTGCGCGCCAAGATTGCGCTGTTTTGCAACGTCCGGCCGGATTGCGTCATTGAAAACCAGACCCTTTCCTCGCTCTATGAAGCCCCGCTGATGCTGCACCGCGAGGGGCTGGACAGGGCGGTCTGCCGCCTGCTCCGCCTGAAGACCCCCGAGCCCGACCTGAGCGCCTGGTCGGAGATGGTGCGCCGTATCCATACCGTGCGCAAGACCGTGCGCATCGCCATTGTGGGCAAATACATCCGGCTGCACGACGCGTACCTGTCCATCGCCGAGGCGCTGGCGCACGCGGGGTTTGAGTGCGGGGCGAGCGTGGAGATTGCCTGGGTGGAGAGCGAAGAGGTGACGGAGGCGAACGCGGCGGACCTTCTGGGCGCCTGCGACGGCGTTCTGATTCCGGGCGGATTCGGCGACCGGGGCATCGAGGGCATGGTCTGCGCCTGCCGCTATGCGCGGGAGCGCCATATTCCCTACTTTGGCATTTGCCTGGGCATGCAAATCAGCGTCATTGAGTTTGCGCGGCATGTGCTGGGCCTTGCGGACGCCAACTCCCGCGAGTTTACGCGCAGCCGCAGGCATCTGGTGATTGATTTTATGCCCGACCAGAACAACCGCATCCCCAAGGGCGGCACCATGCGACTGGGCGCCTATCCCTGCCGCGTGCTGCCCGGCTCCGTGATGCACCAGGCCTACGGCGTGCCGGAGATTCGGGAGCGGCACCGCCATCGCTACGAGTTTAACAACCGGTTCCGCCAGGCCATGGAGGAGGCGGGGCTGTCGGTGTGCGGCCAGTCGCCGGACGGGCGCATCGTCGAGGCGGTCGAGCTTCCCGCAGAGAGGTTCTTCGTGGGCGTGCAGTTCCATCCGGAGTTCAAGAGCCGCCCGAACCGGGCCCATCCGCTCTTTGTCCGCTTCGTGCGGGCGGCGCTGGAGCACGGGGCGGAAAACGGAAGGTAGACCGGCCGTGGAAACGCCGCGCATTTTTTCGCAGCCTGGAAACTTTTTCAATGGTTTGTACGTCCAAAGAATAAACGGATGTCAAGCCGTTCCCCGGCGCTTCCCCCGAGCCGCAGAACCTCCCGCACAGAAGGAGCGCGTTTCATGTTTCGCAAATTCCTGGCTTTCTTCCTCGTCCTGCTGTGGATGCCGGCATGCTCTGCGCTGGCGGAAACGGTCGCGTCGGTCTGCAACCCCAACCCGGCCGACCGGCTGAACCTGCGCGCCGCGCCCGACGCGCAGGCGGCTTCGCTGGGAAAATATTACAACGGCGTGGTGGTGACCGTCCTGGCCGAAGAAAACGGATGGGCGGAGGTGGTCGTGGGCGACGGCGACGGCGCGGCGCGCGGCTGGATGATGACCGATTACCTGCGCATGGGCATGGGGGAGGGAACCGTAGCTTCCGCCATGCCGGTCTTTGCCGCGGACCAGGTCACGCTCTACGCCGGGACGGACGGCAACACGCCCCTCGCCACGTTTTCCCAGGCGACCGTCGAGGTCGTCGGCGAGGCCGGCTCCTGGCGCCATGTGCGCGTGAACGGCGTCTATGGCTATGTTCCCGCCGCTTCCGGCGCCGCGCCGTCTCCCGGCATCGGGATGCAGACCGCCGTGGTCAACAACCCCGACCCGGCCGACCGGCTGAACCTGCGCGCCGCGCCGGACACCGACGCCGTCTCGCTGGGCAAATACTATAACGGCGTTTCCGTCGACGTGCTGGAATGTCTGGAGGACGGCTGGCTGCGCGTGCGCGTGGCGGGCGTGGACGGATATATGCTTTCGAAGTATCTGGCCTTTGGCGATGCCGCAGCCGCCGTTGCGTCCGCCTGCCCGGCGTACTGGGTAAGCAATCCCGATCCCGCAGACCGGCTCAACCTGCGCGAGACCCCGTCCCGCGACGCGCGGTCGCTCGGGCGCTATGGAAACGGAACCCAGGTCACGGTGCTGGGCATTGCGGGCGACGCCTGGTTCCACGTGCAGGTGGAAGGGCAGACCGGCTTTATGATGGCGCAGTACCTGTCCGCCTCCCGCGAGCAGGCCCTGGCGCAGCCGTCTCCCCAGGCGCGCATTACCCTGGCCGCCGCGCTCGTGGAGCTGCCCATCCATCGGGACGCCGACGCGGCCAGCGGTGTGCTGACCACGCTGGACGCAGGCCAGAGCGTATATGTGCTCACGCGCGGCGAGGTATGGACGTATGTGTCTACCGGCTCCAGCACGGGCTATGCGCTGACAGAGGGCCTGGATTTCAGCGAGTGAGGAAACGCGTTTCCGCCCTCAGGGCGTTCTTCCCGGGCCGCCGGCGGCCCGGGAAGCCGTCGTTTTGGGGCTGCCTTGCATTTTTTGCGGATGTGTGCTTCAATAGGACTATACCGACGCGCACGAAAGGAGCCGTATCCGGATGGAAACCACGCGCTTTGGCCGCACCGGCCTTTCCGTTTCCCGCACTGCCTTTGGCTGTCTGCCCATTCAGCGCATCCCGGCGCAGGACGCCGCCGCGCTGCTGCGCCGCGCCGTGGAGGGCGGCATCAACTTCTTCGATACCGCGCGCGCCTATACGGACAGCGAGGAAAAGATGGGCCTGGCGCTTTCCGGCCTGCGCGATGCCATTGTTCTGGCCACCAAGACGACCGCGCAGAACGCCGCCGGGTTCTGGACGGATTTGGAAACCAGCCTGAAGACGCTGCGCACCGACCATATCGACATCTATCAGTTCCACAATCCCGGCTTTGTTCCGCGGCCCGGCGGGGCGGACGGCCTGTACGACGCGGCGTGCGAGGCGCGCCGGAAGGGCCTGATTCGCTGTATCGGCATTACGCAGCACTCGCTGGAGCGCGCGGAAGAGGCGGTGGAATCGGGGCTGTACGATACGCTGCAATACCCGCTGAACCATCTGGCCACGGCGCGCGAGGAAGCCCTGGCGCGCCGGTGCGAGGCCAGGGGCGTCGGCTTTATCTGCATGAAGGCGCTCTCCGGCGGCCTGATTACGGACGCAGCCATTCCCTTTGTCTACCTGCGAAGCTTCCCGGGCGCGGTGCCCATCTGGGGCTTCCAGCGCATGGCGGAACTGGAGGAGCTTCTGGCGCTGTCGGAAAACCCGCCGGCCCTGGACGAGGCGATGCGGCGGCAAATGGAAGCGGACCGCGCGGCGCTTTCCGGCGCGTTTTGCCGCAGCTGCGGATATTGTCTGCCCTGTCCCGCGGGCATTCCCATCCATAACGCCAACCGCATGACGCAGCTGCTGACGCGCTCGCCCTCCGCCCAGTGGCTGGAAGAGCCGTGGCGCTCGGGCATGGCGCGCATCCGGGACTGCACGCGCTGCGGAGCCTGCGCGAAGCGGTGCCCCTATGGCCTCAAGCCCTATGAGACGCTGCCGGAGCACCTGGCGTTTTACGAGCGGTTCCTGCGCGCGGCAGGACAATGAGCGGAAGGCGAGGTCCTGCCCGCAGAACGCGCGGCGTTTCGGGCAGCCGGCCTGCTTTTCCGGAAAAACGGGGATTTCAACGCCCGGAGCCCGCCGCAGTTGCGGCGGGCTCCGGGCGCAAGCGCTGTCTGTAAGCCGAGTTCTGTCTTGAGCGGTCATCTATCTAGGCCCGCCGTTGCCGGCGGGCTCCAGCGATTCCGGAGAGCATGACGGGCCGCCATATGCGCTCTCATTCCAATCTTGCACCGGGTGGGGTTTACATCGCGGACAAGTCGCCAGGCCGCGGGTGAGCTCTTACCTCGCCTTTCCATCCTTACCGCGCCGTGGCGCGGCGGTTTCTTTCTGTTGCACTTTCCCTGGAGTCGCCTCCGCCGGACGTTATCCGGCACCCTGCCCTGTGGAGCTCGGACTTTCCTCATGCCGAAGCATGCGACCGCCCGGCAGCCTTGCGCAAAGTGCATCATAGCATGGCCGCGGCGGCGTGTCAAGCCCCGCGCTGCGGCCGGCGCGGGTCGGCACGCTATGCGGGAAGGCGGCCGCGGGGCGCCTTTGTCCCGGCGGAAGGCGGGGCGCACAGGGGAAGGGCGACGGTAAAGAGGGTTCCTTCTTCGCGGCTGCTTTCGGCCGTGATGCGGCCGCCGTGCGCCTGCACGATGTTCTGCGCGATGGAAAGCCCGAGACCATAGCCGCCCTGGCCGCGCGCGCGGGCGGCGTCGGCGCGGTAAAAGCGCTCGAAAATATGGGGCAGCTTTTCCGCGGAGATGGGCTCGCCCGTATTGCGCACGCACAGCGCCGCGCGGCCCTGCCTGGCGCTGAGCCTGGCATGCACGCGGCCGGACGGCCCCGCGTACTTGCAGGCGTTGTCCAGCAAAATGGCGCAGAGCTGCTTGAGCTGGCCGGCGTCGCCCTGCACATACAGGTCCGGGTCGATTTGGCTGTCCAGGGAGATGCCCTGCTCGAAGGCGACCGGCTCGAAAGACAGAATGCAGCCCCAGAGCACGTCGCTCAGGCAGACCGGCTCGCGCGCTGCGGGCATGCGCCTGTCGTCGGCGCGGGCCAGGAACAGCAAATCGTCCACCAGCTTTTTCATCCGCTCCGCCTCCTGGCGCGTGCTGTCGACCCAGCGCCGCTGCGAGGCGACCGTCTCCTCCGGGTGGGAGGAGAGGATGCTCACGTTGGCCAGCATCACGGTCAGCGGCGTCTTGAGCTCGTGCGAGGCGTCCGCGACGAAGCGCCGCTGCTGCGCCCAGGCGCGCTCGACCGGGCGCAGCGCCAGGCGCGAGAGAAACAGGCTGATGAGGAAAAACGCGGCCAGGCTCGACACGCCCACCAGCGCGCTGGTCAGCAGAAAGCGCCAGACGGCGGAAATCTCGTGCTCGCGGCTGACAAAGGCAATGTTCGAGCCCTCCCGCAGGAAGCGCAGGGCGGGCGAGGAGGTGCTGCCCTCCGAACCGCCCGCCGCCAGCGCCTGGGCGACCGCGGAGGCGGCATCCTCGGAGGAAATCTCCACGGCCTGCGCGTTGAGGCGCAGAATATTCCCCTCCGCGTCCAGCGTGACGCTGAACGTGGGCAAAAGCGCCTCGCGCTGCTCTTTGGGCCGCTCGCGCGCGGGGCCGATAAACAGCTTCTGCGCGTCGCCGCCGGCGGCGTGCATCAGCTCTGCGCGCAGCGCGATGTCGTTTTCGGTGGAGAGCTGATGCACGGTGCTGGCGCCTACGGCGCAAAACACTGCCAGCAGCACCACGCTGACAAGGAGCATATTCGTCAGGACAAAACGCCTGCGGAGCCGTTTGATCATGCGTTTTTCTCCTCCAGCCGGTAGCCCATCCTGCGCAGGGACGCGATGTTGACGCGCGACCCCAGATAGAAAAACTTCTTGCGAAGAAAGGAAATGTATGCCTCTACGTTGTTGTCCTGCACGTCGCTGTCCGCGCCCCAGACCTTGACAATCAGCTCTTCCTTGGACAGTATCGCGCGCGGATGGAGCATCAGCAGGCGCAGCACCTCAAATTCCTTATGCCCCAGCCGCACCGACCGCGCGCCGCACGTCAAGTCGCAGGCAGTCAGGTTCAGCGTCAAGTCGCCGAAGGACAGCGTTTCCATGACCAGCTCGCCCTGCCGGCGCAGCAGCGCGCGGATGCGGGCCAACAGCTCTTCGGGCGCGAAGGGCTTGGTCATGTAGTCATCCGCGCCGCAGTCCAGGCCCGCGACCTTGTCGGAAATTTCGTCGCGCGCCGTCAGCATCAATATGGGCGTCCGGCCGCCGGCGGCGCGAAAGCGGCGCGCCACTTCCAGGCCGCTCAGACGGGGCAGCATCACGTCCAGCAGGATGATGTCGTACTGTCCGTCCACGGCGTACGCCAATCCGTCCTCGCCGTCGCAGACGATATCCGTGCTGTAATGCGCCTCCTGCAAGATTTGCCCCAGCGCCTGCGCCAGGCGCGCCTCATCCTCGACAATCAGTATCCGCACGCGCGTTCGCTCCTTTTCGCCTCTTTTGCCCGGACGTGCCGCTTTCATTATACCACATGCTACGCTCCATGCTATCATCCGAACCTGAAACCAGTCTGAAAGCCCGGTTTCAGCGTGGTTTCAGGTTCCTGCGCTATACTCAGAACGCGCCCAAGGGCGCGGGAAAGGAGGCTACTATGGCGGACCTACAGGTTTTTGCACGCGTGGAAAAGAAATACATGATGGACAAAGCGCAGTACAGAGCGCTGCGGGAGCGGCTGGAAGGCCGCGTGCTGCCGGAGCGATTCGGCAGGCACACCATTTGCAATATTTATTTTGACACCGCCGACTGGCGGCTCATCCGCGCTTCGCTGGAGCGCCCCGTGTATAAGGAAAAGCTGCGCCTGCGCAGCTACGGCGTGCCGGGCGAAGAGGACACGGTGTTTGCGGAGCTGAAAAAGAAATTCAAGGGCGTGGTATACAAGCGCAGGAGCAACCTGACGCTGCACGAGGCGGAGGACTGGCTGTATCGCGGCGTGCCGGGCGTGGAGCAGGACCAGGTCATGCGGGAAATCGACTGGTTCCGCGGCCTGTACGAGCCGCTGCAGCCGCGCGTGATGATTGCTTACGACCGCATCGCTTTCCTGGGCGCGGAGGACGACGGCCTGCGCCTGACGTTTGATGAAAACATCCGCTTCCGCCAGAACCGGCTGTCCCTCCGGCTGGGCGCGGACGGCGAGCGGATAATACCGGAGGACAGGGTGCTCATGGAAATCAAAGTGCCGGGCGCCATGCCGTTATGGCTGTGTCGCGCGCTGTCCGACCTGGATATCTATCCGAACCGGTTTTCCAAGTACGGCACATGCTATCAGCTGTTTATTCTGCCGGAGCTGAAGGAAAAAGGAGGGCTAAAAAGTGCTTGAAAGCGTACTGAGCGGCGGGGCGGCGTCCGTGACCCTGCCGGAATTCCTGCTTTTGACCGGGTGCTCGCTTGCCTTTGGCATGGCGGTGGCGCTTTTGTACATGTACCGCCATCCCTATTCGCGCGGCTTCGTGCTGACCCTGGCCGTGCTGCCGGCGATTGTACAGCTGGTGATTCTGATGGTCAACGGAAACCTGGGAACGGGCGTGGCGGTCATGGGCGCGTTCAGCCTGATTCGCTTCCGCTCCGTGCCGGGCAGCGCGCGGGACATCGGGGCGATTTTCCTGGCGATGGCCCTGGGGCTTGCGACGGGCACGGGCTATTTGCTGGCGGCGTGCCTGTTCCTGGTTATCGTGGGGGCGTTCCAGCTGGCGCTCACGAGCACGCGCTTTGGCGTCCGGCCGCCGCGCGAGCGCGAGCTGAAGATTACCATTCCCGAAACCATGGCCTACGACGGGCTGTTCGACGATTTGTTCAGCGCCTATACGCAGTCGGCCGAGCTGGTGCGCGTGCGCACGACGAACATGGGCAGCCTCTACGAGCTGCTCTACCGCGTGACCCTGCGCGCGCAATGCGATGAAAAGGCGTTCATCGACCAGCTTCGCTGCCGCAACGGCAATCTCAACATTGTCCTGGGACATATCCCGTCCCACGAAAACGAGCTGTGAAAAGGAGGAAAAACAACGTATGAAAAAACGTTTTGCTGTCATGCTGACGCTGCTGCTGGCCCTGTGGTCCCCCTGGGCGCCGGCGGAAGAGACGCAGTCCGTGCTGCAGGTGGAATATAAGGAAAGCGACCTGGACGCCAGCTGGGACGACGCGCAGGCCACGCACATCGCGCTGGACGGTCAGGACGCCACCGTGGACGGCGATGGCGCGACCATCGCCGACGGGGTTCTCTCCATTGTCGAGCCGGGCGACTATGTGCTCTCCGGGACGTTCTCCGGACGCATCGAGGTGGAGGTGGACAAGGAGGAAAACGAAAAGGTGCGCCTGGTGTTCGACGGGGTTGCGCTGGAAACGCAAACGCTCCCCGCGGTCTTTTGCCGCCAGGCCGATAAGATTACGCTGACGCTGGCCGAAGGCTCGCAAAACACCATTACCGCCCGCGGCGAGGCGGCCACGGAGGACGACGAAGCCTTGGACGCCGCCGTCTACAGCAAGGCGGACATGGTGATAAACGGCGGCGGAAGCCTGCTGGTGACCTCCGACATGCATGGCATTCTGAGCAAGGACGATATGATTGTCACGGGCGGAACGCTGGAAATCGACGCGGGCGACGACGGCCTGCGCGGGAAGGACGCGGTAGAAATCGGCGGCGGTACGCTGACCATCCGCGCCCTGGGCGACGGCGTGAAGGCCAACAACGACAGTGACCCGGAGCGCGGCTATGTCTCCATCGACGGCGGCAGCCTGACCGTCGAGAGCGAGCAGGACGGCGTGCAGGCCGAAACGACGCTGCAGATTACCGCCGGAACCGTGCATATC
>DVFI01000138.1 GCA_018713305.1 Candidatus Avichristensenella intestinipullorum
AGGAAGCAGCCACGGACTCATTCATGGACATTTTGTTCATGGAAACGATAGGCATCAACATTGGTTTTCCCCTCCTGTCATGGAAGGGCATGGGCAGGATATCTTCGGAGGAAAAACCAATAGAAAATCAAAAGAAAACCAAACGAAAATCAAAAGAATACGCCCTCCCCGCCCCGCCGCCCCAAGGCTGCGGGACAAAAAAGAACCGCTGAAAAACCCGTGGGGAGGGCTTCGGCCCGCCCCCCAACGGGCGCTTCGACGGCCGGGGGCTGGCGAGCAGATTTCCCCCGCCCCCGCCGCCCGAAGGCCGCGGGACAAAAAAAGGGCCGCTGAAAAACACGCGGGGAGGGCCGAAGCCCTCCCCAAATGGATTTTTCGTCGGTCTGAACTGCCGGCTTCCGGCCGGCGGTCCGCCGTGTCGTTTATTCGTCCTCGTCCTCGTCCTTCTTGGCGTTTTCGATAATCTTCTGGGCGATGTTGGCGGGCACCTCTTCGTAGCGCTCAAAGCGCATGGTGAAGGAGCCGCGCGCCTGGGTCATCGAGCGCAGGTCGGTGGCATACTTGAACATTTCCGCCTGCGGAACCTCCGCGACCACGCGCTGCATGCCGTCCACCTGGTCCATGCCCATGATGCGGCCACGGCGCTTGTTCATGTCGCCGATGATGTCGCCCATGTTCTCGTCCGGGATGGTCACTTCCACATGGTAAATGGGCTCGAGCAGCACGGGGCTTGCCTCGGCGCAGCCCTTCTTATAGGCGATGCGGGCGGCGGTCTTAAACGCCATTTCCGAAGAATCGACCGGGTGATAGGAGCCGTCGTACAGCGTCGCGCGCAGGCCGAACATCGGATAGCCCGCCAGCACGCCGTGTACCAGGTTTTCGCGCAGGCCCTTTTCCACCGAGGGAATGAAGTTGCGCGGCACCACGCCGCCGACGACCTTGTCGACGAACTCAAACTCGGTCACGTTGTCTCCGATGGGCTCGAACTCAATCCATACGTCGCCGAACTGGCCGTGGCCGCCGGACTGTTTCTTGTGCCGGCCCTGCGCCTTGACCTTCTTGCGGATGGTTTCGCGATAGGCAATGCGGGGATCCTGCAGCAGCGCTTCCACGCCGAACTTGCTGGCCAGCTTCTTGTTGACCACTTCGATATGCATTTCGCCCTGGCCGGACAGCAGCGTTTCGGTGGTGTCCGGGTCCTTGCTGACGCGGATGGTCGGGTCTTCCTCCTGCAGGCGCGCCAGGCCGGAGAAGATTTTGTCTTCCTCGCCGGTCTTGCGGGCGTATACGGCCATGGAGATGCTGGGCGCGGGGAACTCAATCTCGTCAAAGCGGATGGGCTTCCCGGCGTCGCAGAGCGTATGGCCGGTGTTGGTGAACTGGAGCTTGGCCAGCGCGCCGATATCGCCGGCGACCAGCCGCTCGCAGGCAATCTGCTCCTTGCCGCGCAGGGTAAAGATATTGCCGGCCTTTTCGGCCTTGTCCGCGTTGGCGTTATACAGCGGGGTGGCGGCCGTCAGCGTGCCGGAGCAGACCTTAAAGAGGCTCATCTTGCCCACGAACTTGTCCACGATGGTCTTGAACACCTGCGCGGAGAACGGCTCGTCCGCCTTGCAGACGCGCTCTTCCGGCTCGTCGTTTCTGGGGTTGACGCCTTCGACCTTGCGGCCGGCCGGAGAGGGCATGTACGCGGCCAAGATGTCCAGTAGCGGCGCGACGCCCAGGCCGTTGCCGCCGGCGCAGCAGCCGACCGGCACGATGGACCCCTCCACCACGCCGATGCGCAGCCCGCGCAGAATTTCCTCGTCGGACAGCTCGCCTTCCTCGAAGAATTTTTCCATCAGCTCTTCGTCCGTGCCGGCGACGGCTTCCATGATTTCCTCGCGGGCCACATGGATTTCGTCGGCCATGGACGCGGGCACGGGCACTTCCTTGCAGCTCTTGCCCGAGGTTTCATAGGCCTTGTTCTCCAGGACGTTGACCACGCCCTTGAAGTTCAGGCCCTCGCCCAGCGGCAGCAGGACGGGCACCACTTCCGTGCCGAAACGGTCGCGCAGCTGGCCGAGCACCTTCTGAAAATCGGCGTGCTCGCGGTCCATCTGGTTGATGATGAAGCATTTGGAAACGCCGTACCGGGTGCTGTTGTCCCAGGCCTTTTCCGCGCCGACCGTCACGCCGGAGACGGAGCCGACAACGATGGCCGCGCCCTCGCACACGCGCAGGGGCCCCATCATCTCGCCGATGAAGTCAAAGTAGCCGGGCACGTCGACAAGGTTGAGCTTTTTGCCTTTCCACTCCAGCGGCGCGAGCGCGGCGGAGATGGAAATGCCGCGGCGGGTTTCTTCGGCGTCGAAGTCGGTAACGGTGGAACCGTCCTCCACGCGGCCCTGGCGGTCAATGGCGCCGGAGACATAGAGCATGGACTCCACGAGCGTTGTCTTTCCCTCGCTGCCATGGCCCACGACGGCGATGTTGCGGATGTTTTCGGCCTGGTATTCCTTCATTCCCAAGTTCCTCCCGTGATGCGCGAGCATGCCCGCCCGCACAGGCGGCAGGGTCAGCGCATGAAAATCTAGGATAAATAATATCATAGGAAGTCCGTTGTGTAAAGGGGGTTTTTTCTCGCGCAAAAGGAGCCCCGGCCCGGAGGACGCGGGGCTTAGCTTGTCGAAAAAGGCCGGCGCTGCCGGCCTTTTCCGCCAGGACACGTTTCCCCTGCGCCTAGGGGCGCGGCCGGGGAAACGTGCAGGGAAACCTTGCTGCGCAAGGCTTCCGAACCCGCCGCACATGTCGCCGGGTTCGGATGACAGTTGGAGGGCTTCGGCCCTCCAAACCTCCCCCAAGTGGTCTTTCGACGTCCTTTATTTTCGTTTTTCCTGCGCCGCCTGCTCAATCATGGCAATCACCCTGTCCGTGCCGTCGTGCAGCGGCTCCGCCTCCATGGTCCGGCGATACTCTGCCCTGTTCTGCCAAAGCTGCGCCAGGGCTTCCACCAGCGTATCCGCGGTCAGCTTTTCCTGCTCCAGCACCTGAGAAAATCCGCGCTTGGCAAACGACTTCGCATTGAGCACCTGGTCGCCCCGGCTCGCGCTGAGCGGGTAGGGGACCAGCAGGGCCGGGATATGCAGGGCCAGGATTTCCGAAAGCGCGTTCGCGCCCGCGCGCGAGAGCATCACGTCCGTCGCGGCCAGCAAGTCCGGCAATCCTTCCGACACATACTCCATTTGCCGGTAGCCCGGCCTGCCCTCCAGCGCCGCGTCCAGATTGCCCTTCCCGCACACATGCGCGATATCAAAGCGCGGCAGCAGCGCATCCAGCGCCTCGCGCAGCACCCGGTTCACCGTCGCCGCCCCGGAAGAGCCCCCCATCATGGTCAGCACCGGCTTTTCCCCGGAAAAGCCCAGCGCCGAAAGCCCCTGCGCGCGCCTGCCCGCGAACAGCTCCGCCCGCAGGGGCGTACCGGTATATACCGCCTTGTCGCCCATCGCCTCCGCGGCTTCCGGGAACGTGGTGCAGACGGTTCGGGCCAGGGGCGCGGTGATTCGGTTGGCCAGCCCGGGCGTGATATCGCTTTCATGCAATACTGCCGGCACGCGGTTGAGCCAGGCGCCGTATACGACGGGCACGGAGACAAAGCCACCCTTGGAAAACAGCACGTCCGGCTTCAGCCGGCGCACCAGGGCAAACGCCTCCCCCGCGCCCTGCAGCACGCGGAAGGGGTCGGTAAAATTCTTCAGGTCAAAATACCTGCGCAGCTTTCCCGAATGCACCGGATGGTACGTCACGCCTTCCACCGCGCCTATCAGCGTATGCTCGATGCCGTTTTGCGTGCCGATATAGTGTACGTCCCAGCCTTCTTTCAGAAAATGGGGGATGATAGCCAGGTTGGGCGTTACATGGCCCGCGGTGCCGCCGCCGGTCAAAATGATTCTCTTCATTTTCTTCCTCCTCGTATTATTATAGCAAATCAGGTCAAGGCTTACCACAGGAAGGGAGAAATGTTTTGCATGGAACCCCGTCGATTCCGCAGGAAGGTTTCGCAAAGGGCTGGCCCTTTGCGGGGGAATCATGCTATAATAGGTCGAAAACAGTTGGAAAGGGCGGATGTTTTCATGGATGGTCATCAAAAAGGGTTGTATTACGATGCGTTTGAAACCGTTCCCGTAGCGCCGCTGGGCATTATATGCATGCCGGGCTGCGAAGAGCTTGGACGGCGGGTGAACGACTATTTGACGCGCTGGCGTGATTCGCGCGAGAATACCGACCAGGAACTGTACACATTCCCGGGCTATGAACGGGAAACCTTTTTGCTCAACGCCGTCTGTTCGCGTTTCGGTACGGGCGAGGGCAAGGGCATGCTCAAGCAGAGCGTGCGCGGGTACGACCTGTACATCATCTGCGACGTCACGGCATACCAAATCGAATACCAGATGTACGGCCGCACCGTCCCCATGTCCCCGGACGACCATTATCAGGACCTCAAGCGCGTCATCGCCGCCATCGGCGGAAAGGCGCGGCGCATCAACGTCATCATGCCCTTCCTGTACGAGAGCCGGCAGCACCGTCGCACCAGCCGCGAATCCATGGACTGCGCGCTGATGCTTCAGGAGCTTTCCAATATGGGCGTTTCCAACATTATTACCTTTGACGCCCACGATCCCCGCGTGCAGAACGCCATCCCCCTGACCGGCTTTGAGTCGGTGCACCCGACCTATCAGATGCTTAAGGCCCTTTGCAAACACGTGCCGGATTTGAACATCAACAAAGACAGCATGATGATTATCTCCCCCGACGAGGGCGCCATCAGCCGCAACATCTACTACTCCACCGTCCTCGGGCTGGACATGGGCCTGTTTTACAAGCGCCGCGACTATACCCGCGTGGTCAACGGCCGCAACCCCATCGTCGCCCATGAATACCTGGGCGACAGCGTGGAAGGCAAGGACATCATCGTGGCCGACGACATCATTTCGACGGGCGAATCCATCCTGGACCTGGCGCGCGAGCTCAAGGCGCGCAAGGCGGGGCGCATTTTCGCCGCCGGCACTTTCTCGTTTTTCACCAACGGCCTGGACGCCTTCAACCGGGCCTATGAAGAGGGCAGCATCGCCCGCGTGCTGAGCACCAACCTCAACTACCTCCCGCCCGCCACGCGCAACGCGCCGTGGTTTATCGAAGTGGACATGTCCAAATATATCTCCTACATCATCGCCACCCTCAACCACGACCACAGCCTGCACAGCCTGCTCAATCCGCTGGACCGCATCAAGCGGCTGCTGGAGCGGTATCACAAGGAGCAGGCCGAAAAAGGCATTCGCTTCGCATAAGACTGCAATCAGGAGGTTTTTCGGATGAAACTGGGGGTATTCACCGTGCTTCTGGGCGCCCAGCCGTTGCGGCAGGCGTGCGAATATCTGGCCAAATCCGGCGTGCAGGCCGTGGAAATCGGCTGCGGCGGCAACCCCGGAAAGGCCCATTGCGACCCGAAGGCGCTGCTGGCCGACCCGGCGAAGCTGGCGGAGTTCAAGGCCGCGCTGGCCGATAACGGCCTGGAGCTGGCGGCGCTGTCCGTGCATGGCAACGGCGTGCATCCCGACCCCGCCGTGGCCAAGGCGGCCCACGACGATTTTCTCGACGCCTGCCGCCTGGCCGAGGCCCTGGGGGCGCGGCGAATCGTGACCTTCTCGGGCTGTCCGGGCGGCTGCGCCGCGGACCGCACGCCCAACTGGGTCACCTGTCCCTGGCCGGACGACTTTTCCGACATTCTCCGGTATCAGTGGAACGATGTGCTCATCCCCTACTGGCAGAAAACCGCCGCGCTGGCCGCCGGTTACGGCGTGGCGCAAATCGCCCTGGAAATGCATCCGGGCTTCTGCGTCTACAACCCCGAGACCTGCCTGCGCCTGCGCGAGGCGGTAGGGCCCATCATAGGCGCCAACCTTGACCCCAGCCACCTGTTCTGGCAGGGGATTGACCCGGTGGCCGCCATCCGCTCCATGGGCGACGCCATTATGCACTTCCACGCCAAGGATACCCGGCTGGATTCGGTCAACTGCCCCGTCAACGGGGTGCTGGATACCAAGCCCTATCGCGACGAGGTTCACCGCAGCTGGATTTTCCGCACCGTGGGCTATGGACACGGTCTGCCCCTGTGGCGCGACATCATGTCCAACCTGCGCCTCGTCGGATATGACGGCGTCATCTCCATTGAGCACGAGGACAGCCTGATGTCCGTCAACGAAGGTCTGCAAAAGGCCATCGCGTTCCTGAAGGAAGCGATGATGTTCGAGGGGACGACGGAGATGTGGTGGGCCTGAGCCGGGCCTGCCCGCACGCGTTTCCATTTGCTGCATTTTTTTGCCATCCTGTGACAGGCGCAAATTTTTTCCGTTTTTCCGGCATACTACTACCGTCGGACGGCGGGCGCGCTCCCTCCCGGGGCCAGGCTTCGGGAGGGAGTTGTGCATCATGCGTGAAAAAACAGGAGGTTGTACATGGGGCGTTTATTCGGAACCGACGGCGTTCGCGGTGTAGCCAACGCCGACCTGACATGCGAGACGGCATACCGCCTGGGCCAGGCGGGCGCGCGGGTGCTGGCTTCCTCCGTGCACAGGCCTACCATTCTGGTCGGCCGCGACACGCGCATCTCCGGCGAAATGCTGGAAGCGGCCCTGGTCGCAGGCATCTGCTCGCAGGGCGCGCGGCCCGTGCTGCTGGGCGTGCTGCCCACGCCGGGCATCGCCTATCTGACCCGCCTGTATGACGCCGACGCGGGCGTCGTCATCTCCGCCTCGCACAACAGCGTGGAGTGCAACGGCATCAAGTTCTTTGACAAAACCGGCTGCAAGCTCCCCGACGAGGTGGAAGACCGCATCGAGGCGCTGGTCAACGGCGATCCCGCCGGAAATCTGCCCACCGGCATTGCGGTGGGCCGGCCCGTGCGGCAGATTAACGCGCAGCGGCAGTATATCGAATTTCTCAAGGGAACCGCCTCCTGCCGGCTTGACGGGCTGCATGTGGTGCTGGACTGCGCAAACGGCGCCGCCTCGCAAATTGCGCCCCGCGCCCTGGAGGCGCTCGGCGCGACCGTGCGCGCCTTTTACCACGAGCCGGACGGCACCAACATCAACGAAAACTGCGGCAGCACGCACCCGGTGCGCCTACAGGAGCTGGTGTGCGAGCTGGGCGCGGACGCGGGGCTGGCCTTCGACGGCGATGCGGACCGGCTCATCGCCGTGGACGGGCGCGGGCAGCTCGTGGACGGCGATAAGATTATGGCCATCTGCGCGGCGCACCTGCACCGCCTGGGCCGTCTCCGGCGCGACACGCTCGTCACGACGGTCATGAGCAATATGGGGCTGGAGATTGCGCTGCGGGAAAAGGGCATTTCCTGCGTGCGCACGAAGGTGGGCGACCGGTATGTATTGGAAAAAATGCTTGCCGAGGGCTACAGCCTGGGCGGAGAGCAGAGCGGGCACATCATCTTCCTGGAGCACAATACCACCGGCGACGGCATCATGACCGCCATTCAGCTGCTGTGCATCATGGCCGAGGCCAAGCAGCCGCTGGCGCAGCTGGCGCAGATTATGCGCGCGCTCCCGCAGGCCACGGTCAACGCGCGCCTGCCCGAAAACAAGCGCGAAGCCTTTGCACAGGACGCGGAAATTGCCGCCCGTATCGCGGCGCTGGCCGACAAATACAGCGGCAAGGGCCGCACGCTGGTGCGCCTGTCCGGGACGGAACCGCTGGCGCGCGTGATGATAGAAGGTCCGGAGCAGCGCGAAATAGAGGCCGACGCCTATGCGCTGGCCCGCTTTATTCAGGAGCGCATGGCCTGACCGCGCCGCTCCCCTTCCCTCTCCCCCGGCTTTGCCTTTTGCGCGCTTTATGGTATACTCTGGGCAAAGGCAAGACGGGGGGCCAAGAGCGATGACGGATATTTCCGGGTTGGCCCGGCGCGTTCGCGAAAACGTGAGCCGGGTCATCGTGGGCAAGGAAGATATCGTGGAGCTGCTGCTGTGCGCGCTGGTGGCCGGCGGCCATGTGCTGCTGGAAGATGTGCCGGGCACGGGCAAGACCGTCATGGCCAAGGCGCTGGCCCGGTCCCTGGACTGCCGCTTCGCACGCATCCAGTTCACGCCCGACCTGCTTCCTGCGGACGTGACGGGCATGAGCGTGTACAACATGCGGGAGGGAACGTTTTCGTTCGAGCCGGGGCCGGTGTTCACGCACATCCTGCTGGCGGACGAAATCAACCGCGCCACGCCGCGCGCGCAGGCGGCGCTTCTGGAGTGCATGGAAGAGCGGCAGGTCACCGAGGGCGGCGTCACACGGCCGCTGGAAAGGCCGTTTCTGGTGTTCGCCACACAAAACCCCATAGAGATTCAGGGCACGTTTCCCCTGCCCGAAGCGCAGCTGGACCGCTTCCTGATGCGCCTGTCGCCCGGCTACCCGTCTACCGCCGAATCGCTGGCCATGCTGGAGCGCTTCCTGCGCCACGACCCGCTGGAACACCTGGCGCCGGTCGCCGCGCGGGCGGATGTCCTGGCCGCACAGGCCGCGTTCTCGCAAACGCATGTGTCCGACGCCGTCCGCGGCTATATCGTGGCCCTGTGCGAGCGCACGCGCGCCTTCGAGCAGGTGCAGCTGGGCGTGTCGCCGCGGGGCATGCTCGCCCTTTTGCGCGCGTCGCAGGCGTTGGCCTGCGTGCGCGGGCGCGATTTTGTCACGCCCGACGATGTCAAAACGCTGAGCGTGCCGGTGCTGGCGCACCGCATCATCGTGCGCGGGCTGTACGGTCAGGCGGAGGCGGCCCGGCGCGTGGTGGAGGACGCGCTGCGAGCGGTGCCCGTGCCGACGGAGCCGAAGCCGTGAGCGCGCTTTGGCTCCTGACTGCGTTTTTCGTGCTGGCCCTTTTGCAGTCCTTTCTTCTGTCCCGTTTCGGCCTGCGCGCGCTGCGCTATACCCGCAGTTTTTCCCGCAAGGCCGCGTTTGCCGGAGAAACCGTGGAGCTGGTGGAGGTGCTGCGCAACGAAAAGCCGCTCCCGCTGCCCTGGCTGCGCGCGGAATCGCGCATGTCGCGCCACCTGCGCCTGGGTTCGGCCGAGCAGAGCGCGCAGGAGCAGAACCTGGGCGGAGACGAGATGTTCTCCCGGCGGGTCTATACCCTCGCCCCGTATTCGCAGGTGCGGCGGCGCACGCAGGTCACGCTGCTGCGGCGCGGGCGCTATGAGGTCGGCACGGTCGCGCTGACCTGCGGCGATTTGCTGGGCCTTGCGGCGCAGACCTGTCAGCTGGACACCGGGGCGGCCATCAGCGTATATCCGCGCCTGCTGGACGCTTCCCGGCTGGATTGCCCCTCCTCGCGCTGGCAGGGCGATTTGCAGGTGCGCCGCTGGATTGCGCCGGACCCGTACCTGGTGGCGAGCATTCGGGCCTGGCAGCCGGGCGACGCCCGCCGGGACGTGCACTGGCCGGCCACCGCGCGGATGGGGGCCCTGCAGGTCAAGGCGCACGATTGCACCGCCAATCCCCGCCTGCTGGTGCTGCTGAACGTGCAGCGCGACGAAGGACAGTGGAACCATCTGATGGAATACGAGCAGGGGTGGGTGGAGGCCGGGATTTCCCTGGCCGCCACGCTGTGCGTCCGCGCGCTGTCGGCGGGGCTGGAGGCCGGCTTCGGCGCCAACGCGCCGTCCGGCGAAGAGGATGCGCAAACCACCCTGCTGCTGCCGGGCTGGCACAGCGGCCGCGAGGAAGCGCTTCTGGAGACGATGGCGCGCCTCCGCATCCTTCGCGCCAGGCGCTTTCCGACCTTCCTGGACGAGCTGGGCGCGCTGTCGGGGATGGATATCCTCATCCTGTCCGCCTATGATACGCCGGAAATCCGGGGGCGCATGGCCATGCTCCGCCTGCGCGGCAATTCCGTGGCGCTGTGGAAACTGAGCCGGGAGGAGGGAGCGGCATGAGGCGCGCGCTGAACAAGCTGGCCGAATCCCTTCTGATGGCGCTGGGGCTCTCTCCGCTGTGGGTGCTCATTGCCGCCCGATGGCTGCCGGACCTGGCCGCCTTCGGCCTGCCCTGGGCCGCGCTGTGCGCGCTGTCCGCCCTGCCCGCCGCCCTCTGGGGCGGCAGGCGGCGTATGGCCGTGGCCCTGCCTGGCTTTGCGCTGCTGGCGCTGCTGCTGGCGCTGCGGGCGCACGCCCTGCACAGGCCCGCGATGGCGGCGTTGCTGGCCCCCTGCGCGCTGCTGTTTTACAAGGCGCTGCGCGCCGCGCCCCTGCCCGCATGGCGGCAGCGGGACGCCGGCTTCTGGTACGCCGCCCTGGCGCTGCACGCGCTCTCTCAGCTCGCCGCACGCCTGGCGGGCCTGCGCGCGGCGCTGCCGGTGCTGACCGTTCTGCTGGCCGCCTATGTGGCGGCGCTTCCCCTTGTGCTCAACCGGCAGGCGCTTGAGGAAAATGCGACGGGACAGGCGGGCGACGGCCCCGCGCGCTATCTGCGGCTGCGCAACCTGCTGCTTGCGCTCGGTTTTTCGACGCTTACGCTGTTGGCGGGGACCTGGAACGCGGTGAAAGACGCGTTTTCGGTCCTGCTGGGCTGGATGGGGCGCGGCCTGCTGGCCGTCGTCCTGTGGTTGGGCCGCCTGTTCGCCGCGGACGCATCCGTCGCGCCGGCCTCCGGCGGCGAAGCATTCCTGCCGATGGCGGCGGAGGCGGGCGAAGCCTCCGCGTTTTGGGCCGTGCTGGAGAAAATCGGCATCGCGGCGGCGCTTCTGCTGGGCGCGGCGGGCCTGTGCTTCGCGCTTTGGAAGCTGGCGGGCCTCTGCCGGCAATGGCTGCGGCGTCTGCATGCGCGCCTGCGCGAAACCTTTGCGGCCCTGAGCGAGGAAAACCAGGTGGAAAAAGAAAGCATCCTGGACTGGGAAGAGATGCGCCGCAGCGCCCGGGCGCGCGCCGCCCGGCTGCGCCGCCGCCTGACCCGGCCGCCGCGCTGGGAGCAGATGGACAACCGCCGCCGCGTGCGCTGGGCCTACGCGCAACTGCGCGCGCAGCGTCCGGACATCGCCGACGCCCAGACGGCCCGCGAAGCCCTTTCGCGCATCCCGGAAGGCGCGCGCATGGCGGACGTGTACGACGCGGCGCGCTATGGCCTGCGCGACATTACCGACGAGGAAGCCGCATTCATGCGAACCGCCGTACAAAGGAGGCCGTAACGTGGGCTATACGCTGGTGATTGCCGAAAAACCCTCTGTAGCGCGCGATATCGCGCGCGTACTGGGCTGCCGTGAGCGACAGGACGGGTACCTGGCCGGCGGCCGGTGGCGCGTTACCTGGGCCATCGGCCATCTGGTGGCGCTGTGCGACCCCGAGGAAATCAACGAAGCCTGGAAACGCTGGCGCGCGGACGACCTGCCCATCCTGCCGGACGTCATCCCGCTCAAGGTGCTGCCGAAAACGCGATCCCAGTTTCGCCGCGTCCAGGCGCTGATGCGCAGCCGCGACTGCGAGCGCCTGGTCTGCGCCACGGACGCCGGGCGCGAAGGGGAGCTGATTTTCCGTTACCTGTACCAGCAGGCCGGGTGCGATAAGCCCTTTGACCGGCTGTGGATTTCCAGCATGACCGACGAGGCCATCCGCGAAGGGTTTGACTCGCTGCAGCCCGGTTCGGCCTACGACCGCCTGTATCAGAGCGCCCGCTGCCGATCGGAGGCGGACTGGCTGGTCGGCATGAACGCCAGCCGCGCCTTTACCCTGCGCTACGGCGCGCTGCTGTCCGTCGGCCGGGTCCAGACCCCCACGCTGGCCATTCTGGTCAAACGGCGGCATGAAATCGAAGCGTTTCAGCCGCGCGATTATTGGGTCGTCACCGCAGACTTCGGGGACTATACCGGCCAGTGGCTCAACGAAGAGACGGGGGAAAGGCGCGTCTATGACCAGGCGCAGGCCCGCGATATCGCACGGCGCACGCGGGACAAGCCCGCGACGGTGGAAGCGGTGACCCGCGAGCGCAAAGTCGAGCGCCCGCCGCTGCTGTATGACCTGACCAGCCTGCAGCGCGACGCCAACCGTCTGCTGGGCTTCACCGCGAAAAAGACGCTGTCCTGCGCGCAAAAGCTTTACGAGACCCATAAGCTTCTGACCTATCCGCGCACCGACAGCCGGTTTTTGCCGCGCGATATGCGCGCCAAGGCGACCGCCGCGCTGCGCGCGCTGCCCCATGCCTACGACGCGCTTTGCGCCGCCCTGCCCGCGGAGGGGCTTCTGCCGCTTCTGCCGCGCGTTTTTGACAATCAAAAGGTGACGGACCATCACGCCATCGTGCCCACCGGCCGCAAGGCGGACCTGAGCGCGCTGCCGCCGGATGAAGCGGCGCTGTTCGATTTGGTCGTCCGCCGGTTTCTGGCCGCCTTCTATCCGGATTACCGGTACGACGCGGTGCGGGTGATCACCCGCTGCGAGGGCGAAGCCTTCGAAAGTCTGGGCCGGGAAATTGTCCAGGCAGGATGGAAGGTCACGGAGCGGGAACCCAAGGTTTCCACGCGGTCGCACGCGGGCGCGCCGGAAAAGGCGCTTCCGCCACTTGCGCAGGGCGACAGGCGGCAGACGGCCGGCGTGAGCGTAAAGGCGGAGAAAACCCGTCCGCCGGCGCCGATGACGGACGCCTCGCTGCTGGCGGCCATGGAGCATGCGGGGCGCGAAATCGAGGACGAGACGCTGCGCGAGTCCATGAAAGACAGCGGGCTGGGAACGCCCGCCACGCGCGCGGCCATCATCGAGCGCCTGTTTCAGGTAGGGTATGCCCGGCGCAAGGGGCGCGCCATCGAGGCGACGGATAAGGGCGTCCTGCTGTTGTCCGTGGTGCCCGCGCAGATTGCCTCGCCCGAGACGACAGGCCGGTGGGAAAAGGCGCTGTCCGCCATCGCGGCGGGCGCGGGCGACCCTGCGCGCTTCCTGGAGGGCATCCGCCGTCTGGCCGCTTTCCTGGTGGAAAGCGCGCAAAACGCCCCGCAGGACGTCGTCTTTGCGCAGGAGGAACGGCGCAAAAAAGGGCGCGCGCCCCGCAAGGCGGCGTCCCTGTCCCTGGCATGCCCGGTCTGCGGCCAGGGCCGGGTATTGGAAAACAGCAAGGCGTTTTACTGCTCCCGCTGGCGCGAGGGCTGCGGGTTTACGCTCTGGAAAAACTGTCTGGTGCGGGCCGGCGGCCCGGAGCTGACGCCGCCGCTGGTAGAGCGTGCATTCCGGGAAGGACGTCTGCAGGGAAGCACCGGCGTCATCGTGCGCCAGGGCGCGTCGCTGCGCTTTGAGGCGGCCGTTCCCGGCAAAGGGTAAACGAATTGTGAATTTCCACACGGTTCCTTTGCGCCCAGGGCATATATGTGGTATGATAAGGGCGGAGGAAAAAAGCATGCAGAACCAACTTCCTGCCCGTCTGCACGGCGATGCCGACGCGCAGCGCAACAACCGCGCCATTCGTCGCCGGCTGGCGATACTGGCCATCACAACGGGACTGATGGTCGCGCTGGTCACCGCTTCGCTGATCTGGCGCGACAATACACACGTGGACAACGTGCGCGAAACGCCCAGCCAGGTCTTCACCATCGCCGTTTCGGCCTTGTGGGGCGGTTTTGCTATTTTTTTCTGGGACCTGAAGGTGGCCCCTTACCTGCATTACCGCAAGTTCCTGCGCGATATCCGCACGGGCCTGCACCGAACCGTAGAAGGCCGTCTGACGCGCTTTGATACGCAGACCACGTTCCGCAACGGGCTGGGCTTCTATGCGGTGATGGTCAACATCGGCCGGGGCGACGACCCCGAGGACGACCGGCTTTTGTATTGGGACGCCAGTTTGCCCAAGCCCGCGCTGCACGAGGGGGATCGGGTGCTGTTTCTGGTGCACGGCAATGAAATCATTGGCCTGCAAAAGCAATAAAGGGCGCGGGCGCGAATACGCTGAAAGGGCATGGGCTGCATGGCTGTGCACCCATCAAAGATAACAAGGAAGGAAACGACGCGTCTATGCCAAATGCTCCGAAAAAAACCATGGTCTGCGTGACGGTGCAGAAGACCTGCGAACGGCTCATCCGGGCGGGCGCTTCGCTGGCCGGCGGCGCGGGGCTGAGCGTGGTGCATGTGGCCCGCAGCGGAGAGGCGCTTCTTGGGGGCAGCAGCGAGAGCGAAGCGTTGGAATACCTGTTTCGCATTTCGCGCGAATACGGGGCGGAGATGGATATGCTCCGCTCGGACGACGTGATTGATACCATTGTCGACTTTGCACAGCGCAACGCCATTGAGACGCTCGTCATCGGCGCCGCAGGCTCGCGCTCGAGCTACGATGTTGCGGGCACGCTGCGGGCGCGCCTGCCGGGCGTGCAGGTCGTGGTCGTAGCGTAGCCGTTCGCTGCGCGGCATAAACCGTCCCGCCGGCTTCGGGATGGTTTTTGTGCCTTTTTTCGTATTATGAGGTAGGCAATCCTTTGGCAGAGGTTGCGCTTTGCGCAGTTTTGCGTTACACTGTCCGTACTGTTGATGTCAAGTGGGGTGGACTATGCCTAGCCGCAATCAGTATACATACACGCCGGGGTATGGCGGCGCAAATTCTTCATCATCGGGCAGAAACGCGCCTTCTCCGCGCCCGGCAGGGCAGAGAAACCCTCGTCCGCCGCAACGGCCTGCGCCCAGGCGCTCCGGCCGGCCGGTGGGCGATACGGTCATTTTGTCGATGCTTTTTATCATCGCGCCGCTTTGCGGGCTGCTGGGCGTGTTTATCCAGGCTTTTCTTTGGGTTTTTATCGCCGTAACGCTGCTGGTGCTCATCGCCATGTGGGCGCTGAACTGCTTTGCCCCGCGCGGGCGCGCGTTCATGAGCGGCGTGCTGCTGGTGCTGGTGGTCGTCGCACTGATTGCCGTGGTGGATCTCTCCCCCGATGAGGGCGACTTCCCGTACTATGGCGACGGCACCATTTCGTCCGCGGCGCAGACTGCCACCGAGCAGACGACCGGTCAGTCCGCAGGCAGCGGGCCGGCGTTCGTGGGGCTCAATCTCACGCCTACGCCCGGCGTAACCGCACCGATTGTCCTGGCGAGCGACAGCGGCACGGAGACCGACCCCAACGCATCGGCCGTATTGGGCGTCGGCACGGAAGTGTCCGCCGGCGGCATTACCTCCGCGCCGCTCAACGCCAACTATCAGGCCGCGCAGCAGGTGCTCAACACCTACATGCAGATGTGGCAGAACGAAAGCTGGGAGGAGATGGTCGAGTATACCCTGCCCTCCTGGCGCACCGCGGTGGAATCCCCGCGGCAGCAGCTGTTCTGGGCGTATACCTCCTTTAAGCTCAACAGCTGGACCATCACCGGCGAGTCGGCGACCGTCTCCGATTCGGCCTCTTTCACCGTCATTGCCAATACCACGCGCAATACCGGCACGCGCGAACAGATTACCCAGCAGTACAACGCGCTGCTGTTCAGCGTGGACGGTTCGTGGTATGTGGATCCGGACTCCATGCGCAACGGCATACAGGTGACGGCTACCGAGCCGCCGACCGCAGCGGGGGATACCACCGTGAGCACTGCCTTCACGCCGGAGCCGACGACCGACCCAAACCTGGAGCTGTGGTATAACTCGCAGGGCGGCGAATACTACCATTCCCGCCGCGACTGCTCCGAGATTAACCTGGACAAATACGGCGAATACATGAAGTCCTTCCGATATGAGGAGCTGGAGGACGAACCGTATTCCAAGCTGCTGCCCTGCCGCTATTGCGACGCGCCGGCAGCGCCGTGACAGGCGCGGTCCGCGCCGAAAAAAAGCTGCCCGGTTGAAAATTCTGCTTGCGCGCGCGGGCATGGTGTGCTATAATGGTGGTCGCGACTATGAAACGGACGGTCCTCTGCCGTATCGCTCCGGCATTCGGGCATGAACGTCTATGAGGAAAGGAGGACATTCCATGAATGAAATCATCCGCTCCCTGGAGCGCGAGCAGCTCCGCAGCGACATCCCGAACTTCAACGTCGGCGATACGGTCCGCGTGTATGTAAAGGTTGTCGAAGGCAGCCGCGAGCGTTTGCAGGCCTTTGAAGGCGCGGTTATCGCCCGCCGTAACGGCAGCGTCCGCGAAACGTTCACCGTCCGCCGTGTTTCCTACGGCATCGGCGTGGAGCGCACCTTCCCGTTGCACAGCCCCCGCGTGGACCGCATTGAAATCACCCGCCGCGGCAAGGTTCGCCGCGCCAAGCTTTATTATCTGCGTGAGCGTTCCGGCAAGGCTGCCAAGATTAAGGAACTGCGCGATCGCTGAGCGATTTGCATGCAAAGCCCGCTTTTGGCGGGCTTCTGCTTATCAACAAAGTGGGCACACTTCTGCGGGGATGCAGGAAGGGGCGGCAGCCCCTTCCCATGCCATCCGCAGCGGCGGCATGTACGCCGCCAGGAGCGGCTGCAAGCCGCTTCCGCTATCATGTTCCGGCCGTGCGCTTCGCGCACAGGAACATGATGTTTCCTTCACTGCAAGGCTGAGAAACAGCCTTGCAGCGAAAGACCGTCGACTTGTCGACGGTCGGAAGCCCGCTTCTGGCGGGCTTTCTTGTATTCGGCCCTTATCTTTTGCACGGGCGCGCGCAAAGCGCGGTCGCATTGACATCGAGGGAGTGAGTCCATGCAGATTCAATGGTATCCGGGGCATATGGCGCGCGCCAGACGGCTCTTGCAGGAGCAGCTCCGGCGCGTGGACGCGGTCATCGAGCTGTGCGATGCGCGTCTGCCCTTCTCCAGCCGCAACCCCGACCTGCAGGCGCTTACCCGGGGCAAGAGCCGCCTGCTGGTGCTCAACAAAGCAGACTTGGCCGACGAGGCCGCTACGCAGGGCTGGCTGCGGCGTTTCGCCGCCGAAGGCCAGCCGGCTTTCGCATACAACGCCGCGCGCGGCAGGGCGCAGGAGGCCGTGCGCCGCATTGACGCCATGACCGCCGACAAGGTTGCGCGCCAGGCGGCGCGCGGCGTGCGCAAAACCGTGCGCGCCATGGTCGTGGGCGTTCCGAACGTGGGAAAATCCACGTTTATCAACCGCCTCAACGGCACGCCCGTGGCGCAGGTCGCCGACCGGCCCGGCGTCACGCGCGCCAACCGCTGGGTGCGCGTCTCTCCCTATCTGGAACTGCTGGACACGCCCGGCCTGCTCTGGCCGCGGCTGGACGATGCGCTGGCTGCGCAGCGGCTGGCCTGGCTGGGCGCCATCCGCGACGAAGTCCTCGACAGCGAGGCGCTGGCGGTTTCGCTGCTGGAAGCCCTGCTGGCAACGCGCCCCCAGGCCGTCCTGAGCCGCTTCCGGATAGACGACGCCGGCCTGCGCGGCCCGTCGCTGCTGGAGGCGGTATGCCGCGGGCGCGGTTTTCTGATGGGCGGGGGCGCATGCGACGTGGCGCGCGCCGCGTCGGTCGTGCTGGACGAATTCCGCGCCGGCCGGCTCGGCCGCATCACCCTGGAGGCGGCGTTCCCCGAAAAGCAGGGCCCGCACGCAGGAGGCACGCCATGAAAAAAACGGCTGCGGAGCGGCTGGATGAACTCGCCGCGATGGACCGCGAAATCTGGGCGCAGGGCATCGTGTTCGCGGGCCTGGACGAGGCGGGCCGCGGCCCGCTGGCAGGGCCCGTGGTCGCAGGCTGCGCGGTGATGCCGTGCGAACCGCTGCTGTGCGGTGTGGACGACTCCAAGAAGCTGAGCGCGAAGCGGCGCGAGGCGCTTTACGAGCGGATTCTGGAAACGGCCGTCTTTGCCGGCACCGGCGTGGCCAGCGTAGAGGAAATCGACCGGCTGAACATTCTGGAGGCCACGCGCCTGGCCATGGAACGCGCGGCCGGGGGCGCGCCGTGCAGCCTGTTTCTGCTCGACGCCATGGAGGGCGTCAGGCTGCCGGGCCGGCAGCGCAGCGTCATCCACGGCGACGCGCTGTGCTATTCCATTGCGGCCGCTTCCATTCTGGCCAAGGTAACGCGCGACCGGATGATGCAGGACCTGGACGCGCGCTATCCCGCCTACGGTTTTGCACGCCACAAGGGATACGGCACGGCGGCGCACGTTGCGGCGCTGCGCGCGCACGGCCCCTGCCCCGAGCACCGGAAGCTGTTTATACGCAACTTTCTCTAAAACCTCTTACAAGGAGGTGCCGGCATGTCTGTCCAGTCAGGGCGCGACGCGGAGAGCAGGGCCGCCGTATTTCTGGCCGGCCGCGGATATCGGATACTGCGCCGCAACTACACCGTGCGCGGCGCGGAGGTGGATATCATCGCAAAGGACGGGGAGACCTATGTCTTTGTGGAGGTCAAGTCGCTCAGCTCCCTTGCGCACGGCGCGCCGCGCGAGCGCGTCACGGCCGAAAAGCAGCGCCGGATTTGCCATGCCGCGCTGCGCTTCCTGCAGACCTATCAGCTGCAGGACTGCCCGGTGCGCTTTGATATTGTGGAAATCACGCCCCAAGGGCCCGCCCTGCTGCGCGGCGCGTTTGACTTTCGCGGATAACACCCTTAAAATGGAAGCATAAGGGCTCCGCCGCCGTCAAATAGATACAACGCCGACCAACGGCTTAAAGGAGGAAAAGGATGCGCCGGATTCTGCTGTGCCTGTTTTGCGGTATTCTGCTGCTGGCGCCCTGCGCAAGAGCCGAGGACAACCTGCTCATCAACCCCGGATTTGAGCAGACGCACGACGGCTGGCCGCTGGGTTGGGAACAGGATATGTGGCTGTTCGACACGGGCGCTTCGTATCTGGAGCTTGCCGCCCCGGGCCGCGAGAGCGACTGGTGCGTGCTGGTGGAAAACGTGGTGTCCAACGACGCCCGTTTCGTGCAGAGCGCGGAAGTGCTGCCGGAAACCGTCTACCGCCTCAGCGGCTATATCAAGGTGGACAGCGTCGGCCCGGATGGCGCGGGCGCCAACATTTCCGTGCTCAGCTCTTACGAATCCTTTCCCATGGTCTACGATACGCAGGGGCAGTGGCGCTATGTGGAATGCTATATCCGCACGGCGGAGGGCCAGGAGCAGCTGTCCATCGCCGTGCGGTTGGGCGGTTACAGCGCCGACAACATCGGCAAGGCCTGGTTCGACGATATCGCGCTGACGCCCGTGGACGCGGTGCCGGAGGATGCCGCCGTCATACAGCTTACGGATTATACCCGCTACGCAGGCCAGCAGACCGTCTCCGACGCCGACACGGACAGCAGTTCCCTGGGGCTGCTGGCGGGTATCGGCGGGTTTCTGGCCGTGCTGGCGGTGCTGTATTTTGCCCGCCGCGCCCGTCTTCCCTGGCCGCGGGCGGCCCTGGCGGGGCTGCTGGCCGTCGCCGCCGCGCTGCGCCTGTATCTGATGGCGACGCAGGCCGGGTATGCAACGGACATGCAGTGTTTCTACGCCTGGGCCCAGCGCATGGCCGCCGTAGGGCCCGGCGAATTCTACGCCGACGATTATTTCTGCGACTACCTGCCCGGATATTTGTATCTTTTGTGGCCAATAGGCGGGTTGATGAACCTGCTGGGCGTTGTGGAGATGAATGCGACGGCGCGCGTGCTGGTTAAGCTGATGCCGATGCTCGCGGACCTGGGCATTGTCGTGCTGCTGTGGCGCATGGCGCAAAAGCCGCTGCAGGCCATGGGCGCGCTGCTCGTTGCCGCGCTGTATGCGTTCAGCCCGGCCGTGCTCATCGACAGCGCGGTCTGGGGACAGGTGGACAGCCTGCTGGCGCTGGGGCTTGTGGCGACGGTCGCGCTGGTGCAGCGCAAAAACTGGCGCGCGGCGCTGCCCGTCTTTGCGCTGACCTTCCTGTGCAAGCCGCAGGCGCTCCTTGCCGCGCCCGTCGGCGTGGCGGCGCTGGCGGCGGATATTCTGCGGGAGAAAACGCCGTCCGCGCGCCGCAAGATAATAGCGCACGCCGCGCAGGGCCTGGGCATCGCAGTGGCCGGCATGGTTCTTTTGCTGCTGCCCTTTGTCTGGGGCAAGCCGGTCACATGGACGTTTGAAAAAATCCTGGAGACGCTTTCGTCTTACCCCTACGCCACGCTCAATACCGCCAATCTCTATTATCTGCTGGGCGCCAACTGGGTCGGGCTGGAGGCGTCGTTCCTGGGCATTTCCTACGGCACGTTCGGCACGGTAATGATGGTGCTGTGCGTGGCGGGCGTGCTGGTGCTGTACTGGACGCGGCGCGACGCGCCCGAAGCGTTGCCGCTGTGCGGAGCGCTGCTGTACACGGCGCTGTATCTGCTGGGCGTCAAAATGCACGAGCGCTATCTGTACCCGGCGCTGGCGCTCTGGCTGGTCGCCTTTCTGCGCCGCCGCGACGCACGGCTGCTGGTGCTCTTTGCGGGCTTTTCGATGACGTTTTTCGTCAACTGCGCGCTGGTGCTGCGCGATACGCATCTGGCGCTGGGCTTCGGCGTTCCCGGCTGCGTGCTGGCGGTATGCAACCTGCTTTTGCTCGCGCTGGCCATATGGACGGCGGTGGACCGCCGCACATGCGAGCTTCCCGCGCCCTCGGCCGGGGAACATGCCGCAGCCCGTGCGCAGGCCCGTGTCGACGAGGTTCTTTGCCAGACCCCGCCGCTGCCCCGCATGCGCAAAAGGGATTGGGCGGTCATGCTCTCGCTGACGCTGGTATACACGGCCATCGCCTATATCGGCCTGGGCTCTACCAGCGCGCCGCAAACCTACTGGATAAGCACGGGCACGGACGAGCAAATCACTTTCGACCTGGGAGAAACCCGGGACTTTTCCCTGATTTTCTATCAGGGCGTTTTGCGCTCGGATTTTGCCGTGCAGGTCGAACTGTCCGACGACGGAACCACCTGGTCTCCGCTGCCCGAGTATACGGCGCTGGAAGGCAACTGCTTCCGCTGGAAGTATTACCCCACCGCGCATTATGACACCACGACCGGCGCGTTCCTTTCCTGGCTGGACACGCCCGGCACCTACAGCGCGCGCTATGTGCGCCTGCGGGTGAATTATCCGGGCTATATGCTCATGGAGCTTGGCTTCCTGGACGCGCAGGGCGAAGTCATTCCCGCCCTGGTTTCCCAGTGGACGGGCGCGCGCGAAGGCTCGTCCTATACGCCCGAGGCGCTCGTGGACGAGCAGGATACCGTCGTGAGCGAGCCGAGCTACTACAACGGCACCTATTTTGACGAAATCTATCACGCGCGCACGGGCTATGAGCATGCCAACGGCCTTTTGACCTACGAGTGGACGCATCCGCCGCTCGGCAAAATCTTCATCATGTGGGGCATTGAGCTCTTTGGCATGACGCCGTTTGGCTGGCGGTTCTTCGGCACGCTGATGGGCGTGCTGATGGTGCCCGCGATGTACCTGCTGGGCAAGCTCTTCTTCCGCAAGACGCGCTATGCCTTCCTGACCGCGTTTGTGATGGCGTTTGACATGATGCATCTGACGCAGACGCGGATTGCCACCATCGACAGCTATGCGGTGCTGTTCATCCTGCTGATGTATCTGTGCATGTTCCGCTTCCTGCAGATGAACCTGTTCCGCGACCGCTGGCGCGCGTGGGTGCCGCTGGCGCTGTCCGGCGTTTTCATGGGGCTTGGCTGCGCGAGCAAATGGATTTGCATGTATGCGGGCGTAGGGCTGGCGGTGCTGTTTTTCTGGTCGATGGCGCGGCATTTGCTGCAATGGACGGCCTGTCGCAACGCGGGCGGCGAGGCGGCGCAAAAGGTACGGGATTATCCGAAGCTGCTGCTCGGCACGCTGGCGGTGTGCGTGGTATGCTTCCTGGCCATCCCCTTCGCCATCTATTACTTCAGCTACATTCCCCATTTCGCCTACGAAGGCGGGCTGACCTGGGAGCGGTTCTGGAACACCCAGGTCAACATGTTCAACTACCATGCCACGCTGGCCGACAACCACGCGTTCCAGTCGCCCTGGTATGAATGGCCGCTCATGCTCAAGCCCATGTATTACTACAACGGCAGCCCGTTCGTCGGCGAGGGGAACGTGGCGACCATCATGTGCATGGGCAATCCGGCCGTCTGGTGGACGGGCTTTGCAACCATGCTGTACCTGCTGTGGCGCTGGCTGCGGCCGCACGTCCGCGGCGAGGCGGTGCGCGACCACCGCCCGGCGATGCTGCTGCTGGCTTTCCTGGCGCAGTTTCTTCCCTGGGTGCTGGTGCCGCGCTCCATGTTCATCTATCATTATTTCGGCAGCCTGCCGTTCGTCATGCTCTCCATCGTCTATGCCGCCCAGCGCGTGGACGCGCGGCTGGGCAAGCGCGCGCTGCCGGTCTGGATAGGATACATGGCGGTGACGGTGCTGCTGTTTATAGGTTTTTACCCCATCGGCACGGGAACGGAAATCCCGCGCGCATGGGCCGACGCGATGAACTGGTTTTCCAACCTCTATCTGCCCGGCTGGCAGTACCGGGGCTGGCTGTACTATTGATACGCTTTGACGAAAGGGGCGCTGCCCATGCTTGCCCGCGTGCTCTCCTACGCGCTTGACGGCATCGACGGCTATCTCGTGTCCGTGGAAGCCAACGTATCCGGCGGCATGCCGCTGTTTGAAATCGTGGGCCTGCCGGACGCGGCGGTAAAGGAATCGCGCGAGCGGGTGCGCGCGGCGCTCGCCAACAGCGGCTTTACCATGCCCTTCACGCGCGTCGTGCTCAACCTCGCGCCCGCGGGCACGAAAAAGACCGGCCCCGTATTTGATTTGCCCATCGCGCTGGCCATCCTCTGCGCTTCCGGGCAGCTGTCCCCCGCCGCCACGGAGGGCATTGTCTTTCTGGGCGAGCTGTCCATGGGCGGCGAGCTCGCGGCCGTGCGAGGGGCGCTGCCCGTGGCGCTTTCCGCGGGGAAGGCCGGCTATACGCGCCTGCTGCTGCCGCAGCAAAGCGCGCCCGAGGTTTCCTGCGTGGAGGGATTGACCGTATACCCTGCGGCGTCGTTGGCCGAAGTCGCGAGGCATTTGCGCGGCGAAGCGCCCATCGCCCCGCAGCCGCAGCAGCGCTATGCGGAGGCGGTGGCCTCGCAGACGGGCAAGGACGATCTGTGCCTGGTGGCCGGGCAGCACATGGCCAAGCGCGCCCTGGAAATTGCCGCGGCGGGCGGACACTCGCTGCTGATGGTGGGGCCTCCGGGGACGGGCAAGACCATGCTGGCGCGCTGCCTGCCCTCGCTTCTGCCGGACATGACCTTTGCGGAATCCCTGGAAGTGACGCGCATCCACAGCGCCGCAGGCATCCTGCCGCCCGGCGCGGGCCTTCTGACCCAGCGTCCGTTCCGCGCGCCGCATCACAGCGCCTCCCTGGCCGCGCTGGTAGGCGGCGGCAAGGACGCGCATCCGGGCGAGGTGACGCTGGCCACCGGCGGCGTATTGTTTCTGGACGAGCTGCCGGAATTTCCCCGCAACGTCCTGGACGGCCTGCGCCAGCCACTGGAGGACGGAAAGGTCGTCATTGCGCGCGCGGGCGCGCGTTCGGAATACCCGGCGCGGGCCATGCTCGTCGCCTCCATGAACCCCTGCCCCTGCGGATACCTGGGCTCGCGCTCCAGGGCCTGCCGATGCACGCCGCAGGCGGTGGCACGCTATCAGGGGCGCGTATCCGGGCCGCTGCTGGACCGGATTGACCTGCGCGTGGAGGTGGGCGAGGTGGCGCCGGAAGAAATCGAGCAGGGAAACCGGGAAACCTCCGCGCAGGTGCGCGCCCGGGTCAACGCCGCCCGCATGCTGCAGCAGCGGCGATACGCGCGCGAGGGGATTTATGCAAACGCGCAGCTGAGCGCCTCGCAGCTGCGGCGCTGGGCAGAGCCGGACGCGGCCGGGCGCGCGCTGCTGGCCGGCGCCATGCGGCGCTGGGGGCTGTCGATGCGCGGGCGCGATCGCGTGCGCAAGGTCGCGCGCACCATTGCCGATTTGGACGGCGCAGAGCGCGTCGAGGCGCGCCACATTGCCGAAGCGCTGCAATACCGCGCGATGGAAACGGAGGCGTAGCATGGAATACAGCCAGTCTCAGCAGTATTGGATATGGCTGTCCAGCATCAAGGAGCTGGATGTCCGCCATTTTGACGCGCTGCTCGAGCGCCTGGGGCCGCCGCAGCGCGTATGGGAGGAAATGGGGCCGTACATTCGCGAGATGGTCGGCCCGCGCGTCTATCGCGCGCTGGAGCAGGCGCGCCAGGCACGCTATCTGGAGGCGTTGTTTGCCTCCCTGGAGCAATGCGGCGCGGTGGCGGTTACGCGCGAGGATGAAACCTATCCGCAGGACCTGCTGACCATCGCCGATCCCCCGCCTACGCTCTATGTCCGCGGCCGCGCCGCGCTGGACGACCCGTGCATGTTCGCCATTGTGGGCGCGCGCAACTGCAGCGCGTACGGCACGCGCATGACCCGGCGCATCGCGCGGGAGCTTTCGGAGGCAGGGGTGACGGTGGTTTCCGGCCTGGCGCGCGGCATCGACAGCGCCGCCCACCGGGGCGCGGTGGACGCCAGGGCGCGGACCGTAGCGGTGCTCGGCTGCGGGATAGACGTGGTATATCCGCCGGAAAACCGGACTCTCTACGAGGAAATCCTCGCCAACGGCGGCAGCATCGTCACGGAAGAGCCGCCGGGCACGCCGCCGCTTGCGCACAATTTTCCCGCCCGCAACCGCATCATCAGCGGCATGAGCCGGGCGGTGCTGCTGGTAGAAGCGGCCCGCCACTCCGGCGCGATGAGCACGGTGCGCCATGCCATCGACCAGAGCCGCGACGTCATGGCGCTGCCGGGGCAGGCGGACAGCGTGCTGTCCTCCTCGCCGCACGCTCTGATACGCGACGGCGCGCGCCTGGTCGCCAGCGCGAAGGAGATTCTGGAAGACCTGGGCTGGGACCGGCTCGAAATCGACGGTCGGAGGCCGTCGGACGAGCCGCTGCAGCTGACGGCGGCGGAACAGCAGGTGTACAACGCCCTGGCGGGCGGTTCGGAAAGCGTGGACCAGCTGGTCGACGCGCTCCGGATAAAACCGGCAGATTTGAATTGTCTATTGACAAGCATGGAGATACGGGGAATAATAAGGCAGTTACCAGGCCGCAGGGTCGAACGAATCGTTTAACATCGTAGGAGGATACACCATTGGCAGCAGCAAAGCGCAAGCTCGTAATCGTTGAGTCCCCCGCCAAGGCGCGCACCATCGGAAAGTTCCTGGGGCGCGGCTACAAAGTGGAGGCCTGCAATGGCCATGTTCGGGATTTGCCCAAGTCGCAGATGGGCGTGGATGTGGAACATGATTTCGAGCCGAAATACATTACCATCCGGGGACGGGGCGAAGTGCTGGACCGCCTGCGCCGCGAGGCCAAGGCCGCGTCGCAAATCCTGCTGGCCACCGACCCGGACCGCGAAGGGGAGGCCATTTCCTGGCATCTGGCCTACATTCTCGGCGTGGACGGCAGTACGCCCTGCCGCGTGGAATTCCATGAGATTACCGACAAGGCCGTCAAAGAGGCCGTCAAGCATCCGCGCCCCCTGGACATGAAGCGCATCAACGCGCAGCAGGCGCGCCGTGTGCTGGACAGGCTCGTGGGCTACAAGATAAGCCCCATCCTGTGGGCCAAGGTAAAAAAGGGCCTGAGCGCCGGCCGTGTGCAGAGCGTGGCGACGCGCATGATTGTCGACCGCGAGGATGAAATCGAGTCGTTCATCCCGGAAGAATACTGGGAGGTCAGCGCGCAGTTGGAAAGCGGCGGGCAGCGTTTTTCCGCCCGGCCTGCCGGCGGAAACATTGCCGGCGGCGAGATGGCGCGCAAGACGGTGGAGAAAATCAAGGCGACGGATTTCACCGTCACCCAGGCCAGGCGCGCGGAAAAGCGCAAGAACCCCGCGCCCCCCTTTACCACGCCGAATTTGCAGCAGGAAGCGGCGCGAAAGCTGCGCTTTACCACGGCCAAGACCATGCAGATTGCCCAGCAGCTCTATGAGGGCGTAGACATCGAGGGCGAGGGCGCCGTGGGTCTGATTACCTATATCCGTACCGACTCCGTGCGCCTGTCGAACGAAGCCGTCGCCCAGGCGCGGGCCTATATTCCCGAGCGGTATGGCCCCGCTTTCCTGCCGCCGTCCCCGCCCGTTTATAAGGGGCGTTCCCGGGCGCAGGACGCACATGAGGCCATCCGCCCCACCGACGCGCGCCGCAGGCCCGAGGACATCAAGGCCTCGCTCTCGCGCGACCAGTACAACCTGTACCGCCTCATATACCTGCGTTTTATCGCCAGCCAGATGGCGCCGGCGCTGTATGACACGCTCACCGCCGAGCTTTCCGGCGGAGACATGACGCTGCGCTTTTACGGGGAGCACAAGAAGTTCTCCGGCTTTACCTCGGTGTACGAGGAAGGGACGGACGAAGAAGTGGAGAGTGCGGAGACCACGCTGCCCAACCTGCAGGAAGGCGATGTGGCGCGGGTGCTCGACGTCCAGAGCGAGCAGCACTTCACCCAGCCCCCGCCCCGCTACACGGAAGCCTCGCTGGTCAAAGCGCTGGAGGAACGGGGCATCGGCCGGCCGAGCACCTACGCGCCGACCATTTCCACCATCATCAGCCGCGGCTACGTCAGCCGCGAGCAGCGCAGGCTCTATGCGACGACGTTGGGGCGCATGGTCACGCAGATGATGCGCGAAAACTTCTCGGACATCGTCGACGTGCAGTTCACCGCCGGCGTTGAGGACAAGCTGGACGCCGTGGAAGAGGACGCCCTGCCCTGGCGCGAAGTCATCCGGGAGTTTTACGGCCCGTTTGAACAGTCCCTGGAAAAGGCGGAACAGAACATCGAGAAGGTCAAGGTGGCCGACGAGGTGTCCGACGAGGTGTGCGAGCTGTGCGGCGCGCCGATGGTATACAAAATGGGCCGCTTCGGCCGGTTTCTGGCCTGCTCGCGGTTTCCCGAGTGCCGGGGCACCAAGGCCATCCAGATTGAAATCGACGCGCCCTGCCCCAAGTGCGGCGCGCCGCTGCTGGAAAAAACGTCGCGCAAGGGGCGCAAGTTCTACGGCTGCAAACGCTATCCGGACTGCGACTTCGTCTCCTGGGACAGGCCCGTCCGGGAAGCCTGCCCGCGGTGCGGCAGCCATATGACCCTCAAGGAAAACCGCCGGGGGCGCTGGTATCTGTGCAGCAACGAAAGCTGCCGGTATCGCGCGGAAGCCCCGGAGGAGAACGAGCAGTGACGCGGGCGACGGTGCTGGGCGCGGGCCTGGCGGGCTGTGAAGCGGCATGGCAGTTGGCCCTGCGCGGCGTGCCGGTGCGCCTGGTGGATATGAAACCCGACGGGAAAACGCCGGCCCATCACGCGGACGGCTTTGCCGAGCTGGTATGCTCCAATTCTCTGCGCTCCGACCGGCTGACCAATGCGTCGGGCCTTCTGAAGGAGGAGATGCGCCGTTCCGGCTCCCTCATCCTGGCGGCCGCCGATGCGTCGCGCGTGCCTGCGGGCGGCGCGCTCGCCGTGGACAGGGACCGGTTCTCCGGCCTGATTACGCAGGCCGTCCGGCAGCATCCGCTCATTGAGGTCGTTTGCCGGGAGGCGGACGGCCTTCCCGAGCCGCCCGCCATTGTCGCCACCGGCCCGCTGACGGCCGGGAAGCTGGCCGAAGCCATCCGGGACCGCTTCCAAACGCTGAACTTCTATGACGCGGCGGCGCCCATTGTCACGCTGGAATCCGTGGACATGGCGCGCGTCTTTCGCGCGTCGCGCTACGGCCGGGGCGACGATTATCTCAACTGCCCGATGACCGAGGCGGAATACGATGCCTTTTACGAAGCGCTGGTGAGCGCGGAAACCGCGCCCATCCACGGCTTTGAGGAGCGGGCGGTATTCGAGGGATGCATGCCCGTGGAAAGCATGGCGCGCAGGGGGCGGCTGTCGCTGGCCTACGGGCCGCTAAAGCCCGTGGGCCTTCGCGACCCGCAGACCGGCCGCCGCCCGTTCGCCGTGGCGCAGCTGCGGCAGGACAATGCGGCGGGCACGCTGTATAACCTGGTGGGCTTCCAGACGCGGCTGACGTTCCCGGCGCAGCGGCGTGTCTTCGGCCTGATTCCCGGGCTGGAGCATGCGGAGTTTGCGCGCTATGGCGTCATGCACCGCAACACCTTCCTTGCCTCGCCCGGCGTGCTTTCGGCGCGGTATGAGGTCATCGGCTGCGAAGGATTGTTTTTCGCCGGGCAGATCACCGGCGTGGAAGGATATGTGGAGTCGGCGGCGAGCGGGCTGTGCGCGGGCGTACATCTGGCGCGGGCGCTGAAGGGCCTTCCTCCGCTCGTTTTCCCGACGCTGACCGCCCTGGGCGCGCTTGCGCGCCACATCTCCACGCCCAATCCCGATTTTCAGCCCATGAACGTTTCTTTCGGGCTGATAGACGGCTTGCAGGAAAAAATCCGCGATAAGGCAAAGCGCTACGAGGCCGTTTCGGCCCGCGCGCTGGATGCCCTGGACGCATTGAACCTACGCGAAGGAGTGATGGCATGACACAGCTGAAGGGGACTACCATATGCGGCGTGCGCCGGAACGGGCGTAGCGCCATCGCCGGCGACGGGCAGGTGACCATGGGAGAGAGCACCATTTTCAAGGGCGGCGCGGTCAAGGTACGCCGCATCTGCGGCGGGCGGGCCGTCATGGGATTTGCCGGCTCGGTGGCCGACGCCTTCTCGCTCAGCGAACGCTTTGAGGAAAAAATGGAACAATACGCCTACAACCTCCAGCGCGCGGCGGTGGAGCTGGCGCAGGAATGGCGCAGCGACAAGGCCATGCGCCGCCTGGAAGCGATGATGATTGTGGCCGATGCCGAGAGCATGCTCATCGTTTCCGGAACGGGCGAAGTCATTGAATCCGACGACGGCGTGTGCGCCATCGGCTCGGGCGGCAACTACGCGCTGGCCGCAGCCCGCGCGCTGGTCCGCCATACCGAGCTTTCCGCCCACGCCATCGCCGAAGAAGCGCTGCGCGTGGCGTCTTCCATCTGCGTTTACACCAACGACCATATTACCGTGGAGGATATTTAAGATGCCGCAGCTTACCCCCAAAGAAATCGTGCGCGAGCTCAACCGCTTCATCGTCGGCCAGGACGAGGCCAAAAGAGCCGTGGCCATCGCGCTTCGCAACCGCTACCGGCGCGCCCAGCTCCCGCCCGAGCTGCGCGAGGAAATCGCGCCGAAAAACATCCTGATGGTCGGGCCTACCGGCGTGGGCAAGACCGAAATCGCCCGCCGGCTGGCCAAGCTGGTGGACGCGCCGTTTGTCAAGGTGGAGGCGACGAAATTCACCGAGGTCGGCTATGTGGGCCGGGATGTGGAATCCATCATCCGCGATTTGGCCGAGGCCGCCATCCGCATGGTCAAGGAGCAGCACGCCGAGCGCGTCAAAGCGCGCGCCACGGTGCTGGCCGAGGAACGCATTCTGTCGCTGATGACCAATCCGCCCAAGCACCGGACAAACCCCATCGACGTCCTGCTGGGCAACAAGCCCAAGGAGCCGGACGTGCCGCCCGAGGAGCGCGAAAAGCTCTCGCTGCGCCGGGAAGACCTGCGCCAGAAGCTCATGCGCGGGGAGCTGGAAGAGCAGGAGATTGAAATCGAAGTCGCGGATACGCCCGCGCCCGTGGAAATCAACGGCGCCAGCGTCAACATCGGGGACATGATGGGCGGCATGCTGCCGAAAAAGACCAAAATGCGGCGGGTGAAGATTTCCGAAGCGCGCCGCCTGCTGGTCGCCGAGGAGGAAAGCAAGCTCATCGATATGGACGCCGTTACCGAAGAAGCGCTGCAGCGCGCGGAGCAGGACGGCATCGTCTTTATCGACGAAATCGATAAAATCGCCGGCCGTTCCAGCGGCGGCCATGGCCCGGACGTCAGCCGGGAAGGCGTGCAGCGCGACATTCTGCCCATTGTGGAGGGGTCTACGGTCAACACCAAGTACGGCCCCGTGCGCACGGACTTCATCCTCTTTATCGCCGCCGGCGCTTTTCATGTGGCAAAGGTGACCGACCTGATTCCCGAGCTCCAGGGCCGCTTCCCGGTGCGCGTCACGCTCAAATCCCTCTCCCGGGAGGATTTCCGCCTTATCCTGACCCAGCCGGAAAACGCGCTGACCCGCCAGTACGCCGCGCTGCTGGAGGTGGACCATGTGCGCCTGACCTTTGACGACACGGCGCTGGACGCGCTGGCCGAGGCCGCGTGGACGGCCAACGAGAACGGCGAGGATATCGGCGCAAGGCGTCTGGTCAGCATTTTTGAGCGTCTCCTGGACGATATTTCCTTCAACGCGGACGGGAGCATGCCGCCCTTTACGCTGTCGATTAACGGAGATTATGTCCGGGCGCACCTGGGCGCGGAGGCAACGCAGCGCGACCTGCGCCAGTTCATCCTGTGAACGGCGGCGGACGCGTGCTGTCCCGCGCGGAGGCGTATGCGAAGATTACGTTTGTCTCCACGATGTGGGGCCTTTCCTTCATCGCCTCCAAATACGCCATGCAGCGCGGATTCGGCGAGTTCACGCTGGCGTTTGTTCGGTATGTGCTGGTATGCCTGGTGATGCTGCCGGTGCTGCGCGTCAAGGAAGGCAAGCTGACCCTTCCGCAGCGGAAGGACTGGCCGGCCATCATCATTTCAGGCGTGCTGGGCATTTCGATTTACTTTATTCTGGAGTACATGGGCGTCATGCGGACGACCGTGGCCAACGCTTCGCTGGTGCTGGCGGCCATTCCGGTGCTGTCCATCCTGTGGGGCGCGCTGCGCGGGCGGCGGTATCGCGCGGTTTGCTGGCTGGGCGTGCTGGTCTCGCTGGCAGGGGTATTTTTCGTGGTCTACTTCGGCGCGGCCAGCGAGGACGGCGGCTTTGACCTGTCGGTGCTGCTGGGCAATCTGATGCTGCTGGGCGCGAGCGTATGCTGGGTCGTCTATATCGAGCTGAGCGACCGGCTGCTGACGCGCTATACCAGCCTGAACCTGACGTGCTGGCAGGGCGTCGCGGGGCTTATCGCGCTGCTGCCCACCGCGCTGCTGGAATCGCCGCGCTGGCAGCCGGTGGCCTGGGACGGCTGGATGGCGGTGCTCTTTCTGGCGCTGATTTGCTCGGCGCTATGCTTCTTCTGGTATGCGCAGGCCATCCGCGCGCTCTCTCCGATGCAGGCCGCTGCGTTTGTCAACCTGAACCCGCTGGTCGCCGTGTTGGGCGGCGTACTGCTCCTGGGCGAGCCCGTGACGCTGATGCAGCTGGCCGGCGGCGCGCTGATTGTCGGCAGCATTCTCATGATTAATTACGGCATGTCCGCGGGCAGGGCCCGGTAGTCCCGTTCAGGGCCGCGATGCGTCCGCGCCGTCCGCCCGCGTGAAAAGCAGCCAGAAACCGCCAAGCCAGCGCGCGCCGGGCAGGCCGGGAGGCGGCTGCGGCGCAAAGCTCCCCGCCACGCCATGGGCCAGCACGCGCGGCTGCCCGCGCACATAGCGCCGGCCCTCGATGCGCTCCGGGAAACCCGTCGTTTGCAGCGAGAGAAACTGCCATCCGTCCTCCGGCGCGCGGACCGCCTCCGCCCCGTCCTCTGTCACGCGGGCCGCCTCTGCCCTGTCCTCCGGCGCGCATGCCTCCGCAGCCGCCGTCTTTGTTTCCGTCCCGGCAGGCTCGGCCGTCTGCCGCCTCGGCGTGCCGGCGGGCCGCAGCGCCCGGAGAATCCGCGCCGGTTCCGCCTCCTGTCCGCCCGTCAGCACCACGCGGTCCCCGCACAGCACGGCGACCTGGGTATAGCATGACTCGTCCCGGGGCAGGGGCGTGCGCGCGGCCTCGTCCCGCACAAAGGGCCCCAGATAGCAGGGCGCAACCTCCGGGCCAAGCAGCACGGCCTGCGCGCGCGGCTCCAGGCCATGCGCAAACGCCTGCGCGCTGCTGCGCCCGTCGCGCCTCTGCAGGCGCACAAAGCCCGCCTGCTTCCCCTGCGCATCGCGAAGAATCATCAGCCGTCTGCGAAAGCCGCCCTGCACGCACAGCCCCCCTTTCCTTCAGGCTATGCGGCGCGGCGCGCGGCCATGCGCCCTTTCTTGACAACGGCGCAAACGGCTTGCTACAATACACCGTGCGGGCGCATCTTATCAAGATACCCTGTCAGAACACCGGAGGATACGCGCATGAGGAAACGCTTCGCCCTGCTAATGGCGCTGCTGATAGCATCCGGCGCTGCGAACGCGGCGGCGCTGGAATTTCCGGCGCAGGCCACGCTGTCCGCTCACGCCTATCTGCGCGATGCCCCGTCCCTCGACGCAGCCCCACACATGCTGCTCATGGCGGGCAGCACCGTCACGCTGCTTTCGCAGGAGGACGGCTGGTTCTCCGTCGCATACGGCGCCTTTCGCGGCTATATAGAGGCTACGGGCCTTGAGCTGCCGGACGGCTGGGTGCTGTCGGAGGGAACCATTCTGCTGGCGACGGACGCCCCGGGCGATACGATACGCCAAGTCCAGCAATGGCTTCATACGCTGGGCTATGACACGGGCAGTGCGGACGGCGTCTTCGGCAGCCGGACGCGCCGCGCCGTAGAAGCCTTTCAGCAGGCGTATGGGCTGGACGTGACCGGCGCGGTCGATTCGCAAACGTTCGCGCTGCTGGAAAGCGCGGCGGTGGCAGTTCTGACGGCCACGCCTTCGCCGTCACCCACGCCCTCGCCTTCGCCGTCACCCACGCCCTCGCCTTCGCCCTCTCCGTCGTCCTCGCCATCCCCTTCGCCCTCGCCCTCTCCGTCGCCTTCGCCCTCTCCGTCGCCTTCGCCTTCGCCGTCGCCCACGCCTTCCCCTTCGCCCACACCGCTTCCCTCCTATGCCCCGCTGCAATATGGCGACGCAGGCGATGCGGTGCTGGCCATGCAGTCCGCGCTCGGCACGCTGGGTTACTATGAAGGGGCGGCGGACGGCGTCTTTGACGGAAGCACACGGCTGGCTGTGCGCCGCTTCCAGCAGGCGCACGGGCTGGAAGAAACCGGGCTGGCGGACGAAGCGCTGCAGGCGCTCCTGTTCGGCGGCAGCGCCATCCCCGCGCCTCAGCCGACGCAGTACATCCCGCGCTTTCCCGGCGCGGGCCGGATGGACAGCCCGCCGCTCGCCGCGCAGGTGCTCTACGCCGATTGGGACAGCGACGTCTCCCGCTCCTTCCAGGCTGGGCAAACCGTCACGCTCTATGATTTCCAGACCGGCCTGGCCTGGCAGGCGCGGCTGGGCGAGGCAGGCGCCGCCGCCGACGCCGAGCCGTTGACCGAAGCGGACACGGAGGTCATGTTCCTCGCCTTTGGCGGGAAGAACACCTGGACGCCCAAGCCGGTCTGGGCGCTGATGCCGGATGGCCGGGTGCTGATGGCCAGCGTGCACAACATGGCGCTGTGGGAGGGGAGCATAGCGGATAACGGGTTTGACGGATGCTTCCAGATTTATTTCCCGCGCACGGCCGAGCATGTAGCGGCAGCCGGCGACTACGCCGGGCAGCATCAGGCATGCCTCGACGAAGGATGGGCGCTGACGCAAGCCATGCGATAACAAAAAAACGGGGCGAGCCGGGCATAGATGCCACCCGTTTCGCCCCGGATGCGCGCCGCCTTTTTCCGGCTTCCTCCCGGCATGGCCACCGCGCGCGTTCCTTTCCTCGCCCTTTGCCGCCGGAACCGCCCTCGCGGCTTTCGGCGTCTGCGCTTATTCCACCGACACCGTCTCGACCACCGGCCCGCCTACGCTGTCGGCAATATACACCTTGCCGGCCACGAAGGAGACCTCGGCCGTCAGGCCCTCATAGAAGACCTGATTCTGCTGCCCCGTCGTATCGCAGCGGTACAGGCGGTCGCCGGAGATGTAGTACACCCAGTCGCGGTAGATGCCCATCCAGGTGGCTTCCGCGTCCATCAGCAGCGTGCTGATGCCGTTTTGAATGCGATAAAGGCTGCCGCCGCTGCGGAAGAAGACCACGCTGTCGCACAGCATCACCTGTTCCGCCGGCGTGGAAACCAGCATCGTCTGTGCGCCGCCGTTGAGGCCGACGCGGAAAACGCCGCTTTCCGAGGCCAGGTACGCGTTCATGTCGTAAACATCCAGCACAAAATCCGTCACGTCTTCCGCCAGCACGACGGGCGTGCCGCCCACCGGCATCTTGACCAGCATGCCGCCTTCCAGATAGTACATCGTCTCGCCCAGCATCGCCAGCTTGGCAATGCCGCCGGCCTCCACCAGCGTCTGCGCTTCGCCGCCGTCTGTGGACACGCGCATCACGCGGCTTCCGGACACGAACGTGACGCCCGCATCCGAGGCATGAATATAGCTGGCAGGGCCGTCGTACAGCTGCCGTTCCCCGCCGGAGTCCGTCACGCACAGCGTGCCCGTGCTGCCGTTGAGGTATACTTTGGAGTTATACGACGCCGCCACGCCGCCGCCGGACAGGCTCGCCTGAATCGCGCCGGTGGCGCTCTGCTCCTCCAGCTCGCGCGTGCGGTTGGTCACCGTGGTCAGCGAAGCCGCCGTGCTGCTTTGCGCGGCGGCCACCACGTTGGCCGCGTACAGGGCCTGCTGCGTATCCGGCCCCGCCGTGCCGTCCACGCTCAGGCCGTTGGCGCGCTGAAAATCCGAAACCGCGGCGGCGGTCGACGCGCCGTATTGGCCGTCCATGTTCCCGGTGTAATAGCCCAGTTCATACAGGCGGCTCTGCAGGGCCTGCACGTCCGCCCCTTCGTCGTCGCGGCGCAGGGTTTCACGGCTGGTCGACGCGCCGACACTATAGGTCTGCGCGGGCACGCCGTCGCCGCTATAGAGGAGCGCCAGCGTGCTATGGTCGGCCACGCCGGTGACGGGCAGGTTGTTGTTGGCCTGGAACGCGCGCAGCGCCACATAGGTGCTCGCGCCGAACGTTCCGTCCAGGGCGCCTGCGTAATAGCCCAAATCCTGCAAGTATTCCTGCATATTCAGCACATCCGCGCCTTCCATGCCCTGCGTCAACGTGGCAAAGGTTGCCGTCTGGCCAGCAACGCCGGAGGACGCGGCCACGGGCGTGCCCTCGTAGAGCAGCTGCAGCGTGGCCGGGCCCGCGATGCCGTCGGCGTTCAGCCCGTTTCTGGCCTGAAACTGCTGCACGGCCAGGGTGGTTTGGCCGCCATAGCGGCCGTCCACGGTGCCCGTGAAATAGCCGTAGGTTGCCAGGAGCGTCTGCAGCGCGCTGACCCGCTCGCCCGAGTCGCCTTCGCGCAGGGTGGTATACAGGCTGCTGGCGTCCGCCGCAGCCTTGGCATCGTCCGCATAGAGCGCGCGCTGCGTGCGCGTGCCCGCCTTGCCGTCTACGGTCAGGCCGTTGGTCGTCTGAAACTGACGCACCGCCTCGGCCACCGTATCGTCATAAATGCCGTGAATCTGGCCGGTATAATAGCCCAGGTCATACAGCCGTTCCTGCAAAGAATACACTTCTTCGCCCTGGCTGCCCAGCTCCAGCGTTCCGCTCGCCGCGTAGGCGGTCGCCGTGGGCAGAGCGGTGGGCGCAGGCAGGGCGTTTGCATTATAGACAGCATCCAGCGTGCCGCTGCCGGCCACGCCGTCCACCGTCAGCCCGTTGCGCTGCTGAAACACCCGCACGGCCAGCGCCGTCGTGGACCCGTACTTGCCGTCGATTTCTCCGGTATAATAGTACAGGTCGGAAAGGCGCTGCTGGAGCAGCGCCACATCGTCCCCTTCTATCCCTTGTTTGAGCGTTCGGTATCCCGTGCTGTTCTGTGATGAGTTGTTGACCACGGTCGGGCCCAGCGGCAGGGCCGAGGAGCTGTACAGCATGCGCTGCGTGTCCTCGCCGGCCACGCCGTCCACCCAAAGGCCGTTGCGCTCCTGGAAAGCGAGAACCGCGGCCTCGGTCTCCGCGTCAAAGACGTTGTTGGGCGTGCCGGTGAAATAGCCGAGCTCCTTCAGGCGTGCCTCCAGGCGCTTGACGTCCTCATGGTTGGTGCCCAGCTGCAAATAGCGATAGGTGCTGGGCGTGGAGGGCGTGTAGCTCCTGGGCGTGGGCCGGGAAGTCGCGTAGAAATACGTAGGCGCCTCGGTCGGCTTGGAACGGGCGTTGCCCGATTCCAGCAGGGACAGGGTCTGCCTGCCCGCCACGCCGTCCACGGAAAGCCCGTTGACACGCTGAAACTCGCGCAGGGCCTCTTCCGTGCCGGAGCCAAAGTCGCCGTCCACGGAGCCGGTATAGTATCCCAGGTTCTTCAGCTGCTGCTGCAGCGCGCGCACCTTGTCGCCGGTATCGCCGTTGCGCAGCGTGCCGTCGTCCGTGGGCGTGGCGGTGACCACCACCGGCGGCACGGTCCATACCTGGGTCGGCCGCGGGCTGGCGGTGATGATTTGTACGGTCGGCGTGGCGGTAGGCGTCGCCGTCACGGTCACCGTGCCGGTCGAGCCCCAGCTTTGCCAGCCGCTGCCGCCCGTGGCGCCGGGAACCGGACTGGGCGACGGCGTAGCCGTCTCAAAGGGGAGCACCTCAATCGGATCGGTGGGTTGCTCCTCCACGGTCGTATCCGGTTTGACGAGGCAGCCGTTTGCACATAGCAACAGCGCAAGCATCACAAGCGCCAGGGCCAGCCGTTTCCATGTTGTTTTATGCATCGGGTCCAATCCCCTTCTTTCCGGTTCTCAGTGGGATATTCGGTTCCGCCAATAGAACGGTTTACCGGCCCGCTTTATTGCATGGCGGGCGCGCGTCGGTTTGGGCAGTGCGCGCGCAGGCAGTATGCGCAGGAACAGTACGCCTCCCCGGCCGTATACAGCAGGCCCGACAGGCTGCAGCGCGGCTCAATCAGGCATGCGTCGGTCAACGAAACGCCCGCGTTCGGCGCGCCCAACAGGGCAAACAGCGGGCGCTGCTGCTCGATGGGCCAGTCCGGCAGGGAGCCGGGAGAGACGGCGTTGACGTGTTCTCCCGGGCGGGCAGGCGTTTGCGCTATCAGGCGCTCCATGGCGGCGTGTACCGCCTCCTCGCCCAGCGCCTGGAGCCACCAGCTTTCCAGCATATCGTCTCCCTGCGGCGCAGGCGTCGGCCCTGCCGTGACCACATACGCCCATACCCGATGCGCGCCGGCCAGACAGGCGGCCACGCGCGCGCCCTCGAACCAATGGCCCGACAGCTGCGCGAAGTCGTCGCCCAGCGCCTCCAGCTTCGCCTCGCATACCCACGCGCGCGGGGCGTACGCCTGCCGGGCGCGCGCGAGCACCCGGTCAAACAGGTCTCTGTCCTCCGCCTGGACATGCAGCCTCTCCGCCAGCGCGCCAGCGTCCGCCTGCCAGGAAAAGCGCAGCAGTCTTCCTTCCGTCACAGCCATGCCAGCACCTCGTCCAGCGCGCGCACCTCAAAATCCGGCGTGTGCGGCGTCTGATTCCGCCGGCCCGTGGGATTGAACCAGCAGCTCTTCACCCCCGCCGCGCGGGCCGCCGCGATATCCGAGGTGGGTTCGTCTCCCAGCATCAGCGCGCGCTCCGCGGCCACGCCGCCCATCTCCAGCGCCTTGAAGAGAATACGCGGGTCCGGCTTGGAAAAGCCGACCTCGCCGGAAATGACGCAGCCGCTGAAATAGCGCGACATCGGCGTGCGGGCAAACCGCGAGCGCTGCACCGAGGCAATGCCGTTGGTGACGACAATCACCGGCACGCGCGCGGCGGCCGCGGCCACGAACGCCCGCGCCCCCTCGATTTCCTCCGCATGCATCGCCAGCGCGTCCGTAAAAGCATTCGCCAGCCGTTCCGGGTCGCGTTCCAGGCCGAGGGACTCCAGAAAGCGCGAAAAGCGCAGGGTGCGCAGGGCCTGCTGCGTCACCTCCCCGCGCTCCAGCGCGCGCCAGAGCGACTCGTTGATGGCCTTATAGGATGCGGCACGTTCGTCGTCCAACGGCACGTCGTGCAGCGCGCACGCCTCGTGCAGCGCCGCATACTCCGCCGCGTGAAAATCCAGCAGCGTGCCGTCCGCATCGGCCAGCAACAGCTCAAACTTCGGCATGGTTTTTCCTCCTCCAGCATGGTTACTTCCATCTTATGCGTCGCTCAGCGCCGCGAGGCAGTCCCGGTTTTCCAGCATCACGCGCGCGCCATAGCGGCGCGCCAGGTCCGGCAGCGCGGCGGCGGGATACGTTTCCAGCGACGTGCCAATGACCGCCAACAGGTCGCACCGGCGAAGCAGCGCGTCCGCCTCTTCCAGCCCCCGCACCGCGTCGCCGTAGAGCACCACGTCCGTATCCATCCGCCCGCCGCAGGCCGGACACTTCAGCGCCGTCCGAACCGCCTCGTCATCGCCGGCCGCATAGTGCGGGCGCAGGCGCTCGCAAAACGCTTGGGCGTTCTGCTCCCGTCCGCAGCGGGTGCAAAAGACGCGCCGCAGGTTGCCGTGCAGCTCGATCACCCGCTTCGAGCCTGCCTTCTGGTGCAGGCCGTCGATGTTTTGCGTGATCACTGGAACGCCCAGCGCCGCCAGCGCGCGATGCGCCGCGTTGGGCTCCGCCCGGCACCAGGCTTCCATGGCGCAGTAGAGTGCAAAGAAACCGATGGGGTCCCGCTCGTAATACGAGCGGCCCAGAAAATCGCGAATCGGGCGGCCCTTCCAGAGCGACTGGAACGTGGGTACGCCCGAAGGCGCGGAAATCCCCGCGCCCGTCAGGGCGACGGGATGCGCCGCAGCGCGCAGCGCGTCGAGCATGGCAGCCATGAAAGCACCCCCTTTCTACGGCCAGTATAGCACGAAGCGGCCGCAGACCGCAACCGGAAGGCGATGCCCCTGACAGAGAAAGCCGCCGGCTATAGGCCGGCGGCAGGCTTGTATCCGTTGCATGCGCCCGCTCAGGAACGGCGCGCCGCGAAACAGTCGCTGCAATAGATGGGTCGGTCGGACTTGGGGATAAAGGGAACGCGAGTCGGCGCGCCGCAGGCGGCGCAGGTCGTCTCAAACATCTCGCGCGGTTCGCCATTGGCCGCACGGGTTTTGCGCGCTTGGCGGCACGCCTTGCAGCGCGTGGGCTCATTCTGGAAGCCCTTTTCCGCGTAGAATTCCTGTTCGCCGGCGGTGAACACAAATTCCGCGCCGCAGTCCCTGCAGACCAACGTTTTGTCCTCGTACATGGAAACAATTCCTCCCGAATTTTCAAAGTTGGCTTTGGCGACCGTCTGACCTGGCCTTTGACCCCACACCCGCCGTCTGGGGGCATTGCCCGGGGTGCATTCCCCTCACGCCGCCCCTCTCGGTTTTCCGGACGGACTTACCTCTAGACCGCGCCATGCTCACAGTGCTTTTGCCCTGCTTACGTGGATCGTTTTGCCCGCGGCTGGCATCGACTTTCAGCCACAGAACCGGCCGGCCAAAACCGACATCATTATAATTGCCTTTTCAGAAAAAAGCAAGAAGAAAAACAAACTCGCTTCAAAAAAAAGTTTTCCTGCGCGCTTATGTGTCCGCCCCTATGCCGGCCTTTGCCGCGGCCAGCAGCTCCACCCGCAGCGCGCCCGCGGCCTTGAGCGCACACGCGCACGCCTCCGCGGTGGCGCCGGTTGTCAGCACGTCGTCCACCAGCAGAAGCCGCAGGCCAAGGGCCTCTGCCGACGCCGCAAACGCGCCTTCCACATTGCCGGCGCGTTCGCTGGCGGTCAGCCGCGTCTGCGTTCCGGTACGCCGCGCCCGGGTCAAAAGCGGCAGCACCGGCAAGCCCATGGCCTCGCCCAGCAGGCGGCTGAGCGTCTCTGCCTGATTAAAGCCTCTGGAGCGCTCGCGCCAGCGATGCAAAGGCACGGGAACGATGGCGTCAAACGGCGTCTTCGGCCGCACCCGGAACATGCCCGCCGCCAAGGCCCGCGCCGCGGTATGCACGCCGTCGTACTTGAGCGCCCGAACCAGCAGTCGCGCCGTCCCGGTATAGGCAAACGCGGCGGTGACGGCGTCCAGGCTGCCGGGGCCGCGCGCCCGGCACCGCCTGCACAGGCCCTCGCCCGGCCCGCCGCAGCCCGGACATCTCGGACCCTGTAGCAACGAAAGGGCCGCTTCGCAGGTTTCGCACAGGCTCCATTGCGCATCCCGCGCATGCAGGGCGCCGCAGGCGACACAGACCGCGCCCTCGGGATAGAGAATATCGCGCAGGTTCATGGGGCGTTGCGGAGCCACTCGGCCAGGGCGGAGTAGCGTTTGGCGGTGCGCGCGTTTTGCACCATCTGGCTGACGACCGCCTCGCGGCCGACCAGCACCACCGCGCGGCGCGCGCGGGTCACCGCGGTGTAAAACAGGTTGCGCGTCAGCAGCATCGGCGGGCCGCCGACCGCGGGCATGACCACGGCCGGGAACTCGCTGCCCTGGCTTTTATGCACGGAAACGCAGTAGGCCAGCTCCAAATCGTCCAGCTGCGCGCCCTCGTAGGTGCATTCCCTCTCGTCGTCAAAGCGCACCGTCAGCGTCTGCTCCTCCTCGTCGATGGCCAGGACGATGCCCATATCGCCGTTGAATACGCCGTCTCCTTCCTCTTCCCATTCCGCGGCCGAACGCCGCCACCGCATTTGATAATCGTTTCGCGTCTGCATCACTTTATCGCCCACGCGAAACACCGTCTCGCCCCACGCGCGCTCCGGAACGCCCGCGCGCCGGGGGTTCATGCGCTCCTGCAGGAGACGGTTCAGGGCGGTCACGCCGCACTCGCCTTTTTTCATCGGGGACAGCACCTGGATGTCGCGCAGCGCGTCCACGCCCAGAAAGGGTGGCAGGCGCGCGGCGACCAGCTCGGCAATGGTCTGCGCGGCCCGCACGGCGCCGTCGCATCGTTCCAGAAAGAAATCCCCGCCGCGGCTGTTCAGGCAGGGCATTTCCCCCTGATTGATGCGATGGGCGTTGAGGACGATCATGCTGTGCGCATCCTGGCGATAAATCTCCTGCAGGCGCACGACGGGCACCGCATCGCTTTGCAGGATATCGCGCAGCACATTGCCCGCGCCCACCGAAGGCAGCTGGTCGGCGTCGCCCACCAGGATAAGGCGCGTGCAAGGCGGCAGGGCGCACAGCAGGCTCCGCATCAGATAAATATCCACCATGGACATCTCGTCCACGATGAGCACGTCCGCCTCGATGGGATTGTCGGCGTTCCTGGCGAACGCGCCCTCTTCCCCTCCGTATTCCAGCAGCCGGTGCAGCGTGCACGCCTCGCGTCCCGTCGCCTCCGTCATGCGCTTGGCCGCGCGCCCGGTGGGCGCGGCGAGCAGCACCTCGTCCTGTTCGTCCAGGAGCGAAAGGATGCAGCGGATGATGGTCGTCTTGCCCGTGCCCGGCCCGCCGGTGACGACGGTGACCCCCTCCGTGACCGCCGCACGCACGGCGCGGCGTTGTCCGTCGTTGAGCGTGATGCCCGTGCGCTGTTCCCACACGGTCAGCCGCTCGGGCAAATCGGGCGCGGACTGGTAGGGAAGGGCCTCCATCAGCCCCAGCAGCCGGCGCGCGGTCTCCGTCTCCGCCCGATAGGCGCCCGGGAGATAGACCGCCACATGTTCGTCCACCTCGCGGGCAATCAGCGCCTGGTCCAGCAGCAGCGCGTCCAGCGCCGCCTGCACGGCTTCCTCGGCCGCGCCCAGCAGTTTCGCTGCCTGCCACAGGATGACCTCGCGCGGCAGATAGGTGTGCCCGCCGGAGGCCATCGCCTCGCTCAGCGCGTAGCACACGCCCGCGCGCAGGCGTTCCGGCGCGTCCGGCGCAATGCCCAGCGCGGCGGCAATCCGGTCGGCGGTCTTAAAGCCCACGCCCGGAATGTCCTCTACAAGCCGGTACGGGTTTTCCCGGATGACGCTTTGCACGCGCGCTCCGTAGCACTTGAAAATCTTCATCGACAGCGCCGGAGACAGGCCGTACCCCTGCAAATAGACCATGGCTTCCCGCATCTGATGCTGCTCGGCGAATGATTCGGCAATCCGCCTGGCGCGCTTGGCGCCAATGCCGCTGATTTCGCGCAGGCGCTCCGGGGCATACTGGAGGATATCCAGCGTGTCTTCGCCAAAGCGCTCCACGATTTGCCGGGCCGTAGCGGGCCCGACGCCGCGCAAAAGGCCGGAACCCAAATAGCGCTCTATCCCGCTGAGCGTGGTGGGCGCATGCGCCTCGCACAGGGTCACGCGGATTTGCCGGCCATACTGTGGGTGCTCGGACCATTCGCCGGTGAGCGCCACGCGTTCGCCGCCGGCCAACTCCGGCATGACACCGACGGCCGCCACGCGACGCCCGTCGTCGAGGCGTACCTGCAAAACGGTAAAGCCGTTCTCCTCGTTGCGAAAGGAGACGTCCAGAACCAGGGCTTCAATTTTATCCGATGCGCACGTTTCCATACGCGTAGTATACACCATGGCGGCGGGAGCGAAAAGGGGGCAGGATAAATTCCGTGCCGGGCATCGAAAGCGCGGCGGCGGACCGTCGGAACCCCCTTTGGGGAGGCTTGGAGGGCCGAAGCCCTCCAAATGCCATCCGAACCCGGCGACATGCGCGGCGGGTTCGGAAGCCTTGCGCAGTAAGGTTTTCGCGTATCGACAAATGGAACACACTTCTGCGGGGATGCAGGAAGGGGCGGCCAGCCCCTTCCTGTGCCATCCGCAGCGGCGGCATGTACGCCGCGAGGAGCGGCTGCAAGCCGCTTCCGCTATCATGTTCCGGCCGTGCGCTTCGCGCACAGGAACATGATGTCCCCTTCGCTGCAAGGCTGACGGAGCAGCCTTGCAGCGAAAGACCGTCGACTTGTCGACGGTCTGTGACGGACGGCGCAGCCGTCCGTTTTTTTGTGGGCGCATGCTTCCGT
>DVFI01000139.1 GCA_018713305.1 Candidatus Avichristensenella intestinipullorum
AGCTCTACGAGAGAGGTGAAGGAAATGCTGGGCCGGGAAGATATCGGCGTTGACCTGGGAACCGCGACGGTCATGATGTATATCAAAGGTCGCGGCATTGTGCTGCGCGAGCCCGCCATGGTCGCGGTGGATCGCAATACGCGCAATATCCTGGCCGTAGGCGACGACGCCAAGCGCATGCAGGGACGAACGCCCAGCCATGTGACGACCATCCGCCCGCTCAAGGACGGGTCCATCGCGGACTTCGACATTACCGAGCGGATGCTGCGCTACTTTATCCATAAGGTCATCGGACGGCGCATGCTGTTTCGGCCGCGCGCCGTGGTGTGCGTGCCCAGCGCGGTGACGGACGTGGAAAAGCGCTCGGTCATCGAGGCCATGCTGGACGCCGGCGCGCGCCGGACGCAGCTGATGGACTCGGCGGTCGCCGGCGCGCTGGGCGCGGGCCTGGACGTAACGCACGCATACGGCAGCCTGGTGGTGGACATCGGCGGCGGCGTGACGGACATCACGGTCGTTTCCCTCGAGCGCGCGGTCGTGCGAAGCACGGTAAAAATCGCCGGCGACCAGTTCGACGAGACCATCATCCGCTACCTGCGGCGCAAGCACAACCTGATGGTGGGGGAGCGCACGGCGGAAGAGCTGAAGCTGACCATCGGCGCGGCGATACAGCGGACGGAAAAGCTGTACATGGACGTGACGGGGCGCAATCTGGTCAGCGGCTTGCCCAAGACGATGCGCGTCCATTCGGACGAGATATACGAGGCGCTGGAGGAGCCGATTCAGGCGCTGGTGGAACAGGTGCACGCGGTGCTGGAGCGCACGCCGCCGGAGCTGGCGGCGGACATCTTTGACCATGGCATCACGCTCATCGGCGGCGGGGCGCAGCTGTTCGGGCTGGATAAGGCGCTTTCCAAGCATCTGAAGGTGCGCTGCCGTCTGGCGGAGGACGCGCAGGGCTGCGTGGCCATGGGCGCGGGGCGCGCCATGGAAGGCGACGAGGAATTCGGCCGGGCGATGTTCGATTTCCGCCAGCCGAGAAAGTACATGAGCGCCTAGCGCAAACAAAAGACAGGCGGGCAGACCGTGGAAAACGGCGTTTCCGACCCCATCGCGCATGCCGCGGGGGTCGGATTGCATATGGCGCGCGGCATCCTCCGCATGCCGCCGGTTCTCGGCGGCATGCGCGCAGGGTTTCGCGCGATTTCCCTGCCTGAAGGAGGGCAAGCATGGAGGAGTATTTTGCCAGAACCGGAATGCTGCTGGGGGACCGGGCCATGGAGCGGCTGGCCTGCAGCCGCGTGGCCGTTTTCGGTCTGGGCGGCGTGGGCGGGCACTGCGCCGAGGCGCTGGCCCGATGCGGCATCGGGTCGTTCCTGCTGGTGGACGGCGACTGCGTCACGCCGACAAACATCAACCGCCAGGCGGTCGCCTTCGTCTCGACGCTGGGGAAGAAGAAGGTGGATGTGATGGCCGAGCGCATGCGCGACATCAATCCGAAGGTCTCGGTGCGGGCGCTGGCGGCGTTTTACGGGCCGCAATCGGATTTGGGCGTCTGGGAGGACGCGCCGGATTTGGTCGTGGACGCCATTGACGCCGTGCCCGCCAAGATAGATATCATCGTCCGCGCCAAGGCGCACGGGGTTCCGGTGGTCAGCTGCATGGGCGCGGGAAACAAGCGCGACCCCATGGCGTTTGAGGCGGCGGACCTGTACGAGACGTCGGTATGCCCGCTGTGCCGGGTGATGCGCGCGCAGGCGCGCCGCCACGGCATTGACGCGCTGCGCGTCATCTATTCCAGAGAGGCGCCGCAGGTTCCCCAGCCCTGTCTGCGGGACGGGACGGGGCGTCCCATTCCGGCCAGCGTGTCTTTCGTGACCGCGGCGGCCGGCCTTGCGCTGGCGGCGGAGGCGGTGCGGATGCTGCTGGAGATCGGAATAAAAAATGAACAAACTGGGAATTTTTGAGCGGAGGCGTGCAAAGGGGTTTGGGATTTGCCCAAAGTGTGTTACAATCACTACCATGAGGCAACAAGGAGCGTGAGCGCATGCCGATACGGAAGACCGCCATCGTTACGGACAGCGCGTGTGATTTGGAAAACTCGCTGCTGGAGAAGTATCATATCAAGTTCGTCCCGCTTCGCCTGGTCTATCAGGGCGGCGAAGTGCGGGACCGCCTGGAGGTGTCCGCCGAACAGGTATATGATATGCTGTCCCGGGAAATCCCCAAGACCTCCCTGCCCCTGCCAGAGGACGTGCTGCGCGTTTACGACGAGCTGGCGGACGAGGGATATACGGACGCGGTGCATATCAGCATTTCTTCGGGCCTTTCCGGAACGTATAACATGGTGCGCATCCTCGCGTCGGAATACAAGCGCCTGAACGTGCGCGTGGTGGACAGCAAGACGCTGTCCATGCAGGAGGGGCTGATAGTGCTCAGCTGCGCGCGCCTGCTGGAAAAGACGCAGGACGTCGAGGAAATCGCCGCGTACGCGGTCGCGCTGCGGGAAAAAAGCCTGGGCATGTTCGTCATCCGCACGCTGGAATACCTCCGCAAGGGCGGCCGTATCGGCCTGGTGGAGGGCGTGCTGGGCACGATGCTGCAGATAAAACCCGTCATTTTCGTCAACACCGACGGCATATATCAGACCATCGCCAAGGCGCGCGGCCATGTCAACGCGCTGGACGCGATGCTGCGCGAGATGGCCAGGCGCTTCAGCGGCGCGCGCGTCCGCCTGGCGGTCGTGCATGGCGCGGCGCCGGAGGAGGGCGGCAAGCTGCTGGCCCGCCTGCGTGGGCTGCTGAACATTGAAGAGGAGTTTCTTTGCCCGGTCAGCCCCGTGCTGGGCGTGCATACGGGCGCGGGCCTGTTGGGCGTGATTGCCATGGAGGTGTGAGCGCGCATGAAGGTGCTGCTGGTCAACGGAAGTTCCCGGCCCGACGGCTGCACGGCGACGGCGCTGAAGCGGGTGTCCGATACGTTGGCGGCGGAGGGGCTGGAAACGGAAACGCTGCATATCGGCAACGAGCCCTTGCACGATTGCGCCGCCTGCGGACACTGCCGCCGGACGGGCGAATGCGTCTATGACGATGTTGCCAGCCGGGTGGGACGGCGCGCGGCGGAGTTTGACGGCTTTGTGTTCGGGTCTCCCGTCTATTACGCGCATCCCAGCGCGCGGCTGTTGGCGTTTCTGGACAGGGCGTTTTACGCCTATGCGCGCCATTTCCAGTTCAAGCCGGCGGCCGCCGTGCTCAGCGCGCGCCGGGCGGGCAACGTGGCGTCCATGGACGTTATCAACAAGCATTTTAGCATTTGCTCCATGCCGGTGGTGTCCTCCAACTACTGGAACCATGTCCATGGCCGCCGGCCCGAAGACGTCCTGCAGGACGAGGAGGGCCTGATGACCCTGACCAATCTTGCAAAGAACATGGCGTGGCTGCTCAAGTGCATTGACTTGGGCCGGCAAAACGGCCTGAACCATCCGGTCAACGAAAAGGTGCTGACCCATTTTATCCGATAATGGAGCTGCTGGAAACGCTGCAAATGGAAAAACGGGCGCCGGAGCCGGTGCGCGCCGTGATGGCGCGGCTGGACGACGCGGGCTACGAGGCGTATCTGGTGGGCGGCTGTGTGCGCGACCTGCTGCTGGGCAAAGCCCCGCACGACTGGGACGTATGCACCGACGCACTCCCCGACCAGATGCGCCGTGTTTTTTGCGCCTTTCGCACGGTGGACACGGGCGCGCGCCATGGCACGCTGACCGTGCTGGCGGAGGGCCTGCCCGTCGAGGTGACGACCTATCGGGTGGACGGGACGTACAGCGACCATCGCCGGCCCGACGGCGTGACGTTCACCCGCTGCCTGCGGGAGGATTTGGCCCGCCGTGATTTTACCATCAACGCCATGGCCTATCGCCCCGCTGAGGGGCTGGTCGACTGGTACGGCGGCCGGGACGACCTGCGCGCGGGGCGGATTCGCTGCGTGGGCGATGCCCGCGCGCGCTTTGCGGAGGATGCGCTGCGCATGCTGCGCGCGCTGCGCTTTGCCTCCCGATTCGGCTTTTCCATAGAAGAACGCACCGCGCAGGCGCTGCTGGACGCGCGGGAGGGGCTGCGCCATATCGCGCGGGAGCGCGTGCTGGCGGAGCTGTGCGGGACGGATTTTGCGCGCGTGGACGCGCGCTTTCTGCCGGTATTGCAGGTCGTGCTTCCGGCGCTGGAGCGGTTGGACGTGCCCGCGGGCCTGCCTCCGGATTCCGCCATGCAGCTGGGCGCGCTGCTGCGCGGCCTGGATGCGCGGGGCATTCTCGCCGCGATGCACGCTTCCCGTGCGCTGGCGGAGGAAGCGGGCCTGCTCGCGCAGGCGCTGGACGAGCCGCCGGCCCGGGACGCCGCGGCGGTGCGCCGCGCCTTGCGCCGGATGGGGCCCGACACCGCGCGGAAGCTTTTCGTCCTGCAAAGCAACGCGGAGGGCATGGCCGTGCTGGAGGCGGTGCTGGCGCGCGGCGACTGCTATACGCTGGCGGGGCTGGCCGTGGGCGGCGAGGAAATGCGGGCGCTGGGACTGGCGGGGCCGCAGATTGGGCGCGCGCTGGCGGCGCTCCTGGACCGCGTCATCGACGGCGAGCTGCCCAATGAGCGCGAAGCGCTGCTGGCGGCTTGCCGCCGCGGGATGGGCGAAAGCCCGCGCCCATAGCCGCGGGATCAGCGGCAGAGCTCCTATTTTCCCCGGTTTCGTCAGTCCTGTCTTGCCAGGCCTTCGCCGTTCGGGTATAATGCCGGTATGCGGTACAATATTTCACAGCTGTCTTTGGAAGAAAAAATCGGCCAGCTGCTGCTGGCCAGCCTCGACGGGCCGGAACTGGACGAACCAGCCAGGCGGTTTTTGAAGGAGAGCCATGCCGGCAACATCATCCATTTCGGCAACAATGCGCATAACCCCGAGCAGGTCACCGCCCTGAACGCGGAGCTGCAGGCGTTTTTGCGCGAGGAGCACGGGATTCCCGGGCTGATCACCGTGGACCATGAGGGCGGGCGCGTGATGCGCTTTCGCACGGGCGTGACTTGGTTTCCCACGGCCATGGCCGTGGCCGCGGCGGGGAGCGAGGAGGATGCGTATGCCATCGGCTATGCGATGGGCGAGGAGCTGCGGTATCTGGGCTTCCATCTGAACTTTGCCCCCGTGCTGGACGTGAACGTCAACCTGGGCAACCCGGTCATCGGCCTGCGTTCCTACGGCGACAACCCGGAGACCGTGGCCCGGATGGGCGTAGCCGTCCTCCGGGGCATGCAGAAGGCGGGCATCATGGCCTGCGGCAAGCACTATCCCGGCCATGGCGATTCGCTGGTGGACTCCCACTACGGACTGCCCAACGTGGGCAAACCGCGCCAGGCGCTGGAGCAGGTGGAGTTTTACCCGTTCCGCAAGGGCGTGAAAGCCGGCCTGGCCGCCATGATGACCTCGCACATCCTGTATCCGGCGCTGGAGAGCCGGGAAGTGCCCGCGACCATGTCGCACAGCATCCTGACCGGACTGCTGCGCGGGGAGATGGGCTTTGCAGGGCTGATTGTCAGCGACGGCATCCAGATGCAGGCCATCAAACGCTTCTACGGCGTGGAACGCGGGTGCGTCGAGGCGGTCAAGGCGGGCGTCGATTTGCTGTGCGTCGGCACCGGCGGCCCGGGCTATTACGAGGACCAGATGCGCTGCTACCATGCGCTGCTGGCGGCGGCGCGCTCGGGCGAGCTGCCGATGGAGCGCCTGGAGGATGCGGTCCTGCGCATCCTGGCGGCCAAGGAACGCTGGATACAGCCTTTGCCGGAGCGCGCGCCCGATTGGGCGGCGCACGTGGCGCTGGCGCAGCGCGTGGCGGATGCCTCCATCACCTGGCTGCGCGGGGAAGCGCGGCCGGCGCAGGGACGGCTGCTGTTTGCCTGCGCGCCCGTCCGGGAGGTTCGCTTCGGGCTGACGGAAGGCGATTGGCGCGACTGGACGTTTGCGCAGATGGGGGAAAAGGAAACCGGCGGACGCTGCCTGCTGATGCAGGGAGCGCCGGACGAGGCGGCGTTTGCGGAGACGGACGTGGCCGTCATCGGCGTCACCGGGCCGAACGAGACGGAGCGCGCGGCGTTGGAAACGGCGCTGCGGCTGGGCAAGCGCACCATTGCGGCCTGCCTGGGCATGCCGGACGCGGCGCTGCGCCTGCCGGAAGGCTGCGAAGCGGTATGCCTGTACGGCGTGACATGGGCTTCCGTCCGGGCGCTCTGCCGGGTGCTGCGGGGAGAAATCAGCCCGCGGGGCACGGCGCCCGTGCATCTGGACGGATAAAGCGCGGGCGTCAAAGGCGCGAAACCGCGGAAAAGGCGGCATGCAGCCGCTCCAGCTTGTCGAAAAAGGCCGGCGTTGCCGGCCTTTTTCGCCAGGACACGTTTCCCCTGCGCCTGGGGGCGCGGCCGGGGAAACGTGCAGGGAAACCTTGCTGCGCAAGGCTTCCGAACCCGCCGCGCATGTCGCCGGGTTCGGATGGCATTGGGAGGGCTTCGGCCCTCCAAGCCTCCCCAAAGGGGGGTTTCGACGGTCTGAAGGGGCGGCAAGCCCCTTTCTTTGCTATCCGCAGCGGCGGCGACGGCCTGCGCGTCATCCCTTGCGGGCGATGGCCTCGATTTCAAACAGGGCGTCCTTGGGCAGGGCGGCCACGGCCACGCACGAGCGCGCGGGCTTGGTATCGCCAAACGCTTCGGCATAAATGGCGTTTACGGCGGCAAAATCGTCCATGTTTTTGAGAAATACCGTGGTCTTTACCACGTTTTCCAGCCCCATATCCGCCGCGGCCAGCACGGCCTTCAGGTTGGAAAGCGCCACGCGCGCCTGGTTCTCCACGCCCTCCGCCAGCGTGCCGTCCGCCGGGTTCAGGCCCAGCTGGCCGGAGACATAGAGCGTTTTGCCGCTGTGCACAGCATGGGAATAGGGGCCGACCGCGGCGGGCGCGTCCTTGGCCATAACAAACTCATGTTTCATGGAAAATTCCTCCTTTTTGCTTTACGCCCCCATTATACCACCGAAGGGCCGGGCTGTACAGCGCGCGGACGCGGCGCCCGCAGGGACCGGCAAGAAATGCGGCCCTCGGCCGGCGTTCCTGCGCCAGGAATTCTCTGTATTGACAAATTTGCATAAAAATAGCAAAATTAAACTAATAAAGGAGGTACATACCCACCGCCGTCGCACGGTCGACGGTTCGCGCCGCGCGCACGACGGTCGGCGCGCAAATTCGTGCGGCGCGCCAGGCGCCTGTCGCCATGCAGCCGCAGAACCGCAGGAACGACCGAAGTTGTATGGCAATGCTATGTGACCGATGCAGGAGGAACCCGGACAAGACGCAACTGCTATCAGGAGGTGTCCCATGCATTCACAACAATTCGGACGCAGGACGGCGCGCCGCCTGCTCTCGCTGGCGCTGGCGGGCCTGTTTCTGGCCTTCGCGGCGGCTGCCGCAGGGGCGAGACGGTGTATGATGAAAACACGGAATCCGAGGCTAAGGCGCTGTGGAGCGAGCTGAGCGCCGCCTATGCGAACGAGGCGAGCGACGAGGTTTTGTTCGCCGCGCACTTCCTGTACGACGGGCTCGGCGCCCTGTGGGAGGACTCGGGCGCGGTGCTGGAAGCGCTCCATGGCATCGACGATTTCGCCTCCTTCGAAGCGTTTGTCAACAACGGCTTCTTTGACGCGGCGCAATACCCTGGGCCGTCCATGGACGATGTCCTGGCGGCCGCACAGGCCATCCTGACCGCCGGCAACCTGGATGTCCCGCCGTGCCATTATGTGCAGCATTGGGACAAGGGCTTCTATGAGAGCGAGGAAGGCTGGTACTGCGTGCTGGGCGATGTGACGGCCGCGGAAGAGGACGAAGCCTCTCAGGGCCGCACGGTGCGGACATGGTATGAGATGTATTTCAGCGGCTCCGCCGGCGCGCTGCAGCTTCGCGAGTTCAGCATCCGGCAGCCCGAATCCGCGCGCTTCCTGGCGCCGTAAGCACAAACGGCAGGAAAAAACCGCCCGACCGAATCCGCGCGGACGGCTGTGCCGTCCGCGCGCCAGCGCGGCGGAAAGACTGGCGAAGCCGGCCTTACAGGCTGTCAAATCCCCGGAGGAAAGCGCGAGAGGACAGAAGTCCTTTCGCGCTTGTTTCGTCACCGGCGACATGCGCGGCGGGTTCGGAAGCCTTGCGCGTTTCCCCGGCCGCGCCCCAGGCGCAGGGGAAACGTGTCCTGTCGGAAAAGGCCGGCAGCGCCGGCCTTTTTCGACAAGTGGGAGCGGCTGCAAGCCGCATCTGCTATCATGTTCCGGCCGTGCGCTTCGCGCACAGGAACATGATGTTCCCTTCGCTGCAAGGCTGAGAAACAGCCTTGCAGCGAAAAACCGTCGACAAGGCTTTGTCGACGGTCGGCCGCTTCGTCGGAAGCGGCCCAAAGTTCCTTTGCCCGTTCTTTATTTGTCTCCGTCCTCGCCCTCGTCTCCCTCTTCGGACTCGTCAAAGAGCGGTTTGCCGCAGTTGGGACAGCTGTGGTCGTCCGCCAGGTCGAAGGACTCCGCGTCGAAGTAAATGGTATTGCCGCAGTGCGGGCACTCGCACTCGATGAGGTCCTCGTCGTCGTCCTCGTCCTCGTC
>DVFI01000140.1 GCA_018713305.1 Candidatus Avichristensenella intestinipullorum
GGCATCAGCTGCGTAAACAGCGCAGCCGTGCTGAAAAACGTGCGGCCCCGAAAGCGGAATTTGCTCATGGCATACGCGGCGAAAATCGACACGGCCAGGCAAACCACCATGGTGCATATGCTGATGACCAGCGAGTTTTTCAGATACCGCGCAAGCGGAATCGCGTCCCATATGCGGACATAGTTGCTCCAGGACGGGTCTATGGGAAAGAGCGTGATATCCTGGGTATACTGTTCGGCATAGGACTTGAGCGACATGCCCACCATCCACAGCAGCGGCAGGATAATAAACATCAGATACAGCGCAATCAGGGAGAATCTGACGAGCTTCCAGCCCCATTTCTTTTTTCGCACGAAGACACCCCCTTTCTATTGTTTTTCGTTGTCCACGCAAACGCGCAGGTAAATGAGGCAGACGACGGCCATGACAAGCATCAGCAGCGTGGACATTGCGGCGCCCGAGCCAAACTTCCAGGACCGGAAACTGACGTTATAGATGTATACCGGCAGGACGTTGGCGCTGGTCGGCGGCGAATAGTTGTACATCACGTAGGTTGTATTAAAGTCCAGCGCCGTCCAGACGATGAGCAGCATGATGATGACGCGCGAGACGGGATAGAGCGAAGGCATGGTAATGTTTCGAAAGCTGCTGAAGACGCCCGCGCCGTCCACCTGCGCCGATTCATACAGCGAATCCGGAATGCTCTGCAAACCCGCCAACAGCGAAATGAAGGCGAAGGGCCAGGCTTTCCAGATGTTTGCGACAATTGGCGGCAGCCATGCAAGGTCGCCGATGAGCCAATAGACCTTTTCCTCGGTAATGCCGAATTTGACCAGCAGATAATTCAGCGGCCCATAGTCGTAGGAAAAAATGGAGGTCCAGATAAACACGGACACAACGCTGGGCACAACCCAGCTTATCAGAAAAATGCCGCGCAGCGGCTTGAGCCACTTCTCCTTTCCGTTCAGAAGGAGCGCGGCAAGCAAACCGACCAGGTAGATGCCCACGATGCTGCACACCGCGTAGACCAGCGACGCCAGGGCGGACTGAAGGAATTTTTCCGTCTGGATGGGATTTCCAAAGAGAATGTCGGCATAGTTGTCCAGGCCGACAAACTCCGCTTTGCTCCAGTCGCGCAGGGCGGACGAGGAAAAATCGGTAAAGCTCATGACGACGCCGATGACGGTGGGCAAAAAATGAATCAGAAGCATGGCAATCGCCGCCGGCAGGATGAGGCGGTAGGGCAGGGTATCCCGGCTCCGCTTGCGCAGGCTCCTCTGACGGATTTGGCGTTTCATAGCAATTCATCCTTATCATCAAAAGGCCGGACGCGAAGGCAGGCCCGTGGCGGGGTCGCCTCCGCGTCCGATACGGTTCGGGCGATTAGCTGTCCAACTCTGCCTGCGCAAGCGTCTGCATCCGGTTGAGGCATTCGTCGATTTCCTCGTCGGTGTAGGCGTTGTCCGAGAGAGAGGCGTAGAAGTTGGCAAGCTCTTCCACCATCATCGAGTTGATGGCCACGGTATGCACGTTGCCGGGCATGAAGGAGGTCGCCTGCGCCATGCCGTTCACCAGCGCGGGGCTCCATCCCTCGGAGAACGCTTCGTCCTGGCCGGCGTCGTGGCGTCCGGGAATCCAGCTGCAATAGGCGTTGTAGGAGACCTGCCATTCCTTGCTGTTGAGGAAGGCGAGGAAATCCATGGCCGCATCCTGATGCTCGCTATAGGCCGGCACGCTCATCAGCGAAATGCACATGATGCCGCCGTAGGTGCCGTCTTCACCGCGCGGCGGATACAGCGCCACGATATCGTCTACGCCGGCTGCGGCGGCCGCCGCGACCTGACCGGAGGACAGGGGAACCATCTGCACGTCGCCGTTGATGAACGCGGCGGTCAGCGTATCCTCCGACAGCTCGGCAAAGGAAGCGGGCATGTAGCCGTCGACAACCAGGTCTGCAATCTGCTTGAGCGTCTGACGGGCTTCTTCGCTGTCAAACAGGGCCGTCGTGTTGTCCTCGCTGATGATGTTTCCGCCGTTGCTGATGAGCGTATAATAGTAGTAGAAGCTCACGTCCGTGCTGATGCTGCCCATGGTGGCAAAAGGCGCCTCATACCCGGCTGCCTTGATTTTATCCAGAACGTCCAGGAAATCGGACCAGGTCCAGTCGTCCGGAATGCTCTCGATGCCCGCGGCATCCAGCACGGACTGGCGCGTGTAGTACAGGCGCGTATCGCCGCCCCAGGGCAGACCGTAGAGCACGCCGTCGTAGGTGCCGTAGTCCAGTCCCGCCTGGAGATAGGCGTCATAGCCGCCAAACTTGTCGATATACTCATCCAGCGCCACGAACGCGCCGGACGAATAGATTTGGCCGGCCGCCGTTTCAATAATCTGCACGACATCCGGGCCTTCGTCCGCCGTGATGGCGGAGAGTACCTTGGTATTGGCGTCTTCCCAGGAGACCATATCCACCTCAACCGTGCAGCCGGTCTCCTCATAGAATGCGTCGACAATCGACTGGTTCCATGCGGTCTGCGCTTCCAAATCACCGGCCGGATAGCGCTGCCACTGGATGGTCACGCCCTCATAGATTTTCTCTTCTTCCGCCTGCGCAAGCGCGCAGACGCTCAGAGAGAGCGCCATGACAAGGAAAAGAGACAACCATTTTTTCATGCTGTGCGACTCCTTTGCTGTAATATTGACGGCAGTGCGCCGCCTGGATTTGTTCCAACTATACCATGGACACTCCCTATTGTCAACGTTTTATTGTAAATTTTCAAAACAATAGTTTGCAAATAACCCAATATTTAGCAGCGGAATATAATAGAATTTACAACGAATGACAGATTGAGTTGACAATAAAGGCCTTACAATATATACTATTGCAAACAGGTCCGGGAGGAGACGGAGAATCATGGCCTTACATGTTTTCGACGTGCAGCGATTCTCGGCGGACGATGGCCCCGGCATCCGAACGACCTTTTTCCTGAAGGGCTGCAATCTGCGCTGTCTCTGGTGCCACAATCCGGAGGGAATTGCGCCGGAGAGGCAAATCCTGTTTCTGGAGGCCCGGTGCGTTCGCTGCGGCGCGTGCGCGGCTGCATGCCCGCATGCGGCGCATGCGCTGGACGCGGCGGGAAACCATCGGTTTTTGCGGGAGCGCTGCACGGCTTGCAGCGCCTGTGTCGGGGTGTGCCCGGCCGAAGCGCTTGTGCGAAAGGGCCGGCCTATGTCGACGGAGGAGGTGGCGGCCGAGGCGCTGCAAGACGAGGCGTTTTATCGCGCATCGGGCGGCGGCGTCACGTTTTCCGGCGGGGAGCCCCTGCTTCAGGCGGACGCGCTGGCGGAAGCGCTGTCGTGCTGTGAGAAGGCCGGCCTGCATACCGCGGTGGATACGGCCGGTTTGGTCGACTGGCGCGCCTTTGAGACGGTCCTGCCGCACACGCGCCTGTTTTTGTTTGATTTCAAGGCGCTTTCGGAGCCGTTGCACCGCCGGCTGACCGGGCGGGGAAACGCCATGATTCTGGAGAACCTGCGCCGGCTGTCCGGGTGCGGACGGACGCTTTGGGTGCGGATTCCGCTGATAAAAGGCATGAATCTGCGCGATGCGCACGACGGGCAGTGGCGGCGGATGCTGGATTGGCTTGCCGGTCTGGACCGTCTGGACCGCCTGGACATTCTCCCATACCATCGGCTGGGCGAGAGCAAGTACGCCTCGCTCGGGGCCGCAGCGTATACGGACGCACGGCAGCTGTTTTCCCGGGAGGAATTGTCCGCGCTGCTGTTCGACGCGCGGGCGCGGGGGCTGCCGGCGCATTGCGCCTATGTGCCGGAAACCGCAGGCGAACCATATAAGGAGTGACCCCTATGAAGTATGCAAAGCGCCTCCGAAACGGCGCGGAATATCCGTCCTCAGCCAAGATGCAGCTGGAGGACGAGGACCTTGTCATGGAGTGGGCCCATACGCTGGCGACAGACTACCGCTATATCCAGTTGACGCCGGCCAAGCGGCGCAACTATCTGCTCAAGCGGCTGCTCTATGACGCGGCCATGGAGGAATTCCGGGACAAGCCGCGGGCCGTGCGTCTGGCATGGGCCTTCAGCCGCTATCTGCAGCGCAAGGAAGTGTTTCTGGAAGATGATTTGCTCGCCGGCGCGCTGCAGTTCAGCGACCATGTCTATACGCATCCGTTTGACGAGCAGGAGGAGCTGGAATGCGTCATGGAGGAGGCGGAAGAGGCCGGCGTCGCCTGCAACCGGGAAGAGATGACGCTGTTTCTGCGCTATATCCAGAGCGGGTTTTGCAGCAAAAACCCTGGCGGGCACGTCATTGCGGACTATCCCCGCCTGCTCGAAAAGGGCTATGGCGGCATTCTCCGGGAAATCCGGGAGCACAAATCCGGCGGCGCATTTGTCGAGGCGGCGGAGATATCGGTGCGGGCGGCGGTCGACTATATCAGACGGTACGCGGAGCTGGCGCGCAAAGAAGCGGCGGCATGCGCCGGCGATGCCGGCAGGCAAAGGCGCCTGGAAAGGATGGGGGAGACTTGCGCATGGATTGCGGACAAGCCGCCGCGCAGCTTTCTGGAGGCGGTGCAGCTGATTCTGCTGACGCATGAAATCGCCATCAGCGAACAGCTGTCAGGCTCCCTGTCCTTCGGGCGTTTTGACGCCTACGTCACGCCTTACTACCAGCGCGATGTGGCGCGCGGAGCGCTGGACGAGACGGAAGCGTACGAGATTATCCGTTCTTTCTTCGCCAGAGTCGGGAACAACCGCCTGGCCTATCAAAACATGACCCTGGGCGGATGGAACGAACAGGGGGACGGGTTTTTGCCGGACGCGGTGACCCGCATGTGCCTGCGGGCCAGCAGGGAACTGCATAAGGACGAGCCCATGCTGACCTTCCGGTGGAACCGGTGCATGCCGGATTCGCTGTGGGAGGACGTCGTCGCCTCCATTCGGAGCGGAACCGGTTTTCCCGCGCTGTTTAACGACGAGGTGGTCGTGGCTGCCAAGCAGAAAGTCGGCGTTTCCAAGGAAGACGCAATGCGCTACGGCATGATTGGCTGCGTGGAAATCTGCGCGCCGGGCAAGGAGTTTTCCCATGCGGAAGGGCTGCGGGTCAACTGGGCGAAGATGCTGGAAGTGGCCCTGAACGGCGGTGTGGATACGCAAACCGGCATGGCATTCCCGCAAAAAGAGGCGCGCCCGCTGTCCTCTTTCACCACCTATGAGGCGTTTTACCGCTGGTTCCTGGCGGAGTTTTGCAATACGCTGGGCCACATGCTGGACGCCCTGGATGTCTGCGAGGCTTTTTATCCGAAGCGCTGGCCGCTGCCGTTCCTGTCGTCGCTGATGACGGACTGTATCGCCAGGGAGACGGACGTAACGGCGGGCGGAACGCGATACAACAACACGGCAATCAACCATACCGGCATGGCGAACCTGGCGGACTCCCTGCAGGCGATACGCAAATGCGTTTTTGAGCAGAAGCGCTTTTCGCTGGAGGAGCTCGGGCGCATGGTCGCGGCAAACTTTGAGGGCTATGAGAACGAACGGGCGGCGCTCGCGCGGAGCGTACGGCGCTATGGAAACGGATACGGAGATTCCGAGGCCATACTTCGCGATGTCGCGCAGGCGCTGCAGGCATATGTGGCGGAACGCCGAAACTGCCGGGGAGGACGGTACCAGATGGGATACTATTCCGTTTGGGCGCAGGCGACCTTCGGCGCGCAGACCGGCGCGCTGCCGGACGGGCGCCTGGCGGGCGCGCCGTTGGCCAACAGCATGTCGCCCGTACAGGGCTGTGAAAAAAACGGCCCGACGGCCGTCGCGGTTTCCGCGACCTGCCTGGACCATACAACCTTCGGGAACGGCATGGTGCTGGATTACAAATTCGCGCCCGCTTATTTTGACACCGCTGCGCACCGGGCGGCTTTTCGCGCGCTCGTTGAAGGGTACTTTGCCCTGGGCGGGATGGAAATGCAGTGTAACGTCGTGGACAGGGAGACGCTCCTGGACGCGCAGCGCCGTCCGCAGGAACACCAGGACCTGATTGTCCGCGTGTCGGGATACAGCGCCTTTTTCAACGACCTGTCCAAATCCATTCAGGACGAAATCATTCAGAGGACGGAGTTCCGCTGACCATCGCGCACAGGAACATGATGTCTCCTTCGCGCAAGGTTCAGCATATCACACTTCTGCGGGGATGCAGGAAGGGGCGGCCAGCCCCTTCCTATCTCATCCGCAGCGGCGGCGTGTACGCCGCCAGGAGCGGCTGCAAGCCGCTTCCGCTATCATGTTCCGGCCGTGCGCTTCGCGCAC
>DVFI01000141.1 GCA_018713305.1 Candidatus Avichristensenella intestinipullorum
GAGCGGCTGCAAGCCGCTTCCGCTATCATGTTCCGCCCGTGCGCTTCGCGCACAGGAACATGATGTTCCCTTCGCTGCAAGGCTGAGAAACAGCCTTGCAGCGAAAGACCGTCGACTTGTCGACGGTCTGAAGCCTTGCGCAGCAAGGTTTTCCGCTGCGCCGGCCTTTGTCGCCAGGATGTCGTCAGAATTTTCGCGAGCCGCCCGCGCCGCGCGACCTGCCGCCGCCGCCTCCGCGGGGACCGCGGAATCCTCCGCCTCCGCCCGGCCTGCCGCCGCCAAAGCCTCCAAAGCCGCCGAAGCCGCCGCCGAAATGGCGCGGCCCGCGCGGCGGCCGCGGCCCGCCGAAGCCTCCCGGTCCGGGCGGCGGGGCGGCCGGCGATGCCCGGGACGCGAAGCGCGGCCCAGCATCCAGCCAAACAGGCAGCCCGGCGCAGCGCCGTGGCGCGCGCGGCTCGCGGCGCCGACGATGGCCAGAATGACCGCCAGAATAACGACGGCAACGACGATATCCATCAGGTCAAATCCCCCTTCGTCTTCATATGGATAGCCAGCAACATAGGCGCCGTCCCCCGCGTATGAGCCGGCGTATTCCTGCGCCGCGCCGTCCAGGCTCACGCCGTATATCGAGGCCAGCTGCGCGCACAGCGCCTCGTAGGCGGCCCGCAGGCCGGTGGAATAGTCGTCCTCGCGCAGCGCATCCATGGCATAATCGTCCACGATGCGCATCGCCGCGGATGGGGTCAGCTTCTCTTCCAGGCCCTCGCCGATTTCCGCCCGGATTTCCCGCTCGCCCAGCGAAAGCAGGAGCAGCACGCCGTTGTTTGCATCCTCCTGTCCGATGCCCCACAGGTTGAACAGCTCGTATGCATAGTCCTCAATCGTCATGCCGTCCAGGAAATCCACCGTCACCACGACGGCCTGCGCCGTGGTTTCGTCCTCCAGCGCCGCGCCCAGGGCGAGCATGCGCTCCTCGTCCGAGGCGTCGATGACGTTGGCAAAATCGTTGACATAAAACGCCTCTGCCGGGCTCTGCGGGATATCTGCGAGCGCCCAGGGCGCGCACAGCAGCGCCAGCAGCAGGCACAAAGCGCCTCCGCGCACGGCCGGCCTCATTGGAAGGCCTCCGGCATGCTCAGCAGCATGCGGGTGGGCAAAACGGCATAGACCGCCTCCGCCTCCTGCAACGCTTCGTTATAGGCTCCGATAACGCGCTCGAGGATGCCCTGATCGCTTGCCAGGGTATCCATCACGCCGGTCAGGAGGCGCATGTCCTGCTCCGTGACCAGCGGCGTCAGGGCTTCGCTGGCCGCCTGCGCGGTAAAGGTGAGCTGGTCGTTGGCGCGGATGATGTCGGACGGTTTCTGGGCGTATACCAGGCTGTCGCGCACGGTGGACAGCGCCTCCGTCCATGGCTCGTCCGCCGCGTAACGGTCGCAGAGCACCAGCAGGTTGGCCGCGCTCTGCACGCGGTCGCCGATGAGCTCCTGAATCTCGGGCAGATACGCCTCCGCGTCGGCCAGCGCTGCGTCCAGCGCGTTCTGGTTCCCCTTTGCCACACCCAGCAGGAGGCAGACGACCATAAAGGCGACGGCCGCGGGAATCGGCACTTTCTTGAGAAGTTTGAACATGCGACGGCCTCCGCGTTACGCCTGCTGCGTCGGAACGGCGCGCTCGCGGTCGCGCATTTCCAGCAGCTTCTGCTTGAGCTGGTCCTCCATCTCCCGCAGGCGCGTTTCCGCCTGCGCGCGCTGGGCGCGGCCCTCGCGCTGAATCGTTTCCACCTCGGTCAGGCTTTCAATCAGGCGCTGATTGGTCTGCGCGAGGGTTTCAATATCCACCACGCCGCGCTCGGCCGCCCGCGCCGTTTCCACTGTCCCCTGCTTGAGCGTCTCGGCGTTTTGCAACAGCATCCGGTTGGTCGCATCGGTCACGGCGCGCTGCGCTTCGATGGCGGCGCGGGAGTTCTCCAGGCCCAGCGCCAGCACCATCTGGCTCTTCCACAGCGGCAGGGTGTTGACCAGGGCGGAATGAATCTTGTCGGCCATCAGGGAGTCGTTGTTCTGAAGCAGGCGAATCTGCGGGGCCATCTGAATGCTGATTTGGCGGGTCAGCTCCAGGTCGTGGATTTTTTTCTCGAAGCGGTCGATGGCCGCCGCCATGTCGCTGGCGACCTGCGCGTCCGCCGGGTCGCCGGTAGAGGCCGCCTTCTCGTTGAGCTGAACCAGCTCGCCCTCACGCATGGCCTGAATCTTTTCCTTGCCGGCCACAATGTAGAAGCACAGCTGGCGGTAATACGCAACGTTTTCGTCATAGAGGCGGTCGAGCATCGCGATATCCTTCAGCAGCCCCACGCGGTGATCTTCCAGCGTGGCGGACACCTGCTCCACGGACACGCTGACCTTGTCATAGCGCGCTTTCAGCGTGGCCAGCTGGCTGGCGCCGCGGCGGAAAAAGCCGAGCAGGCCCTTGGGCTTTCCGCCGTCCGCGGTAAAGCCGTTGAGCTGCGTCACCAAATCGCCCAGCGTTTCTCCGACCGCGCCCGTGTCCTTGTTGCGGGCGTTGGCCAGCGCGGTATCGGCAAAAACGGTCAGCTTTTCCTGCGCGGCCGCGCCGTACTGCAATACCTCGGCGGCGTTGGAAATATCAATGGTCTTTGCATAGTCGCGCACTGCCTGCTGGTCCTGCTCGGGCAAATCGCTCAGCGTGATGTCCTGCGGGGGGCGGACGTTCAAAACATCCACGGTGCTCTTTTCGCTCATTCTCCTCTTCTCCTCTCTATGCTTGGCGTCCGGCGGCGTTTCATGCCGCGCGCCGCCTTACGACCCGGCCGTCTGGCCGCCGGCTGCGCCGCCGATATCGTCCGATTTCAGCATGCCCTCCAGCACGTCCATCTCCACCTGCAGGTCCAGATACCGGTGCTTGTCCAGCGCCTCGAGCTGGCGGGAAAACGCGCGCCGGATTTCCGGGAGCACGCGGTCGGTTCTCTCCCGCACCTTCCGCGCGTTGTCTCCCTGCTCGCCGCCGCGCTCAATCTGCGCGCGCGCCTCCAGCAGTTTGCGGGTCGTGGGCAGATAATAGCGCAGAAACGTGCGGAGCTGGCTGTGCAGCGCGGGCTGTTCTTCCAGCCTGTTCAGGATGGCCCGGCAGGACGAATCGATGCCCTCGATGCAGGCGCTGATTCCGGCGTCGGCGATATCGTCGTTGGCTTTGCGGATGGCGGCAAGCGCCTCGCGCGCCTCGGTCAGCAGCGCGTCGCACTGGGCGTCTCCCGTATCGGGCGGCAGGTCGATGACCACCTTTTTCCCCGGCCAAATCAGGCGGGCAATCCAGAACACGGCCAGACCGGCAAAGCACAGCTTGATATAATCCCAAAGGCTGCTGATTTCGCTGCTCCATCCGACCAGCAGCAGAGCGACCCCCGCCGCAAGAAACGGCATGGGCGAAGGTTTCCGCACCTTGCGCTGAAAATGAGACAGCTTTTCTTTTGCCTTCATCCGGGCACTTCCTTTCCCCATGGCTAAAAAGCATTATACAACAATTGCTTGTCAAGAGAAAGTGCTCTTTGCAGGTTTTCAGCGCGGATTGCGCGGTTTTTATCATTTTCTAATTTCCCATGCTCCGGGCGGACAGCCCGCAAAGCGCGGAGCTCCCCCGCGCCCCGGCTCAAACCGTCGCGGGCAGGGCGGCGCAGCGCCGGAACCGCAGCTCGCCGTCCTGGACATACGCCTCCACCTCGTCGCCCAAGTGGACGCTGCCCGCCAGGATTTCCTCCGACAGGGCGTCTTCGACCGCGCGCTGAATCGTCCGGCGCAGGGGCCGCGCGCCGAACGCCGGGTCGTAGCCCGCCTGCGCCAGATGCGCGACGGCGTCCTGCGTGACGCGCAGCGCAATCCCCCGCTCGCGCAGCCGGTCGGCCACGGCCTGCAGCATGAGCGCCGCGATTTGGTTCACGTCCTCCTGCGTGAGGGCGTGGAACACAATGGTTTCGTCCAGCCGGTTCAGGAATTCCGGGCGCAGGAAGTTTTTTACCTCCTGAAGCACCCGCGCCTTCATGTCCGCGTAGCTCTGCTGCGCGGCCATGGAGCCGGAGCCAAAGCCCATGCGCTTTTCATTGGCAATGGTGGACGCGCCGATGTTGCTGGTCATGACCACAATGGTGTTTTTGAAATCCACCACGCGGCCCTTGGAGTCGGTCAGGCGGCCGTCCTCCAGCATTTGCAGCAGCAGGTTGAACACGTCCGGATGCGCCTTTTCCACCTCGTCCAGGAGAATGACCGCGTAGGGCTTGCGCCGCACCTTTTCGGTCAGCTGTCCCCCTTCTTCAAAGCCCACATAGCCCGGGGGCGAGCCAATCATCCGCGCAACGGAATGCTTTTCCATGTATTCGCTCATGTCGATGCGAATCATGGCGTTCTCGTCCCCGAACAGCGCCTCGCCCAGCGCGCGGCAGAGCTCCGTCTTGCCCACGCCGGTC
>DVFI01000142.1 GCA_018713305.1 Candidatus Avichristensenella intestinipullorum
ACCTGTGCCACGGAGGTGGAACCCGTGGGCGCGGGGGTCGGGGAGTCGGAGACAAAGGTCAGGAACTCCGTCATCACATAGCCGGCATAGCCGCCGTAGCTGACGTAGCACCAGGTCGTGCCGCGGCTGTACACGGTGACGTAGGCATACTGCGGGATGCGCACGAGCACACGGGCGCTGGTGGAAGCATACTCGCGCAGGTTCAGGCTGCCCGAGGCCGTGGTCACGCGCGCCATGGAGGTGCCCGTGCCGGGCGTGGGCGTGGGCGAAGTCTGGAACGTCAAATACTGGTTGAGCACATAGCCTTCGCTGCCGGCATAGCGCACGCGGCTCCAGGAGGTATCCCGGCTAAGAACGTCCACGGTCGCGCCGCGCGGAATGGTGCGAATCACGCGGGAATACAGCGAGGCGCTCTCGCGCAGGTTCAGGCTGCCGGACGACGTGGTGACGGTCGCGGTGCCAATCACGGCGCTGCCGGAAACCGTTATCTGGAAGGAGGCCTTCTTGCCGTTGACCGAGGTGACGGTAATGGTCGCCGTGCCGGCGGAAACGCCGTGCAGCAGGGACGGATCGCTGCTGTCCACGCGCACGACGGCGGTATTGTCGGACGTGGTGGTATAGGGGAACGTGCCCGGCACGTCGGACGTGACGACAATGGTGGTCGTTCCGCCCACGCCAATGGTGGAGGACTGCGGATAGGCGCTGATGCTGCTGGGATAGGCGTACACCTCGACGGACACCTCATAGCTCAGGCCGTTTGTCAGCAGACAGGTAATGGTGGTCGTGCCTACGCCGATGCCGGTGACGGCGCCCGTGCTGTCCACCGATGCCACGCGGAGGTTGCCGCTGGCATATCTCTGGGCCGTTTCCACCCCGCCAGGGCCGCGGATGACAATCTGGGTCTTTTCACTGACGGCGATGCGGGGATTGACAATGGAAACCGTATACGCGCTGGTTGCCGAGGTCACATAGACGTAGAGGGTATCCTCCAGCCCGTTGTGCGTGCGCACGCGCAGAATGCCCGTGCCCGCCTTGTTGGCCGTAATTTTGCCGTTGCCGTCGCAGGAGATGACGCCGTTGGAAGAGGCGACGGTGTAGCTGAAGCGCGTCGCGGCGCCCGACGGCTGCAGCGTGGGCTGCACCTGGTAGGTCTCGCCCACCTTCATTTCAATCTCATCCACCAGCGAAATGGCGGTCGGCGCGGCCGACACGGTGACGTCCAGCGAATGCGAGACGGAGCCGAGCGTGGCGGTAATCGTGGCCGTGCCGCCGGCATGGGTCACCAGATTCGTCCCGTCAATGGACACGACGCCTGTATTGGAAGAAGTCAGCGTCACGCCGGAGAGCACATTGCCGCCGGCATCTTTCGCGGTAAAGGGATAAATCTCGCCGGCCAGATATTGCGTGGCGTTGTGGCTGATGGAAAACTCCACGGGCGCGGGGGGCGCAAGAACGGTGACGGTGCAGCTGTCGCTGGAACCGTCCGTCAGCGTACCGGTTACCGTGACTTGGCCGGCGCTTTCGCCCTTGATGGTGGTTTCCCACATGGACACCACGCCTGCAGCGCTGTAAGTCCAGGTAATATCTGCATGGGAAACGGTCGCGCCGCTGTCGTCGACGGGCTGCAGATTATAGGTCTGCCCTATCTCCAGCGTGGAGGGCGTGGAGGTAAAATGGAGTCCGCGCATCGTTCGGGGCTCCAGCTGCGCTTCCTTCAGGGTCAGCGTGCAGGTGGCCGTAGCCGTGCCTGCCGTTGCGGTCACAGTGGCCGTCCCATTGCCCACGGCCAGGCATTTGACCGTGCAGCCGGACGAGCCGCTGGTGATTTCCAGCAGCGTCCCGTCGCTGACCGAGTACTGTGGCTCCACCGAGCCGCCCGTCTGCGTGAGCGTAAGCGTAAGCTCGTCGCCTACGTGCAGTTCTGCCTCGCTCCGGTCAAAGGAGACGGAATGTGTCCCTCCTTCCGCCAGCGCCGGCAGGCAGGAACAGAGCATGACCGCCGCCAGCAAAATGGATAAATATCGCTTCAAGCAAATCCCTCCAATGCTTCAAATTGCCTTTTCACTATGAATATAGACGGTCCAGCCCCGAAAATAGTTCATGTCCGGAAGCGATTTTTGCAAATTTTCTCCAGCGCCTCCGGAAAGCGCAGCGCAAGGTTGCCTGCGGGAATGCGGCATGGTATAATAAAATGCTATGATTGTTTTGTCAGTACAGAATGTGCAAAAAGCGTTCGGCGTCAGCGAAGTGCTCTGCGGCGCGTCCCTGGTGCTGCAGGACGGGCGGCGCATGGGCCTGGTGGGCGTGAACGGCAGCGGGAAATCGACGCTGCTGAAAATCATTGCCGGCCTGGAAAGCACGGACGGCGGGTCCGTCACGATGGCGCGCGGTACGCGGCTGGGGTACCTGGCCCAGCAGGATATGGCCATGGGCGGGAAGACCGTCTGGGAAACGCTGGAGGACGTGTTTGCCGATATCCATGAAATGGAAGCCCGCCTGCGCGCGCTGGAGGAGGAAATGGCGGAACGGCACGGGGACGAAGCGGCGTTCGCGCGCCTGTCCCAGCGCTACGCCAGCCTGACCGACGCGTTTGAAAAGGCGGAAGGCTATGCCTGGCGTTCGGCCATCCAGGGCGTGCTGTCCGGCCTTGGCTTCACGCGCGCGCAGTGGGACCAGCCGGCGGACGTGCTCTCCGGCGGGGAGCGCACGCGGCTGTGCCTGGCCAGGCTCCTGCTGCAAAAGCCGGACGTGCTGCTGCTGGACGAGCCGACCAACCATCTGGATTTGGAAGCGTTGGGCTGGCTGGAAGGGTATTTGCAGGGCTATCGGGGCGCCGTCCTCATCGTTTCGCATGACCGGTACTTTCTGGACGCGGTCTGTACGGATGTGGCGGAGCTGCTCTTCGGCCAAATCGAACAATACGAGGGCAATTATACGCGCTACCTGCGCCTGCGGGCCGAGCGCTTCGAAACGCGCCAGCGCGCATACGAGCAGCAGCGCCGGGAAATCGCCCGCCAGCAGGCCATCATCGACCGGCTGAAGTCCTACAACCGGGAAAAGTCTCTCAAACGGGCCCGCTCGCGCGAAAAGGTGCTGGAAAAAATGGAATTGCTGGAGCGCCCGCAGGAGGAGCGGCAGGTGCGCTTCGCGTTTAC
>DVFI01000143.1 GCA_018713305.1 Candidatus Avichristensenella intestinipullorum
CTTCGCGTTTACCGCGCGCCGCCGCACGGGCGAGGACGTGCTGATGCTGCGCGACGTTGCCAAGGGGTTTGAGGGACGGACGCTGTTTGCGGGGCTGAATCTGCACATCCGCGCGGGCGACCGCGTGGCGCTGCTCGGCCCCAACGGCGTGGGCAAATCCACGCTGCTGAAAATCATTGTAAAAGAAGAAACGGCCGATGCGGGCACCGTGCGCTACGGCGCCAACGTGGATATCGGCTATTACGACCAGCACCAGCAGCGGCTTCATCCGGAAAAGACCGTGCTGGACGAGCTGTGGGACGATTTTCCGCAGATGGAGCAGAGCGACCTGCGCACCATTCTGGGATGCTTTCTCTTCACCGGCGACGACGTCTTCCAGCCCATTCGCACGCTTTCCGGCGGAGAACGCGGCCGCGTGGCGCTGACGCGGCTGATGCTGCAAAAGGATAATTTCCTGCTGCTGGACGAGCCGACCAACCATCTGGACATGGATTCGCGCGAGGTGCTCGAACAGGCGCTGGAAGGCTTCCCAGGCACGCTCTTTTTCGTCTCGCATGACCGATACTTTATCAACCGCCTGGCCGACCATGTGCTGGAGATGCGCCCGGACGGCGTGTCGCTCTACCTGGGCAACTATGACGACTATCTGGAAAAAAAGCGCCAGGAAAGCCAGGGCGATACCGAGGCCGAGGCGCACAGAACGCGCACGGCCATCGAAAAGGAAAAAAAGCGCGACCGTCAGGCGCGGCTGGCCGAAAAGGAAAAGAGGGCGCGCACGGCGCAGATTGAGCAGGCCATCGAGGACGCCGAGAAGGAGCTGGCGGCGCGGGAGGCGGCGCTGGGGCTGCCGGAGGTGTACAGCGATCCGGCCCGCGCGAAGGAAGCGGCCCTCGCCCTGCGCGCCGCACAGGCCGCGCTGGACAGGCTCTACGAGACCTGGGAGGCGTTGGAGGAGGCGTAGCCTGCCCTATACGCCCAGCGTATCTCCGTAGCGTCGCAGCCAGGTGCGCCAGTAGGTGTACTCCGGCATCTGCGCTTCGACCAGCTGCCAGAAACGCGGCGAGTGGTTCAGGACCAGCAGATGGCAAAGCTCGTGGATGACCACATAGTCCAGGGCCTCCGGCGGCGCGGTGATGAGCTTCCAGTTCAGGCTGATATGTCCCCCGCCGGTGCAGCTGCCCCAGCGGGTTTTCTGTTCCCGGATGCTCACGCGCTGCGGGCTGCGGCCGATGCGCGGCGCAAACGCCTCCAGCCGCCGCAGCATCTGCGCGCGCGCCCGCTCGATGCAGTAGGCGCGAAGGATGTCCCGCCGCGCTTCCTCCTCCGCGCCCGACGGCGCCGTCAGGAGCAGGACGCCGTCCTCCGCCTCGCGCACGCCGCCGCGCGCGCCTTCCTCAAAGCGCAGCGTATAGGCCTGCCCGCCCAGGCGCACGACGCTGCCTTCGGCCATGGGGTGCGCCTCCCTTCGCGCGCGCTCTGCCTCCCCGAGCGCGGCGTGCAGCCGGCCGATGTCCTCGGCCCGCGCCCGCACCAGGGCGTCCACGTCCTTCAGGCGCATGTCCCTGGGCGCATAGACCCGGGTGCGGCCGCCGGGCAGGGCGCTGAAGCGGACGCTGCACCGGTTCTGTTGGACGAGCGTATATTCCATGGGTTTTCCCTGTATGCAAAGCGTGCGTTTCATGCCATTCCCCCTGCTTCCGGGTTCAGTATAGCGCGGGGCGCGCGGCGCGTCAATGCGGCGGGCCGCCAGGCGGCGGTTTTGCCGGCGGGGCGGTCTTTACATCCTCCGCGCGGTCGCGTATAATGAAGCGACAAACTACGCGAGAGGGGCGCACGCTATGAAACTGGGCGTCGTGGGCCTGCCCAACGTGGGCAAAAGCACGCTGTTTAACGCCATTACGCAGGCCGGTGCCGAGGCGGCAAACTATCCTTTCTGTACGATTGAGCCCAATACGGGCGTCGTGCCGGTACCGGATGCGCGGCTGGACCGGCTGACGGAAATGTACCGGCCGAAAAAAACGACGCCGGCCGTGGTGGAATTTGTGGACATCGCGGGGCTCGTCAAGGGCGCGAGCCGCGGCGAGGGCCTGGGGAACAAGTTTCTGTCGCATATTCGCGAGGTGGACGCCATCGTGCATGTGGTGCGCTGCTTCGAGGACGAAAACATCGTGCACGTCAGCGGCCGCATCGACCCGGCGGAGGATATTTCCGTGGTCAACCTGGAACTCATCCTGGCCGACCTGGATACCGTCACGCGCAGGGGCGAGCGCGCGCGCAAAATGATAAAGTCCGGGGACAAGCGGTATGCGCTGGAGGCGGAGACCGCGGACCTGCTGGCGCGGCACCTGCAGGAGGAACACCCCGCGCGAACCTGCCCGCTCAACGAGGAGCAGCAGGACATTGTGCGCGACTGGTTTTTGCTGACCACCAAGCCCACGCTTTACGCCGCCAACATCGGCGAAGACATGCTGGGCATCCCGGAGGACGACATTCCGGGCGTCGCCGCCGTCAAGGCGCTGGCCGCGCGCGAGGGCAGCGAGGTGCTGGTCATTTCCGCGCGCGTCGAAGAGGAAATCGCGCAGCTGGAGCCGGAAGAAAAGGCCGAATTCCTGCAGGACCTCGGCATCGAGCGCTCGGGGCTGGAACGGCTGGTGGAGCGAAGCTATGCGCTGCTGGGGCTGATTTCGTTCCTGACGGTCGGGCCGGACGAGGTGCGCGCGTGGACCATCCGCCAGGGCACCCGGGCTCCGCAGGCGGCAGGCAAAATTCATACGGATTTTGAGCGCGGCTTTATCCGCGCGGAAGTCGTTCCCTATCAGACCCTGATGGAAAAAGGCAGCATGACCGTCTGCCGAGAGCAGGGCCTGGTCCGCTCGGAAGGGCGCGATTATGTCATGAAGGACGGCGACATTACGCTGTTCCGCTTCAACGTCTGATGCGCGCGCAGGACACCATCGCCGCCATTGCCACGCCGCCCGGCGTCGGAGGCATCGCCATTCTGCGCCTGAGCGGCCCGGAGGCCGAACGCATCCTTACCGCGCTGTGCGGGCGCGCGCGCTGGGAAAGCCATCGCCTGTACTATTGCCGCCTGCGCCATGCGGGCAGGACGCTGGATGAAGCGATGGCCGTGCTGATGCGCGCGCCGCGCTCCTACACGCGCCAGGACGTTGCGGAAATCCAGTGTCACGGCGGCGAGGTGGTCTGCCGGAACGTGCTGGAGGCGGCGCTCGCCCTGGGCGCGCGGCCGGCGCAGCCAGGGGAGTTTACGCGGCGCGCCTTTGAAAACGGGCGCATTGACCTGGCGCAGGCCGAGGCGGCCATGCGGCTGATTGGCGCGCAGGGGGAAGCCGCGGCGCGCGAGGCGCTGCGGCAAATGGAGGGCTCGGTGTCGCGCGGCGTGCATGCGGCCTGCGACCGCCTCAACGCCATGCTTTCGGAAATCGCCGCCTGCACGGATTTTCCCGACGAAATCGAGGAAGCGCCGACGGCGCGCGCGCTGTGCGCCCAGGCGAAGGAGCTGGCGGCCGCGCTGCGCGCTGCGTGCGATGCGCGGCGGGGCCGCGTGCTGGAGCAGGGGCTCAACGTCGTGCTGTGCGGCGCGCCCAACGTCGGCAAAAGCTCGCTGCTCAACGCCCTGCTGGGCGAAGCGCGCGCGATTGTCACCGCGCAGCCCGGCACGACGCGCGACGCGGTGCGCGGCAGCCTGTTTCTGGACGGCGTGCGCGTACATCTGACGGACACGGCCGGCCTGCGCGAGACGGAGGGCGAGGCGGAAGCCATCGGGGTTGCGCGCGCCCGGGAGGCGGCGGAGGCGGCCGATGTGCTGCTGCTGGTGCTGGACGGCACGCGTGCGCCGGATGCGCGGGAACGGGAACTCCTGGCCCAAACGCAGCGGCAGGCCCGGCTGGTGCTTTTGAACAAATGCGACCTGCCGCAGGCGGAAGGGCTTCCCGAGGGCCTCGCCGTGTCGGCGCTGACCGGCGAGGGCATCGACGCCCTGCGCGACGCGCTGCGCGCCATGACGGCCACCACCCGGCAGGACGGCGCGCTGCTGACCCAGGCGCGCCATGTGGAGGCGGCGCAGCGCGCGGCAGGCTTCCTGGACGAGATGGCCGGGGCGCTGGAAGCGGGGCTGCCGGTGGATTTTGCGGCGGTGGACGCGCGCGAAGCGCTCGCGGCGCTGGGCGAAATCACCGGAGAAAACGCGGAGGAACAGATTGTCGACGCGGTATTCCGCCATTTCTGCGTAGGAAAATAGGGGCGAAAAAACAACGGACGGCCCGTATCGCCGCACCGCGCGGGGAATACGGGCCGTTTTTCGGAAGGTTTCCGAATGCCTGCGCCCCGGTCGTGCCCGGGGCAGGGCGCGCATAAGCGCGCAGGGTCTGTCAGCCCTTGACGCCGCCGATGGTGATGCCCTTGACAAAGAAACGCTGCAGGAAGGGATACACCACGACGATGGGCACCGTGGACGTGATAATGACGGCCGATTTGATGGAGATGGCGATGGTGGTCTTTTCCGACGCGCCCTCGCCCGTGCCGATAACCATGGTGCCATTGACGATATTGCGCAGAATCATCATCACGGGGTATTGGTCGCTGCGCAGATACAGCAGGCTGTTGAACCAGTCGTTCCAGAAGAACACGGCGTAATACAGCCCGATGGTGGCGACGGCCGCCGTGGAAAGGGGCATGACGATACGCCACAGGATGCTGAAATAGCCCAACCCGTCAATCAGCGCCGCCTCTTCGATTTCCTCGGGTATGCTGCGGAAAAAGTTAATGAGGATAATCAGGTTGAAGGAATTGATGGCGAAGGGGATGAGTATGGCGAATCGGGTGCCGGCCAGGCGCAGCGTATTGATGAGCAGGTAGTTCGGAATCAGGCCGCCGGAAAAGAACATGGTGACTACGACCATTTTTGTAAAAAACCGGTTTCCCCACAGGTTCTTTTTCGACAGCGGGTAGGCCATCAGGCTTGTCATCACCAAGGCGATGGCCGTGCCGGCAATGGCATACAGGAACGTATTGCCATAGGCGCGGAAAAAGTTCGGGTAGGTAAAAATCTGCTTATAGGAATCCAGCGTAAACTCTTTGGGCCAGAGAAACACTTCGCCGTTGACCAGCGGTTTCCGGCCGGAAAAGGAAACCGCCAGCATGTATAAAAACGGCACCAGGCAGCAGAACAGCACAAAAAACATGACCAGGTAGACAAAAACGTCAAAGAGAAGATTGCCCGCCCCGATGGATCGTCTCTTCATACGCTACGCACTCCTTTCAATAGATGCTCTCGCCGGTCAGCTTTTTGCTGGCAGTGTTCGCCGAAATCACCAGAACCAGGCCAATCAGGCCGCTGAACAGGCCGACCGCCGTAGCATAGGAGTAGTTCTGGGATTGCAAACCCGTGCGGTATACGAGCGTATCGATAATATCGCTGACCGAGGAATTGGCCGGCGTGTACATAAGCAGCACCTTTTCAAAGCCCAGGCGCAGCATGTGCCCTACGTTGATAATCAGCATCACGGCGATGGTAGGAAGAATGCAGGGAACGGTGACGTACCAGATGCGCTGCAGACGGCCTGCGCCGTCGATTTCTGCCGCTTCGAACAAGTCCGGGCTGATGGAGGTGATGGCGGCCAGGTAAATGATGGCCGTCCAGCCGGTAAACTGCCATGTTTCGGAGAGAATATAGACGGGGCGGAACCATTCCGGCTCATTCATAAAGTAGATGACTTCCATGCCCAGGCTTTCCAGGAGGCGGTTGACCAGGCCGGAGCTGGGGGAAAGCAGCTCGTTGAGGATGGCGATGACGACCACGGTGGAAACAAAGCGCGGGACATAGGAAACGGTCTGCACAAATTTCTGGAACGGCTTGATGCGCACCTCGTTGAGCAGGATGGCAAAAATGATGGGAATCGGGAAGTTCACCAGAATGTTGAACACCGAAATGACCAGCGTATTTCGAAACGCGCGCCAGAACATCGGATCGCGCAAAAAGCGTTCAAAATAGCGCATGGTCCATTCCGTGCCAAACGGACTCATGCCGGGCCGGTATCGCCGGAAGGCCAGCACATTGCCCACCATGGGGACATACTTGAAAATGATATAGTATAGCACAGGAAGCAAAAGCATTGCGTAGAGAACCCAGTGCCGCCTCATGTATCGGCGCAGCATGCTGTTGCGTTGAATGGACACGCCGGCCGGAGCATTCTTCGTCATGGACCCTTCCTCCTTGCCATGTGCGGTTTGGTATCGAAAAGCGGGACGGGCGCAGGGCCCGTCCCACGGTTTGCCAGCCCCGGGGCGGCAGGATTACTTCGGGAGATGCTCGTTGTACAGAGCGCAAAGCTCGTCAATCTGCAGAGCTTTCATCTCGTTGACATATTCGTCCCAGTCCGTCTCCAGGCTCTTCGCGCCGGTTACGAAGGCATCCATCCAAATCCAGATGCTGTCCGCCAGCGGCGTCTGCAGGGAGTTGGCGTCTTCGGCCGTCCAGTCGTCAAACAGCGGGGTGGGCGGAATGGACTGGATGACGTTGCCGCCTTCCATTGCGGCTACGGTCTTGTTAATCTGGGCGTAGTTTTCGTCATACTTGGTCATCTCGCGCTCGTTAATCCATACCAGCTGCAGCGGGTCCGCGCCGCAGCCGTACTTGACCTGCAGCGTCTTATAGATGCCGTCGGGCGAGGAGGTAATCTCTTCGGGATATACGATGGTATCCCCGTCCATCGTGTAGGTGACGCCTTCCACGCCGAGGCACCAGATGGTGGAGCATTCCTCGGAGAAGAACATTTCGTCAATGGCGCGCACCAGCTGTTCAAAGTCGGGGCGCGAAGCCGTCTCGATGGGGAACAGGATACCCTTGCCGGTCTTGGACTTGGGCTGGTGGTGAGCGCCGGCCGGGCCCTCCAGGGACGGATACATCTGCAGCTTGAAGCCTTCGATTTCGCTGGCATGCTCCACGCCGCCGATCTGGTCGTAGTATGCGTAGGTGGCCATGGAAGCGCCGGTCGCCATCTTGGTGGCCCAGGTATCGTTGTCGATGGGGGCCGCCTGCTCCGGATCCAGCAGTCCTTCGGCGTACAGCTTATGGATGAAGCGCAGATACTCGCGGGCCTGGTCGCTGATAGCGCCCGTGAAGTATTCGCCCTTTTCATAATCGTAGCTCAGCGCGCCCGTGCCGGAAGAGGAGCTCTTGCCAAAGCTGACGCCCCAGGACGGCATGGTCATGCGGTAGGTGACATAGGGCGCCACCAGATGCGTCAGAGGATACGAATCGGGATAGTCTTCCTTATACGCCTTGAGAATCTCGTAGAGGTCGTCAAACGTCTTCGGCGCGTCAAAGCCTTTCTGCTCCAGATAGTCCTGGCGCATAATCAGGCCGCCGTCATAGAAGGGCTTGTCGAAAAGCTGCGGCATGAAATAGCGCTTGCCGTCCTGCAGCTTGAGCTGATCCACTTCCTCCTGCAGACCCAGTTTTTCCACCATGGCGTTGAAGTGGGGCGTCCATTCCGAATAATCGCTGATGGGCACAATGCGTCCGTTGAGCGCGAGGGACGCATTTTCACCCTGCGTATTCTGATACAGAATGACGTCCGGCAGGTTCATGCCGGTATTCAGCGCGGGCGAAACCCTCGTGGCAAAGTCCGTGGAAGGGATGGCCTCGACCGTCACGTCCAGCCCGGCAATTTCTGCCGTCGTGTTCAGCGCGAGCCAACTGTCCATAAAGGGAAGCGTGGGGTTGTCGGAGTACCAGATGCTTACCTCGATGGGCGCGTCTTCGGCGACCACCGTACCCGGGCAAAGGCCAAGCGCCATCGCCGCCATCAGCACGAGCAACAGACAGGTCTTCAGGAATCTCTTCATGCGAACCCTCCTTAATCTCTTATGCGCATTTCGCGCATGAATTACAACAGTTGTATGCATCCACGGAATAATATTACTAAAAAGCGGATGTTTTTATTGAGCATTGTTGAATCGACATTACTATAATTCAAAGGCACCTAATTTGTCAATCCAGGAAATCTTCGGAAGCGAAAAAAGTGCGCGCAAAAGGCCGCCGTTTCCCGTGCGCTGCGGATTCGGATACGCCGCGGCGCAAAAAGCCCGGCAGCGCTCGCCGAAGCGATGTCTGCCGGGCCGTTCATGTGCGGCGTCAGGAGCGCGCCTCCCAACGCGGGCCCCGAAGGGCCGTCCGTTCGGAAAAAGCGGGCGTCAACCCGCGGCTTCTTCCGTCTCCGCGGTTTCCTCAGCGCCTTCGGTTTCTTCGGCGGCGAGGAAGTACTTGGCGTAGATTTCGTCATAGGTGCCGTTGTCCACGAGCGTCTGCAGCGCCGCGTTGATTTTCTCCAACAGCTCCTCGTTGCCCAGTTTCACGGCGATGCCGTACTCTTCCAGCGGCATTTCCAGGCCTTCGACGATTTTCAGCCCGTCAAAGTTCTGCAGGAAGTTCTGCGCCACGGAATCGTCGATAATGATGCAGTCGGCGCGGCCGCTGGTCAGCTCGAGCACGCAGTCCGTCGACGCCTTGAACGCCGCCACATTGGAAGCGTCGCAGCCGAAGGTGTCCAGCGCCATGAAGTAGCCCGTCGTGCCGTCCTGCGTGGCGACCTTCTTGTCGGCGATGTCTTCCACGGTCTGGATGCCCTCGTAGTCCTCCAGCACCACCACGGCCTGGGACGCGTTAAAGTACGGCGTGGAGAACAGCGCGGCCTCCTTGCGCTCGTCGTTGATGGTCATGGCGGCCATGACAAAGTCCACCGTGCCCTGATCCAGCGCGGCGAGCAGGCCGTCAAAGTACATATCCTCGATGACCAGCTCCATGCCCATCTCCTGCGCCATCAGGTAAGCGAGCTCCACGTCAAAGCCGGTTATCTCGCCGTCGTCCCCGATGTACTCAAAGGGCGCAAACCCCGCGTTGGTGCCCATGGTAATGGTCGTGCTTTCCGCCATCGCGCCCGCCGCGCCCAGCAGCAGCGCCAGGGAAAGAAGCATTGCAAACGCCTTTTTCATGTTGTATCCCTCCGTCCGTATTCGTCAGTGATTGCTTTTTACGCGACCCAGTATAGCGCATAAAAATGCATATGTCAAGCACTTGTCTGAAAAAATATTCATATTGTTTACAAAAGGCTTATGCCCGCCTTCGCAAAGGCGTCGCGCGTCGCCTGGGGCCACAGCGAGGCCTGCACTTCGCCGATATGCGCTTTTTTCAGGAAAAACATGCATATGCGGGACTGGCCGATGCCGCCGCCGGCGGTCTGGGGCAGCTCGCCGGCCAGCAGGCTGCGGTGGAACGGCTGCGAGGCCCAGGATTCGCAGCCGCGGGCCGCCAGCTGGCGGCGCAGCGCCTCGGCGTTGACGCGGATGCCCATGGACGAGACCTCAAAGGCCGTATCCAGCAGCGGATAGTAAAAGAGAATGTCGCCGTTGAGCGTCCAGTCGTCGTAGTCCGGCGCGCGGCCGTCGTGCGGCTGCCCGGAGCGCAGCGGCCCGCCGATTTGCATGATGAACACCGCGCCGTGTTTCATGCAGGCCGCGCGTTCGCGCTCTTTGGGCGTCAGGGTGGGCCAGGCATCCTCCAGCTGCTGGCTGGTCAAGAAGGTGATGTGGCGGGGAAGCACCGGCTCCAGGCGCGGCTCGAACATGCAGACGTCATATTCGGTGCGCAGGAAGACGGCATAGATGCGGTCCACCAAATCGCGCAGCTTTTCCAGGGTGCGTTCGTTTTCGCCGATAATCAGTTCCCAGTCCCACTGGTCCACATAATACGAATGCAGGTTATCCGTGATTTCGTCGCGGCGCACGGCGTTCATATCGGTGTACAGCCCGGTCTGCGGCTCGAAGCCGTAGCGCTGCAGCGCATAGCGCTTCCATTTGGCCAGGGACTGCACAATCTGGGCGCAGGAGCCGGGCGTCTCCCCCAGGTCAAAGGACACGGGACGTTCCACGCCGTTGAGCATGTCGTTCAGCCCGGACTCGGGCGTAACGAACAGCGGCGCAGACACGCGCGTCAGGTGCAGCATTTCGGCCAGGCAGCTTTCGAACCCATCCTTGAGGCGCTTGATGGCCGTTTGGGTTTCCATAACGTTCAACAGGGGCTGATATCCGGCGGGAATGATGGCCATGAGGGGGGCTCCTTTCCAAAATGATAATAAACATCGCTTATTCTACCAGCGATGGCCCCAAAATGCAAGTATGGAAAGGAGAAAAGTCATTTTTCTCTGCCGGGCGCAGAGCGGACGGACGCTTCCAGCGCTTCGCGGGTGGGGAAGGAGGCGACGGCGCGGGGCTGCGCGACGGACAGCGACGCCGCCCGCACCGCGAGCGAAACGGCCTGCGGAAAGGGCGCGTCCGCCAGCAGCGCCGCGCAAAGCGCGCCGTTGAAGGCGTCGCCCGCGCCCGTGGTGTCTACCGGAACGACACGGGGAGCCGGGACGGCAAAGACGGCGCCCGACGCAAGGCACAGCGCGCCCTGCGCGCCCAGGGTGACGGCCATGCGCGCATAAGGCGCCGTCCGCAGCGCCCGCTCGAGGGGTTCGCCCCCGTCCAGGCCCGGCAGCTGTCCCGCTTCCTGCCGGTTGGGCGTCACGCACCATGCCTCCCGCAGGTAAGGGACCACCCACGGGACAAACGGCGCGGGATTGACAATGAGGCGCGCGCCGGCCTCCCGTGCCAGGGCCACGGCCTGCGCAAACGCAGGCTCCGGGATTTCCGGCGTCAGCAGTACCACCGACGCGCGCGCGAACGCCCCGGCCATGGCCAGCACGTCCTGCGCATCCAGCAGGCGGGACGCGCCGGGGTATACCGTGACGCGGTTTTCGCCCGCCGCATCGGTCAGTATGACCGCGCAGGCCGTATGTTCGCCCGCTTTGGGGAACAGGCGCGCCTGCACGCCCTCCCGCGCAAGCAGCGCCGCGCAGTCGTCGGCGTCCGCGTCCCGCCCCACCGCGGCGGCAAACGTCACCCTGGCGCCCAGCCGGGCGGCGGCCACCGCCTGATTGTAGCCCTTTCCGCCCGGCTCGCGGCAGAGCGACTGCGCGTGCAGCGTCTCCTCGGGCCGGTGCATGTGCGCAACGCGAAAAAACAGAGATTGGCCGCACAGGCCGAATATCAACAGTTCGCCGTCCTGCATCGTCTCTTTCCTCACAGCGCGCGGATGCGGTTTCGGTATCGCCGTATGACCGCTTCGTTGCGCTCTCGTCCGCCCGGAAGATTTCCGCTCCAATACGCGGCCGGGGGGTCTCCGGCCTGCGCGCGCTGCTGCGCCGCGCGTGCCAGCAGGGCATGGAGGATGTATGCGCCGGCCTGCGTGGAGACCGGCCCCATCCGACAGGGCAGCCCGTCGATGGACAGCGCCGCATCGCCGTGCGGCACGCAGGTATCAATCCACACGTCGCATACGTCCGGCAGGCGAAGCCCCTGCGGATGGCGGGACGTATCCTCCCGGTATGCGCCGGACGACGCCGCGATGACCGCCGCGCCCGCCTCGCGCCCCAGCCGCGCCATCTCCACGGGCAGGCCGTTGATGCCGGAGGCGGAAAATACCACCAGCGTATCCCGGGCGCCCATCGGATACCGGGCGGCGATGTCCGCCGCCAGGTCGGCGCGCCGCTCCAGCGCGCTGCTTTTGACCGCGCCCTCATGGAGCATCAGCTCCGCCGGCAGCACGGCGGATACGGCGCCCAGCCCGCCCGCGCGGTAAAACCCTTCCTCCGCCAGCATGTGCGAATGGCCGCAGCCGAACAGGTAGACCAGGCCGTCCTGCGCCAGCGTGCGCGCGACATGCGCCGCGGCGCGCTCCATGGCCTCGCCCTGGGTTTCCCGGATGGCGGTCAGCACGCGGACAATCTCCCGGTAGTAAGTCTCCATGATATCCAAGCGGTCTCCTCCCTTCCTGGCCGCAGGGAGGCGAAAAAGCCCGCATGCGCGAGCTTTTCCGCTGCCCAGCCGTCCTGCCAATACGGCGCGGCTCAGTCGTATACCAGCATTGCAATGTCCGGATCGTCAATGTTTTCGGCGGTGTACCACTTGGCGCCGGTGTCGATGTCGGAAACTTCTTCCCCATTGGCGGCCTTCACAGCCAGCTCAACGCCCAGATAGCCGATGCGATAGGGGTCCTGGGTGACGGAGCCGACAAACCATCCGTTGCGGACGGCTTCCTTCTGCGGCGCGCCGGCGTCAAAGCCCGCGACCAGCAGATGGCTGTACGGCCCGTCCTCGCCCAAATCCGCACCGCCGGAGGTCGCCGCCAGCAGACCGGATACGGCGCCTTCATTGGAGCAGAACAGGGCGAAAAGGCCGTCGGTGTTGAGGAGGGACGTGGCGGCGTTGGTGACGTCGGTGATGTCGGTGGTCGCGGAGACCTCGACGCGGAGGATAACGCCGGCGTCCTCAGCGGGCTGGGCCCACAGGTCGTGTCCCTCGACGGATACGGTGTTGTACTCGCTGGCCAGCTCATACATTTTGTTGATGAAGCCGGTCGTGCGGCTGGTGATGGACTCCGAAGTGGCGTCCTGCGACAGGCACGCGATGACGACGGGGGCTTCCGGGGTGCCGGCCGCCAGCGCGTCGGTGAAGCCGTCGAGCTTGATCAATTCTTCCGCAGCCAGCGCGGCGGCGTTCTGGTTGTTGGTGGAAGCGGTCGCGTAAATCGCGCCCTCCGGCGCATTCGGCACGCCGGAGTCAAAGCCGATGACCGGGATGCCGTGCGCGACGCAATCCTCCAGCTGGGTCATGACGGATTCCGTGGACAGGGCGGCCAGCACAATGGCGTCCGGCACCTTGAGCATTTCCACGTTCAACGCCTCTACCTGGAGCTGAATGTCGGACTCGGAGGGCGGCCCATAGTAATACATGTCCACGCCGTATTCTTCGGCCGCATCCTCGCAGCCCTTGCGCACGGCCTGCCAGAACGCATGCTGCTCGCCCTTGGAGACAACGGAGATGTAAAGCGGTTCCTCGGCGATGGCCACCGCGCCAAACACCATCATCAGAACCAGTCCCAGTGCCATGATTTTCTTCATAGGATGGTACCTCCCAATTGTTTTATTTCAAGCGCCATGCGCTCAAAATCCTCAAAAGCACGTCTCATGTCCCCTGCCCGGGAGAATCCGCGGGGACGGCGGCAGCGCCGCGCGCCCGGCGGGCCAGGACGATTCCCACGGCCAGCAGCGCAAGACCTCCCGCCAGCAGAACGCCGCTGTATTCCATGCAAAAGCGGACGAACGCCGTGATGTTGCGCGTGCTCTGCTGGGCCAGGCCGCCCAGCGCCAGCATGACCAGCGCCGCGCCCGACATCTGCAGCGCCAGGCAGAGCCGACGCACCGCGGGGCGAACGCTTCGCCGCGAACCCCGGGGCGTCGTCGCCACGCGGTTGCGCATCTGGTCCAGCAGCACCGCGCCGATGACCACAAAACCGGTAAAGAAGGTCTGCCAGTGCGCCTGGAGGCCCACGGACGCCAGCCCCTTTTTCAGCGTGGACATAATCAGAACGCCAATCAGGGTGCCGGCCATGGTGCCGCTGCCGCCGGACATCGACGTGCCGCCGATGACCACCGCGGCAATGGCGTTGAGCTCCTCGCCGTTGCCGGTGCCGGGGGTGATAGTCGTGTAGGCGCCGCCGAAAAACAGCCCCGCCAGCCCCGAAAACAGCCCGCAAATCGCATAGATGCCAATTTTCCACGCGTCCACCTTGACGCCGGACAGGCGCGCGGCTTCCTCGTTGGACCCGATGGCGAAGGTATAACGGCCGAGCCGGGTCCGGCTCAGAAGCAGAAACGCCACCGCAAACGCGCCCAGCAGCCAGATGGCGCCAATGGGGATGTTGTGATAAAGATAGAACACCGAGCGGAACCAATCGCCCACATAGGCGGGAGAATAGTGCATGGTGCGCACGTTGGAGAGGATGGAGCCGAACCCCTGCGAGATGAGCATGACGCCCAGCGTGGCGATAAAGGGGGGCAGCTTGGCTTTGGCGATCATGACGCCGTTGAGCAGCCCGAAGCACAGGCCCACCACAGGCACCAGCAGCAGCGCCAGCCAGACGGGCCAGCCCCAGACGGTAAACGCCACGCCGCCGATGAGCGCCGAACACATCATGACCGTGCCAATGGACAGGTCAATCCCGCCGGTGATGATGACAAACGTGACGCCAAAGGCCATAAAGCCGATATAGTACGAGGACTGAAATATCTGCTTGAGCCCCTCGTATCCGAAAAAGTTGCGGCCAAAGAGGGAGAAAAACACATAGAGAATGACCAGCGCGGCCGGCGCCAGCAGCTTTTGCAGTTCTATCCTTTTGCGTTCGACGGCGTTTTGCATACGTCCCTCCTCAGCCCCTGGGCGCAGCCAGCGCCATGATTTTTTCCTGCGTCGCTTCGCCGATGTCCAGCTCGCCCGTCTTGACCCCCTCGCACATGACCAGAATGCGGTCGGACATGCGCAGCAGCTCCGGCATTTCCGAAGAAATCATCACAATGGATTTGCCCTCGGCCGCCAGTTGGTTCATCAGGCGGTATATCTCGCTCTTGGCGCCCACGTCGATGCCGCGCGTGGGCTCGTCAAAAATGAGGATATCGCAGTCGCGGGCCAGCCATTTGGCCAGAACCACCTTCTGCTGGTTGCCGCCGGACAGGCGGCGCACGGGGCTGTCCACCGACGGCGTTCGGATATCGATGCGCTTGCGGTAGGCGTGCGCCATTTTCCGCACCTTCCGGTCATTGACCATCCAGGCGCGGGTAAACCGCTCCAGGCTGGGCAGCGCGATGTTGTCCGCGACGGACAGATGCAGGCACAGGCCAAAGCGCTTTCTGTCCTCGGACAGATAGCCGATGCCGGCGCGCACCGCATCGCTGGGCGTTCGGATATCGACCGTCCTGCCGTTGACGCGGATTTCGCCCCCGTCGCGCCTGTCGGCGCCGCACAGCAGGCGGGCCGTTTCCGTCCGTCCCGCGCCCATCAGGCCGGCCAGCCCCAGGATTTCCCCCTTGTGCAGGGTGAAGGACACGTCGTGCACATCGCGCGAACGCAGGCCGCGAACCTCCAGCACGGTCGGCGCGCCGGCGGGAACGGCGGAGCGTTCCTTGGGCTGTTCATAGATGACGCGGCCGACCATCATGCGGATAATCTCTTCCAGGGAGGCGTCCGCCGTGCGAACGGTACCGACGCACTGGCCGTCGCGCATGACGGTAATCCGGTCGGAAATCTGCTGCAGTTCGCCCATGCGGTGAGAAATATATAAAACGCCCACGCCCCGGGCCTTCATGGTGCGGATAAGGCGGAACAGCTCCCCGATTTCCGCGTCCGTCAGCGCCGCGGAAGGCTCGTCCATAATCAAAATGCGCGTGTTGTCATAGGAAAGGGCCCTGGCGATTTCCACCATCTGCTGCCGGGCGACCGTCAAAGCGCCCACCCGCGCGGTGGGATCGATATCGATATGCACGGAGTGCAGCAGCGCCGCGGCCATCTCGTTCTGACGCCGCCGGTCCAGAAACGGCCCCCGCATGGGTTCGCGGCCGATGAACAGATTCTCCGCCACGGTCAAATCGCGCATCAGGCTCAGTTCCTGATGAATCATGCTGATGCCCAGGGCCTGCGCCTGGCGCGCGTCATGAATCTCCACCGGTTGTCCGCAGATTTCAATGACGCCCGCGTCCCGCGGATAGACGCCAGCGAGCACCTTCATCAGGGTGGATTTGCCCGCGCCGTTTTCGCCCACCACGGCCAGCACCTCGCCGGCATACAGATCCAGCCGGGCGCTGTTGAGCGCATGCACACCCGGAAAGTATTTCTCAATGCCTTCCATGCGCACCAGCGGCGCCGTCTCCGGGCATTTCTGCGTCTGCATGCCTTTTCTCCGTCCTCCATGGTGGATTTATACAAAATGGTACCCATAAAATAGCACAGCGCGAGGGACGAAGTCAAGCGTATATCTCGAAAACTGCGCAAAACACCGCACGATTCACCCGCCGGTTTCGACCGTTTTCGAGCACACAAACGCGAAAAATACCATGTTTCTTCCTATTTTATATGTCGTTTTGAGAAAGGTGAAACAATTCTTTCGAAAAAATGGGAAAATGGACGAAACAAAAACGAAACGTTTCGTTATAGATTCTGTATCCCATCCGTTTGGAGGCGTATGGTTTTGCGCTTGCCGCGCGCAGGACGCTCTGCTATACTGTGGGTACTGTCAAATGAACGTATTCCACAATACAAGAAGGAGGCGGTATCATGTTTGACCGGAGTATCCCGCTGGTCGGCTTTCACACGATTGTCGCCAAGCACGAGGCTGTGGACGCGCTCGTGCGGCTGATTGAGGAGGGCCTGGCCCCCTTGGACTTTAACACCCTGATTCTGGAAATGCGCTACGCGTTTCGCTGCTTCCCGGAATATGCGACGGGCACGGTGACGTTCGAGGATGCGCGGCGGGTGGCCGACGTGTGCGAGCGCCACGGCATTCGCCTGGTACCGTTGCTCCCCTGTCTGAGCCATCAGTCCGCCGGCCCGCGCGGCAATCCCTACCCGCTTTATCACGCGCATCCGGAACTGCTGGAGCGCCCGGACGTCATCTCCGACGAAATCGACTGGCCGGACTTCGCGCTGCATAGCTGGTGCGCCTCCAACGACGACATCTTCGAGTATATCTTCCCCATGCTGGACGAGATGGCGGACGCCTGCCGCGCGCAGGCGGTGCATGTGGGCATGGACGAGCTGTTCGAGGTGGGCGTGTGCCCGCGCTGCCAGGGCAAGGACCCGGCCGCGCTGTATGCGCGCACGCTGAAAATCCTGCACGACCATCTGGCCCAGCGCGGGCTGGATACGATGATTTGGGGCGACAGGCTCCTGGACGCGCAGAAGATGGGCTACTCCATGTGGGAAGGCGACCGCTTCGGCGTTCATCCGGCGCTGCACCGCAGCGAGGAAGTCACCCGCGATATCATCGTCTGCGACTGGCATTATGAATGGCACAGCGCGGGATACCCTTCGGTGGAAACACTGATTCGCGAGGGCTTCTTTACGGTGCCGTCCTTCTGGAACAATGTGGAGAACGCAAAGCATTTCTGGCTGCATGCGCTGGAAGCCCATTTCCTTGCCAACCGCCATGGCTGGCCGGGCAAGCTGGGCGGCCTGCTGTGCACGAACTGGCGCGCGCTGGACGAGGAGCTGGTGGAGGGCATGCTGGCTTCGATTCGCGGAGAGGACGCAGGCGACCGTCCCGGCGCGGGCGTCGGCCGCGTGATGGCGCAGCTTGTCCCCAAAGGCAAGGAACTGAAAAAGTAATGGCCTGAAGAGGGGTCGCCGCAGGGCGGCCCCTCAGACCGTCGACAAAGCTCTGTCGACGGCCTTTCGCTGCAAGGCTGTTTCTCAGCCTTGCAGCGAAGGGAACATCATGTTCCTGTGCGCGAAGCGCACGGCCGGAATATGATAGCGGAAGCGGCTTGCAGCCGCTCCTGGCGGCGTACACGCCGCCGCTGCGGATGGCACAGGAAGGGGCTGCCGCCCCTTCCTGCATCCCCGCAGAAGTGTGTTCCATTTGTCGATACGCGAAAACCTTACTGCGCAAGGCTTCCGAACCCGCCGCGCACGTCGCCGGGTTCGGATTACAGTTGGAGGGCTTCGGCCCTCCAAGCCTCCCCAAGAGGTTTTTCGACGGTCTGCCGCTGCGGATGGCACAGGAAGGGGCTTGCCGCCCCTTCCTGCATCCCCGCAGAAGTGTGATCCGATACGCTGAGCGGCCGGCATGGCCGTCCGTTGCTTTTTGGAGTTTTTCAGCGGATGCTGTTGATCGCCGCCCGCCGCCCGTTCGCCGCGGCCGCGCGGCCTTCGCTGCGCCGCCCGTCGCCTTTCCGCTACATCGCGCAGCTATCTCTGCAATGTCCATCCACTCGCCGTCCTCCCGCCGCGCCGCGCGGCGCGCGCCTGCGCAGACGCATAAACTTGTGCGGGAAAGCGGCGGAAAGGATGCGGATGGAAGCGATTGCGAAAAGCAGGAAATGAAGCGGGCAGGGCTTGACAGCGGGTGCTGTCAGTTTATAATAGAGTGTGTTCATACGGAAGTGAGGGATGGATATGCAGAGCATTCCGGTACGGTATGCCCAGACATTGAAGGAAAAACCGGCGGACGAGACCAAATTGGGGTTTGGAAAAATCTTTACCGACCATATGCTGATCATGGATTATGACCCGGAGCATGGCTGGCACGACATGCGCATCGTGCCGTATGCTCCGTTTTCCATGGATCCGGCGAGCATGGTGCTCCATTACGGCCAGGCAATCTTTGAGGGCCTCAAGTGCTATCGGGATGCAAGCGGCGCGCTGCGGCTGTTCCGGCCCATGGACAATTTCCGCCGCATGAACCGTTCGGCTGCGCGCATGTGCATTCCGCAGCTGGACGAGGAGGCCTGCCTGGAAGGGCTCAGGACGCTGCTGGCCGTCGAACAGGGCTGGGCGCCGCATGCAGAAGGCACCGCGCTGTATGTGCGGCCGACCATCATCGCCACGGATGTGGGCCTGGGCGTGCATGTCTCGCATACCTATCGCTTCTTTATCATTCTCTCGCCCAGCGGCGCCTATTACCAGGACGGGCTTGCGCCGGTCGGCATCTATGTGGAGGATGAGCTGGTGCGCGCGGTGCGCGGCGGCATCGGCTTTACCAAGGCGGCGGCGAATTACGCGGCGTCCCTGTATGCGGGCGACGTTGCGGAGCGGAAGGGTTACGCGCAGGTGCTGTGGCTGGACGGCGTGCATCAGCGCTATATTGAAGAAGTCGGCTCAATGAATATCATGTTTGCCTTCGGCGACACCATCGTCACCCCGATGCTCAACGGCAGCATCCTGCCCGGTATCACCCGGGACAGTATCCTCACCCTTGCCAACGATTTCGGCTATACGGTCGAGGAACGCCGCATGAGCATCGAAGAGGTGTTCGAAGGCGCCCGGAGCGGGAAGATGACCGAGGCGTTCGGCACCGGCACGGCGGCCGTGGTCTCGCCCGTGGGGTCGCTCTGCTGGAAGGGGGAGGTCGTCCGGATAGGAGACGGCGGCATCGGGCCCATTACGCAGCGGATGTACGACGCCCTGACGGCGATTCAGCGCGGCGAGGCGGCCGACCCGCACGGCTGGAGCGTGTTGGTCTGACACTGTCGGCGTCAGCGCCGCCGGCCCGCTGCCATGCGCGCGGTGCTGCGGCAAAGCGCTTGCCTGCGCGCCCGGGCGCGGCAAGGAGAGACAAAGCGGAAAGGGGCACAGAGGATGAAGAAGGGGTCGTTGCGGCTGATGTATCTGGGGGCGCTGTGCGCGGCGCTGCTGTTGGTGGGCGCGCTGCCGGCGCTGGCGGACGGCACGGGGGATATCGGGGTGGATGAAATCCATTTCCCGGACGAGCTGTTTCGCGAATATGTGGCGGAAAACGCCGATACGGACGGCGACGGCCTCCTGAGCGCGGAGGAAATCGCCGACGTTCACGGAATCCATGTCAGGTTCCATGGCATCTAGGACCTGACGGGCATCGAGCACTTTACGGCGCTGGCGTATTTGGATTGCAGCGCCAACTCGCTGACGTCGCTGGACGTATCGAAGAACGCGGCGCTGCAGTCACTGGACTGCTACAGCAACCAGCTGACGGAACTGGACGTGTCGGCGAACGCGGCGCTGCAGTTACTGGACTGCTACAGCAACCAGCTGACGGAACTGGACGTATCGAAGAATACGGCGCTGAGCGAGCTGAACTGCGGCGACAACCAGCTGACAGCGCTGGACGTGTCAGGAAACGGGGCGCTTGTGTATTTGAACTGCGGAAGCAATCGGCTGACGGAACTGGACGTATCCAAGAACGCGGCGCTGCAGGAGCTGAGCTGCTCCGGCAACCAGCTGACGGCGCTGGACGTGACGGCAAACGGAGCCCTCAGGAGTTTGTACTGCTCCGATAACCAGCTGACGGCACTGGACGTGACGGAAAACGGAGCCCTGGAGAGACTGGACTGCGGCAGCAACCGGCTGATGGCGCTGGAGGTGCCGGACGACGCGGTGTACGACAGGCTCATCGGCGGCGCGCAGAGCCCGACGGCGGAGGTGGCCGGGAGCGCGGACGGAACGTGGAGCGTGGACCTGGCGGCGCTGGTGCCCGGCTGGGCGGAACGGGTGAACAACGTGACGGTGACGGGCGCGGAGATGGACGGCAGCGTCGTGACCTGGAGCGACGGGAGCGTGCAGCCGACGGTGGTGTATCACTACGACACGGACAGCGGCGACGCATGGGTGGAGCTCACGCTGATTCCCGTCGAAGCGTCGGACGCCTCCGATGCGTCCGATGCCGACCTCCGGCACAAAAAGCCCTGACGGCCGGCCTCGTTGACAAAACGCCGGCGTCGGGCTACAATACATGGCATCCAGAGCGGCACGGAGGAACCGATATGAGGCAATGCATGGATGCGGAAAATCTGCACCGCAGGCTGAAGAAAATCATCGGCCAGGTGCAGGCCATTGACCGGATGATTGAAGAGGACGTCCCGTGCGAGGATATTCTTGCGCAGATTAATGCCGCGAAATCCGCGCTGCATAAGGCGGGGCAGGTTGTGCTGGAGGGACATATCAGGCATTGCGTCCGCGACGGCATCGCGCGCGGGGACGCCGACAAAACGATAGAAAACTTCACAAAAGCGGTGGAGCGCTTCGCCAACATCACCTGAGCTGCCTCGGGGGATGCGCCGGCGGGGCGCTCTTTCTCGCCGGAGACGGTGCGGGGATGCGCCTGCGGGGCGCTTTTTCTCGCCGGGGACGGCTCGGGGGGCGCGCCTGCGGGGCGCTTTTTCTCGCCGGGGGACGGTACGGGGGACGCCGGCGGGGCGCTCTTTCCCTGGACGGCTTGACAGGCGGCCTTTTGCGCGCTACAATATACCCATACCCCTATGGGTATAGAAAGAGGGAACAAATGGCCATGAAAGCGTTTGTCAACCGGATGGAACGGCTCCTGGCGCTGGGCGGAACGCGAAGGGATATCCTTTTCCTCGTCCTTTCCGGGGCCGCCCTGCTCGTCAGCCTTTTCGGCGTATCGCCGCTGCCCTTTGACATGGCATGGTTTGCCATCGTCCTGTGCGGCGTGCCCATTGTCGCGGGGGCGGTCCTGGGCCTTGTGACCGAGGGCGATATCAAGGCGGACGTCCTGGTCTCGCTGGCGCTGATTGCGTCGGTGTGCATCGGAGAACATTTTGCCGCCGGCGAGATTGCCTTTATCATGCAGCTGGGCGCTCTCCTGGAGGAAATGACCGTCGCCAGGGCGCGCGCGGGCATTGAAAAGCTCGTGCACCTGACGCCGCAGACCGCGCGGGTGATAGCGGGGGACGAGGAACGCATCTGCCCGGCGGAGCAGGTGAAGGTGGGGGAGCGCATTCGCGTGCTGCCCGGGGAGACGGTGCCCGTGGACGGCGTCATTCTCACGGGCAGCACGTCCGTCAACCAGGCGGTGATGACCGGGGAATCCCTGCCCGTCGACAAGACGGTGGGCGACACGGTCAGCAGCGGAACGGTCAACCAGTTTGGGGCCTTTGAGATGCGGGCGACCCGGGTGGGGGAGGACAGCTCCATCCAGCGCATGATTCGCCTAGTCCAATCCGCCGATGCGGGCAAGGCGAAAATCGTGGGACTGGCGGACCGATGGGCGACCTGGATTGTGGTGATTGCGCTGGCCGCGGCCGCGCTGACCTGGCTGCTCAGCGGCCAGATGATCCGGGCGGTGACCATTCTGGTCGTGTTCTGCCCCTGCGCGCTCGTGCTGGCCACGCCCACGGCCATCATGGCGGCCATTGGCAACGCGACGCGCCACGGGTTTCTGGTCCGGGAAGGCGACGCGCTGGAACGGCTGGCAGCGGTGTCCTGCGTGGCCTTTGACAAGACCGGGACGCTGACCTGCGGCGTTGCGCGCGTGACCGCTGTGCGGAGCGTGTCCGGGTACGACGCGGACGCGGTGTTTGCCTACGCGGCGGCGGCGGAGCAGTTTTCCGAGCATCCGCTGGGCAAGGCCATCGTCCGCGCCTATCTGCAGGCGACGGGCCATCGGCCACTCGCTGCGGAGGCGTTTCGCATGGTTCCGGGCGAGGGCGTTTGCGCCGCGGTCGGGGGAAAACAGGTTCGCGCGGGCAACCGAAAGATGCTCGGCGGCGATGAAGCGGCGCTTCCGCCCGCCCTGTCAGAAGACGTGCAGGCCTATGAGAACGACGGCAGCGCGGTCATCTTCGTGACCGTCGACGGCACGCCGGCAGGATATATCGTGCTTTCGGATACAATTCGGGAAGAGAGCCGGGAGATGATTGACCGCCTTGTCCGCCTCGGCGTCCAGCCCGTGCTCCTGACCGGCGATAACCTGAACGCCGCCAACGCCATCGGCGGAAGACTGCATATTGAAACCATCCACGCCCATTGCCTGCCGGAGGACAAGCTGCGCCACATCGAGCGCTACCAGCGCGAGGGGAAGCGCGTCTGCATGATGGGCGACGGCATCAACGACGCGCCCGCGCTGAAGCGGGCGGACGTGGGCATCGCCATGGGCGGCGTGGGCAGCGACATCGCCGTGGAGGCCGCGGACATTGCCCTGGTGGACGACGAGGTGAAGGAACTGCCGCATCTGGTCGCGCTGTCCCGGCGCATGATGAAAACCATCCGGCTGAACCTGACCTTTTCCATGGCCCTGAACTTTCTGGCCATCGCCCTGGCCATCACGGGCGTTCTCAATCCGGTCGTGGGCGCGCTGGTGCACAACGCGGGCTCCGTGGCGGTTATCGTCAACTCCGCGTTCCTGCTGAAATGGGGAAAGCGGCAGAAAACGGCGGGTGAAACAGGAGGCGCGTGACGCTTCGGCGCGTGAAAAACCCGCCGGCCCAACCCGTGTGCCGGCGGGAGACGGCACGGGGACGGAGCGCGCGCGGCGCGCCGCGCGGGAGAACCCGGCAAATCGCCGGCCCCGGAACCAGAGCGCCGACCCTGAAACAAAACAACCCGCCGGCCCCGGAACGAGAGCGCCGACCCCGGAATCAAACCGCCGGCCTCGAAACAAAATAAATCATCAGTCCCAGAACCAGAGCGCCGGCCCCGGAACAAAACAGACCGCCGACCCCATGCGGGACAGCGGTCTGCGAGCGCCGGGTCCGGCGCTTTCGAACGGGTTTTATTCCACCGTGAAGGGCAGCAGCGCGACGGCGCGGGCGCGCTTGATGGCTTCGGAAAGCTGGCGCTGATGCTTGGCGCAGTTGCCGGTCATGCGGCGGGGCAGAATCTTGCCGCGTTCGTTGGTGAAGCGGCGAATGCGGCCCACGTCTTTGTAATCAATAAACTCGATTTTATCCACGCAGAAGCTGCACACCTTGCGGCGGGGCTTACGGCCGCGCGGACGGCGTACTCCCTTGTCGCCACGATCTTCGGACATAGCGGTATCCTCCTTATTTTCCAGTCAAACCGGGAAATCGTGCTTTCCCTGCGCTTCCTCAGAAGGGAAGCTCATCCTCATCCACCTGCGTAAACCCAGATTCAGCCGGTGCGAACCCGGACGGCGCTGCCGGCGCCGGGGCGGGACGGAATCCACCTTCGCCGGCCGGTTGTCCGGCGTTGGGCATGAACTCCACATCGTCCGCATCCACTTCCACGACCGTGCGCTTGGTTCCGTCCTGAGCGTCATAGTTGCGGATATGAATCTGACCCACCACGCAGACCTTGCGGCCCTTGCTCAGGTACCGCGCGCAGTTTTCCCCAAGCTGCCGCCATGCGGTGACATTGAAGAAATCAACGTCCGGCTGGCCCTCCACCTTGCGGCGGCGGTTCACCGCCAGCCCAAAGGAACAGACGCTGTAGCCGTTGGACGTGGTGCGCAGCTCTGGGTCGCGGGTCAAATTTCCGATTAAAAACACCTTATTCACGGATCACACCTGCCTTTTGTGGGTCACTCCTGCTCGACGGCGGGCGCTTCTTCCGCGGGGGCCTGCGCTTCCTCGACGGGCTCGGCAGCCGGCTCAGCAGCTGCGGGCGCGGTCTCGACGGGGCGCGCGGCGGGCGCGGGACGAACCGGGACGGGACGCGGCTTGACGCTGGTGTGCTTTTCTTCGACGCGAACAATCAGATACCGCAAAACATCCTCGGAAATCTGCAAAACGCGCTCAATTTCGCGGGGAAGGTCGCTGGAGGCGCTGAAGTTCACCAGCACGTAATAGCCCTCGTTCTTGTAGTTGATGGCGTAGGCCAGACGGCGCTTACCCCATTCATCGACCTTTTCCACCTCGCCGCCGTTGCCGGTGATGAGTGCGGAAACTCTCTCGATAAGCTCCTTGCGGGGCTCGTCTTCAAGCGCTGTGTCGATGATGTACATCAGTTCATACTTGTTCAAGTTCCTTTCACCTCCTTATGGACTTGTGGCCCTGCATCCATGCAGAGCAAGGATGTGCCAATTAAGGAGTATATCAGACTTTCCCGGAAAAAGCAAGCATTCCGCACGAAATTCGCGCGAAATTCGCGCACTTTTTGCGCCCCTCCGGCGCGCCGGACGGCTATCGGTACTGGGCATGCTCCACAAAATAGGTCAGCCGTTCCAAGCTCTCGTCCTCGCGGATTCTGCGCGCCGCCACGATGCGCCGTTCCGCGTCGTCTTCCACGCAGGTGACCAGCAGCAGGAGCTGGTCTTCCGCCGTGACCTCGATGCCATTGCGGAAGACGGAATGCGCCAGCAGCTCGTCCAGCACCGTCTGACGGGTCGCCGCGTAGGACGAATACAGGTTCCACAGGTTCACGGCGTCCCAGTGTCCCGGGTCGACCAGCAGGGTGCTGACGGCAAAGACGACGTACTGGCCGTCCTCATAGGCGGTGTCGAAGGTGATGAAAGCGTTGTTCTGGTAGAAGGAGAGGGTTTCATAGTTGCGCAGGCCGCCGAACATCAGGCCCGACTTCATGTTGTGGCCGTAGAGAATCAGCGTATAGGGCCGGGTGCTCAGGTCGCAGGACTCGTCGAGGAAAATGGCGCCGTTGGCGTTGTGGTAGCCGCGGTAGTCCCGGTTGAGATAGTAGCTGTTGTCCCGCTGCACAACGGCTTCGTCGAGCATGTCCTCAATGGTCAGCCAGCCGATGATATCGTCGTTCTGCCGGCGGATTTTCTGAAACTGCGCGCTGATTTTTGCGTTGGGGTTGTCCGGGTAGGGGATTTCCTCCAGCAGGCCCGGGGTTTCGGGCGTCTGCTCACCCGCATCTGCCGCAGGCGCCTGCGCGGAGGCGGACGCCTCTGCAGGCTCCGCCACTTCGGCCGCTTGCGCCTCCTGCGCCGCTTCGGCTACTTCCGCTTCCTGCGCGCCGCCGGACAGGGAGTTGACCGTGAAGGGGGAAGAAGCGAGCACGGCCGCCTCGTCCGCCGCGGCGGTGACGGCCTCGTGGTAAGCGGCGCGCAGCTGCTCGGACGCCTGGCGGGCGCGGAAATAATCGACGCCGTAGCGCGTCAGCGAAACGGCGCTGTACAGGAACAGAAGAGCGAACGCCGTGAGCAGAAGCAGCAGCGTGCGCCTCCGCCACGGGGGTTCGGGACGCCTGTGGCCGCGCCGGAAGCGCGCGCCTGCGGGCGGCGCGTTCCTGCGCGCCCTGCCGCGCGGTTGTCCGACCGCGGGGGCATGGGCCTGGGAGCGCTGACGGGGCGGGTCCGGGCAATAGCCGTAGGGGGTTGCGCCGAAGCTGCGAACCGACGCTGCGCGCTTTTTCCGCCGCCTTTCGGCGCGCAGACGGTTCAGCAGTGCCCGCAGCATGGCCGTTTCCCCCTTTGCAGGCCCGCGGCCTGCCGTATATTTCCAACATCTCATTATAGCACGAGGCCGCGCGGCGTACAATACCCCGCCGCGTTCCCGGGGCGGCGGGGCGGGGAAGCGGCCGGACCGGCGCGGGCGCATGCAAGGCCGGCGCGGCGATTTTTTCCTGCGGTTATTTTTTCTTGTGGAACATGGACGCGCTGATGCGGCTTTCCGTGCCGGCCAGAATCCGGTGGATGTTGGCGCGGTGGGCAAAGACAATCATGGCCGGGAGCAGCACGCTGAAGGCCAGCAGGAGCCAGTCCGAGCGGACGATGGCGGTGACGGAGCCGGTGACGAGGAACAGGCACGCCGCGAGCATGTTGCTCAGCGAAACGATGCGGGTGGTCAGAATCAGCGTGATGCCGGTGACGGCGACCAGCAGCGCCTGCAGGGGCATGAGCGGGGTGAGCACGCCCAGGGAGGTCGCCACGCCCTTGCCGCCCTTAAAGCCGAAGAAGACCGGCCATATATGGCCCGCCACCACGCACATGCCGGCCAGCAGCCCGCCGCGCCAGCCGCCGATGAGCAGGCCCAGACAGGCGGCGAGCAGCCCTTTGAGAAAGTCCCCCAGGAGCGTCCACAGGGCCGACTGCCTGCCCAGGATGCGCAGCGCGTTGGTAGCGCCGCTCGAACCGCTGCCATGCTGGCGCAGGTCAATTTTCTTGGTGGTCCAGCCGACGATGAGCCCGGTCTGGATATTGCCGAGCAGATATCCCAGCACCGCGCTGGCAAGCAGTCGCACGATGTTCATCTCAGTCCTCCTTTTTGCGTTCGCGCAGGATAAAGCGGATGGGGGTGCCGGCAAAGCCGAAAGCCTTGCGGAACTGATTTTCCAGGTAGCGCTCGTAGGCGAAGTGCATGAGCGTTTCGTCGTTGACGAACAGCACGAAGGTCGGCGGCTGCACGCTCTGCTGCGTCGCGTAGTAGATTTTCAGCCGTCTGCCGCCGCAAAGCGGGGGCTGCTGCGCCAACTGCGCGTCGGCCAGAACATCATTGAGCACGCCCGTGGTGATGCGCCGCGTGGCCTGCGCGTATACGGCCTGCACCTGCTCCAGCACCCTTTGGGCGCGCAGGCCCGTCAGCGCGGAGATAAACAGCACCGGCGCATAGTCCATGAATTTCAGCTGCGCGAGCACCTCCCTGCGCATGGCTTCCAGCGTGCCCGTCTCCTTTTCCACCGCGTCCCACTTGTTCACCACGATGACCGCCGCGCGCCCTTCCTCGTGCACAAAGCCGGCGATTTTCGCGTCCTGTTCGGTCACGCCCTGCCGGGCGTCGACAAGGATGACCGCCACGTCGCAGCGGCGGATGGCGGCGAAGGAGCGCACCACGCTGTACCGCTCCAGCGACGCGTCCTCGATGGCGCGGCGGCGGCGGATGCCGGCGGTGTCAATGAGGTTGTACCGCTGGCCGTCCTGCTCGAAGGGGACGTCAACGGCGTCGCGCGTGGTGCCGGGGATATCGCTGACCATGACGCGCTCCTGGCCCAGCAGGCGGTTGACCAGCGTGGACTTGCCCACGTTGGGCCGGCCGACCACCGCGATATGGATGGCGGGGGCCTCGTCCTGCTGCGGCGTGTCCTGGGCGGGCAGCAGGCGGAGAATTTCGTCCAGCAGGTCGCCCAGGCCCATCATGTTCGTGCTGGAAATGGCGATGGGCTCGCCCATGCCCAGCGCGTAGAAGTCGTACCGGTTTTCGGCCAGGGCGAGCGTGTCGGCCTTGTTGACGACCAGCAGCACCGGCCGGCTGGTCCTGCGCAGCAGGTCGGCCACGTCCTCGTCGTCCGCGGTCAGCCCCTGACGCCCGTCCACAAAGAACAGAATCACGTCCGCCATGTCCATGGCGATGCCGGCCTGCCTGCGCATCTGAATCCGCAGCGGGTCGTCCGAGCGGGGGTCGATGCCGCCGGTATCCACCAGCGTAAAGGTTCTGCCGAGCCATTCCACGTCCGCGCATACGCGATCGCGCGTCACGCCCGGCGTGTCCTCGACGATGGCGATGCGGCGGCCCGCGATTTTGTTAAAGAAAGTCGATTTGCCCACGTTCGGGCGGCCCACTACGGCGACCAGGGGTTTTGCCATGTCAATCCTCCGTCTGATACTGTTCGCCCAGCAGGGCATAGAAAAAGTCCGCTCCGTCGCAGGGCACCGCATGTACCGCGACGCCCAGGCGCGCGCGGAGCGCGTCCAGCGGCATATCGTCCAGGAACAGCGCGTCCTCGCGGCGCAGCATGGCCTGGGAAATCAGAATTTCGTCGGCCTCCTCGCCGGCGAGCGCATGCAGCAGGTCGCTGCCCGTCAAAAGGCCGGCCACGGTGACATGGCCGCCGAAAAAGCGGTTTTCCACCGCCAGCACGCGCGCCTGCACGCCGGCCGGCGCGGCGTGCGAAACCAGCGCGCGCAGGTACGGCGCGGCGGACACGCCCGTGGCCACCAGCACGCGGCGGGGGACGGCCGTCTCCTGCGCGGCCAGCGCGCGCGCGCCGTAAAACGCTTCCCGGAAGCTGCGCAGCAGGCCCACGCCGTTTTCCAGCTGGGGATAGTCCTCATACGCTTCCTCCGGCGGCAGCGGCTGCCCGCTGAGGGCGTAAAACTCGTCCGCGGCAAAGACAAAGCGCGTGCCCAGCCGGGCCCAAAACGCCTCCTGCCAGGCGTGCGCCTGCGCAAGCAGCGCCGCGGCCGAGGCCGCGTCATAGGGCGTCAGCGGGCACAGCCCTTCCCGATGCCCCGTCAGCCCCACGGGCACCAGCGCGACGGAGCGGGCGGCCGGATGCAGCGCGGCCAGGGCCTCCAGCGTCGCGTCCAGCGCCGCGCCGTCGTTTATCCCGGGGCACAGCACGACCTGGCAGTGGAAGGATATCCCGTGCCGGGCCAGGCGCCGCAGCTGCTCCTGCAGGCGCGCGGCGCGCGGATTGCCCATCATGCGCGCGCGCAGGCCGGGCTCCATGGCATGCACGGAGATGTACAGCGGGGACGCGCGGCGCGCAATGATGCGCGCAAATTCGCGGTCGGACAGGTTGGTCAGGGTGATGTAATTGCCCATCATCAAAGAAAGCCGCCAGTCGTCGTCCTTGACGTAAAGGGAGGCGCGCATGCCTTCGGGCATCTGATCCACAAAGCAGAAGACACAGCGGTTGGCGCACATGCGGGGACGCGCCATCAGCGAGGAGGCGAAGGTCAGGCCGAGCGGCTCGTCCGCATCCTTTTCCAGATGGATTTCTTCAATCTCCGCGCCCCGGCGCACCTCCAGCACCAGCCGTTCGCCGGCGGTCAGATACTGGTAGTCCACCTGGTCCAGCACGGGCTCCCCGTTGATGGAAAGCAGGGTATCCCCGGGCCGGAGGCCGCACTGCCCGGCAATGCCGTCCGGCTCCACCGCCGCAATCGTATGCGCCAACGCTCGTGTCCTCCTAATACCGCAGAATATACCACTTTTATTATCGGCCAATCCCGGGGAAAAGTCAAGACGGAGGAAGCCGCCCAGCGGGCAGGCGGCCCGGCGGGACAGGGGGCGCTGTCCGCCATGCGCCTGACAGCGGTTTCCCTGCGCGCGAAACGGGCGCCGGGGCGGCGTCGGCCGTAAAAACGGCCTCGGGCCGCCGAAAAGGGCTGTTTTCGGCGGCCTGCGCGCGCCGGGGGCGCGCAACGCCGCCCCGCGGGCAGGCGGAATCGGACGGGCTTTTATTGCTTTGGGCGGGCCAATCTGGTACAATGGAGCCGGACGTGTGATGCGCGACGATGGACGGCGCCGGCAGCGGCAGAACGGGCGGAGCGCAAATGACAGGAGGTCGTTTGGATGCGGCTCAGATGTTTCCTTGTATGGATGGCGGCGTGCCTCGTCGCAGCGCTTACTCCCCTTGCGCCGGCCCTGGCGTCCGAATCCATGCACTTTTTGACGGTGTCCGTGGAGGTAACCGGTGCAGGGATGCAGGAAGCGGACAAGGAAAGAGAGTGGGCGTTTACCGTAAAGCTGATGGACCAAGGCGGAAATATGCTGAACGGTGAGTGTCCCTATATGGGAAACAGCACCGTTGCGGGCGTGGACCAGCCAGAAAACGGCACGCTTACATTTACAGGGGGCACATCCAATGCTTTCTCCCTGAAGCACGGGTAGAGCATCACCATACATATTCCCCTCCACGTATCAGGCCCCACGTCCATCCAGTATGTGGTAAAAG
>DVFI01000144.1 GCA_018713305.1 Candidatus Avichristensenella intestinipullorum
TTCCGACAAGCTGGAGCGGCTGCAAGCCGCTTCCGCTATCATGTTCCGGCCGTGCGCTTCGCGCACAGGAACATGATGTTCCCTTCGCTGCAAGGCTGAGAAACAGCCTTGCAGCGAAAGACCGTCGACAACACGTTGCCGACGGTCTGAACCGCTGCGCGCAGCGGTTCCTGCTTTTGCGGAGACTTTCTTATTGGCCGCTGACGATTTCCAGCGTGTCGCGGGCGATGGCCAGCTCTTCGTTGGTGGGCACGACCATGACCTTCACGCGGCTGTCCGCCGCCTGGATATACAGCTCGTTCCGGCGGTTCTTTTCCTCGTCCAGCCGGATGCCCAGAAACTCCGTATCCTCCAGAATCAGCCGGCGCGCGTCCGCGCTGTTTTCGCCGATGCCGGCCGTGAAGACCACCGCGTCCAGGCCGTTCATCGCGGCGGCATACGAGCCGATGTACTTGCGGATGCGGTAGGCGAACACCTCGGCCGTCCGCACGCCGCGGTCGTCGCCCTGGGCATAGGCGGCATAGATGTCGCGCCAGTCGCTGCTCAGGCCGTCGGACAGCCCCATAAAGCCGGACTTTTTGTTCAGCATGGTCACCACGTCCTGCGCGGCCATGCCCTCGCGTTCGCCGATAACGCCCACCACCGCCGGGTCCAAATCGCCCGACCGGGTGCCCATCAGCATGCCTTCCAACGGGGTCAGGCCCATGGACGTGTCCACGCACCGGCCGTCCACGACCGCGCTCATCGAGGACCCGTTCCCCAGGTGGCAGATGACGACCTTGGAATGCGCGGGGTTGCCGAGCAGGCGAATCGCCTCGGCGGAGACGAAGCGGTGGCTGGTTCCGTGGAAGCCGTATCTGCGCAGCTTCCATTCGGTATAATAGCGGTACGGGATGCCGTACAGGTAGGCGCGGCGCGGCATGGTCTGATGGAACGCCGTGTCAAAGACCGCCACCATGGGCACGTCCGGCATGATTTTGCGGCAGGCGAGGATGCCGGTCAGGTTGGCCGGGTTGTGCAGCGGGCCCAGGGGAATGTTGTCCTCAATGGCCTTGAGCACCGGCCCGTCGATGAGCGCGGATGCGGTAAAGTCCGCGCCGCCGTGCAGCACGCGATGGCCCACCGCGCCAATGGAGGACATGTCGGCGATGACGCCGTTTTCGGCATCGGTCAGCGCGGCGACGACGGCCTCGAACGCGGCCGCATGATCCGGCAGGGGCAGCGTGCGCTCGTATTTTTTCTCCCCGACCTTCTGGGTGATGTTGGAACCCTCGATGCCGATGCGCTCGCACAGCCCCTTGGCCAGCAGCGTTTCGGTGCTCATGTCAATGAGCTGGTATTTCAGGGACGAGGAACCCGCGTTGATAATCAGAATATTCATGCCATTGCCTCCTTCAGATAGAACGCGCCGCCGTCACGGCCGTCACGTCTACAATGTCCTCGATGCTGCAGCCGCGCGACAGGTCGTTGACCGGCTTGGCCAGGCCCTGGATAATCGGCCCGATGGCCATCGCGCCGCCCAGCCGCTGCACGAGCTTGTAGCCGATATTGCCCGCCTGAAGGTCCGGGAAAATCAGCACGTTGGCATGGCCCGCAACCGTGCTGCCGGGGCTCTTGAGCCTGCCCACGGATTCCACCAGCGCCGCGTCCGCCTGCAGCTCGCCGTCCACCGAAAGCTCGGGCGCCAGCGCCCGTACCTTTTCCGTGGCCTGCTGCACCTTGGTCACCAGGTCGTGCTTGGCGCTGCCCTTGGTGGAGAAGGAGAGCATGGCTACCTTGGGGTCCATATCCAGCAGCGCCTTGCCGGTCTGCGCGCTGGCGACCGCAATGGCGGCCAGCTCGTCCGCGGTGGGGTTGGGGATGACCGCGCAGTCGCCAAAGATGAACAGACCGTCCTGGCCGTATTCGGTCCTGGGGCTTTCCATGATGAAGCAGCTGGACACGACGGAAATGCCGGGAGCCGTCTTGATGATTTGCAGCGCGGGGCGCAGCACGTTGCCCGTGGAGTTGATGGCGCCGGCCACCATGCCGTCCGCGTCGCCCATCTTGAGCATCATGGTGCCAAAGTACAGCGTGTTTTCCGTCACCAGCTTGCGCGCCTCCTCCGGCGTCATGCCCTTGGCCTTGCGCAGCTCGTACAGCGCAAGGGCATACCCTTCCGTGCGCGGGTCCGTCGCCGGGTCGACGATGGCTACGCCTTCCAGGCTTACGCCAAACTGCGCGGCCTTCGCCCTGACTTCCTCCGCAGGGCCTACCAGCGTCACGCGGGCGATGCCCCGCTCAACGATGCGGGCCGCCGCCTGCACGGTGCGCTCTTCCGTCCCTTCCGCCAGCACGATGTGCCGGTTGGCCGCCTTTGCCTTGGCGCGAATTTGTTCCATGGCAGACATTCACAAAACCTCCCTGATGTGGTATGATAACTACTGACCTTTATCCCGTGCGGATATACCGCGGGTATGCCAACCCTTACATTATACAGGATTCCATTCGCTTTGAAAAGAGGCACCATGCGGGTTTGCGGCGTTATTTGTGAATATGACCCCTTCCATAACGGCCATGCGCATCATCTGCGCCGGGTCCGGGAGCTGTCGGGGTGCGAGTACATTGTCTGCGCGATGAGCGGATATTTTACCCAGCGGGGAGAGGCGGCGCTGGTTTCCAAATGGGCGCGTGCGGAGATGGCGCTGCGCTGCGGCGCGGATGCGGTGTTTGAACTGCCCACGCTCTTTGCGCTGCGGGACGCGCAGCGCTTTGCGCTGGGGGGCGTGGCGCTGCTCGACGGCCTGGGGGTGGTGACGCACCTGGGTTTCGGAAGCGAGAGCGCAGACGCGGACGCGCTGCGGCGGCAGGCGCTGGCCACGCCGGACCCGGACGCGCTGCGCGCCGGACTGGCCTGCGGAAAAGCGCATGCGCGCGCCCTAGGAGAGGCGACGGGACAGGACGCCGGCAAACCCAACGACACGCTGGCCGTAGAATACCTGCGCGCCATGCGCCTGCTGGGCGCCGCATGGGAGACGGTGGCCGTGCCCCGCGCGGGCGGCGGGCATCATGACGGCGCGCTGTCTGCAATGGCCTCGGCAAGCGCCGTCCGCAGGGCGCTGCGGCAGGGCGAGGATGTCTCGCGCGCCATGCCCGAAGCGGCCTGGTCGCTGCTCGTCCGGCAGTGGGAAGAGGGCGCCTGCCAGCGCGCGGACGGCCTGGACGGCGCGCTGCTGGCCTGCCTGCGGCGGATGGACGCGGCGGAGATGGCGCAGGCGGCGGACATCGGCGAAGGGCTGGAGCACCGCTTCGCGCGCGCGGCGTGGACCGCCTCCGGCCGCGAGGCGCTGCTGGACCGGGTGAAATGCAAGCGATATACCCGCGCGCGGCTTTCGCGTATCGCCTCGCAGCTGCTGCTGGGGCTGACGCGGTCGCTGGCGCTTTCCCATCCGCTGCCCGACTATGCGCGCCTGCTGGGCTTCCGGCGGGAGGCGCGGCCGCTGCTGGCGGCGATTTCCGAGCGCAGCCGCCTGCCGCTGGTACTGCGCCCGGCGAAGTTTCGCATACAACACAACGCGGCCTTTGCGCTGGATTTGCGGGCCGCGGCGCTCTGGCCGCTGGGCTGCGGAGCGCCGCAGCTGCGCGCCGGCGACCGGGAGCTGACGCAGAAGGTCATTATCCTGGACGAAACCACCATTTCGGACTGACAGGAGGCGTTCCATGCAGGACAAGAATCAGAACCTGCTGTACTTTGCCTACGGCGAACACATGAACGAGGAGGAAATGAAAAAGCTCTGCCCGCAGGCGCGCAAGGTGGGCATGTCTGCGCTGGAGGGCTACACCCTCTGCTTTTTCGGGCGCGACGGCATGGGGCGCGCGGGGCTGGAGGCCGCGCCCGGCCGGCACGTGCCGGGCTGCGTCTGGGTGCTGCCGGAGGCGCAGGCGGAGCAGCTCGACCAGGAGGCGGACTGCCCCTATTTTGCCCGCCGCGAGATTCGCACGTTTTCCATCGGCGGCATGGCGCTGCCCGCGCTGGTCTACATCACCGTGCCCGGCCAGCAGCGGGGAAGGCCGGGGTTTGTGGCGTACGATATCATGCGGGAGGCCTATGCCGAGGCCGGGCTGGACGTGGCCATCCTGCAGGAAGCCGCCGCGCGCAGCGCGCCGTGAGCCCATGCGAAGGTTGCGCGGCCAGACGGATTCTGGTATACTCAGGAAAAAGGATAAAGGGGGAAATGCTTTGCTGAACAAGAAATGGTTGGCGTTTCTGCTGGCGACGGCATTGTGCCTGCCTACGCTGAGCATGGCACAGACGGTGACGGGAATGGGCGGTCTGGTGATGTCCCAGGAGGAAAACAGGGAGATTGTGGCCGAGGAAACGCCGTCGCCCCTGGTCGACGTTCCCGTGGCCCAGACGCAGACGGAAGGCGGAACGAGCAATACCGAGGCGGTCGCCGCTTTCCTGGAAAGCGAGGGCTTTGACTACCGGCAGCAGAATTACGAGAACATTTCCGAGGACTTCTATGCGACCATTTCCACCAACACGACGCTGGGCGACGTGGAGATGCGCATCGACACCTACACCGACTATATCGCCCTGAGCATTCCGTTCCCGCTGGTGGTGCCGCAGGAACGCAGGAGCGCGATGGCCGAGTTTTTGTCCCTGGTCAACTACGACCTGCTGATGGGCAGCTTCCAGATGAATCATGAAAACGGGGACCTGTTCTTCTATGACGGCGTTTTCGTCTACGGCAACGTGCCGCCGGAAATCATCAGCGATATGGTCTGGTATGCGGTGGACTATCTGGACACCTACGGCGACGCGCTGGCCAAAATAATTCTGACCGACGTCGACCCCCAGGAGGCCTACGAAGCGCTTTGACGCCGGGTCCGCCCGTGCGGGGCGGAAAAAGGCCGGACAGAAGGGAAAAGGGGTTTACAAAACCCGATTGGACGGTATATAATAATCCGTCTTTCATGGACAGAATCGGCGGTTCCGCCCCGTCCAGAGAACGTGCGACCAGGCTGCGAGCGCACGCGGGCAACGGAACCGCCTTCCGGCTGTCCGCCAGGTGAAAGCGCTGGCCTGCGATACGGGCAAGAGCGGGCGCGCCCGGGGCGCGCCAAGCCGGGTGGTACCGCGAAGCGCGCCTTCGTCCCAGCGTTGGGGCGCGGGCTATTTTTATGACAGGAGGCGGACGGACATGGCCAGGAAGAAGGAACAGGAATTCGTACAGCATATCACCCCTCGCAGCGAGGATTTTTCCCAGTGGTACACGGACGTCATTTTGCAAAGCGGCCTGGTGGACTATGCGCCGGTGCGCGGATGCATGGTGATGAAGCCCTACGGCTACGCGATTTGGGAGCGCATCCAGCAGGAGATGGACGCGCGCTTTAAGGCCACCGGCCATGAGAACGTCTACATGCCCATGCTGATTCCGGAAAGCCTGCTGCTCAAGGAGGCGGAGCATGTCGAGGGCTTTGCGCCCGAGGTGGCCTGGGTCACCCAGGGCGGGATGGAGACGCTGCAGGAGCGGCTGGCCGTGCGGCCCACGAGCGAAACCATTTTCTGCACCATGTACGCCAAATGGGTCCAGAGCTGGCGGGATTTGCCCATGAAGTACAACCAGTGGTGCTCGGTCATGCGCTGGGAAAAGAGCACTCGCCCGTTCCTGCGCACCTCCGAATTCCTCTGGCAGGAGGGGCATACCATCCACGCAACGCCCGAAGAGGCGCAGAAAGAGACGCTGGACATGCTGGAAGTGTACCGCGAAGTGGCCGAAACGGTGCTCGCGCTTCCCGTATATGTAGGGCAGAAGAGCGACCGGGAAAAATTCGCCGGCGCGCGCGCGACGTACAGCATGGAGGCCATGATGCAGGACGGAAAAGCCCTGCAGGCCGGCACCACGCACAACTTCGGCACCAACTTTGCCGAGGCGTTCGGCATCCAGTACCTCTCGCGCGAGGGGAAGCTGGAATATGTGCATGAGACGAGCTGGGGCGTGTCCACCCGGCTGATAGGCGCCATTATCATGACCCACGGCGACGAGCGGGGCCTGCGCCTGCCCCCGAACCTGGCGCCCATTCAGGCCGTGGTGCTGCCCATCGCGGCGCACAAGGAGGGCGTGACGGAGGGCGCGGCGCGCGTGGCGGAGGCGCTTAAGGCCGCGGGCGTGCGCGTGAAGCTGGACGAGCGCGACACCGTCTCGGCGGGCTGGAAGTTCAACGAGTGGGAGCTCAAGGGCGTGCCGCTGCGCGTGGAGGTCGGCCCGCGCGACCTGGAGGCGGGCCAGGTGACCGTCGCGCGGCGCGATACGTTTGAAAAAATCGCGCTGCCCCTGGACGGCCTGGCGCAGTCCGTGCCCGCGCTGCTGGCGCAGATTCAGCAGACCATGTTCGACCAGGCGCGCGCCTTCCGCGACGCCCATACCCGCGTGGTGCATACCTACGAGGAGCTGGCCGAGGCGGTCCAGGACGGCTTCGCGCTGGGCATGTGGTGCGGCGACGAGGCGTGCGAGGAAAAAATCAAGGCGGAGCTGAACGCGACCAGCCGCAACATGCCCTTTGACCAGACCCCCTGCGGCGATACCTGCGCCATCTGCGGCAAAAAGGCTGGCAGGCTGATGTATTTCGCCAAGGCATACTGAGCGCCGGCCGCCGGAAGCGGCAGGGGAGGCTCTCCCCGGAAAGGAACGCCATGAAACGGATACAGATTGCGCCGGGCATTGAGATGACCGACATCGCCATGGGCGAATCGAGGCGGGGATATCCCGACTGCGAGCAAAGCGCGTTCGAGGTGATGGACAGGTATGTGGAGCTGGGCGGAAACACGTTTGACTCCGCGCGCCTGTACAGCGACGGCGCGGCGGACCGCGCGCTGGGCAAATGGATAAAAAGCCGCGGCCTGCGCGATTCGCTGACCGTCGTCACCAAGGGCAGCCATCCCGACCGGAAAAACATGTTCGCATCCCGCCTGACGCGCCGGGATATCGAGGGGGATTTGGACGAGTCCCTGGCTTTCATGGGCCTGGCGTATTCAGACCTGCACCTGCTGCACCGCGACGATGTGCGCATCCCGGTGGAGGAGATTATGCCGTCGCTGGACGCGCTGGTCAGGGCGGGCAAGACACGGGCGGTGGGCGTATCCAACTGGACGGCCGCCCGCATCATAGAGGCCAACCAGTTCGCGCTGGAAAACGGCCTGGAACCCATCCGCTGCTGCCAGCTCCATTTCAGCCTGGCGCAGACCACCGCCGCCGCGACCGGCGATATTACGCATGTGCCGATGAACGATGTGGAGTTCAGCTGGTATCGGGAGAGCCGGCTTCCGGTGATGTGCTTCGGCGCGCATGGGCGCGGCTGGTTCGCCGCCCGCGCCCGCGGCGAGGAGCCGAAGGAAAAGCCCAGGCGCTACTATGACATGTTTCCCGAAAACCACCGCCGCCTGGCGCGCCTGCTGAAGACGGCGGAAACGCTGGGCGTAAGCCCGGCGGCCGTCGCCACGGCGTATGTGCGCGACCGCGGCCTCAACGCGGTCGTCTTGAGCTCCTTTTCCAGCAGGAAGCAGCTGGAGGAGGCGTGGGAGGCCGAGACTTTCCGCCTGACGCGGGCGCAGCTTCGCTATCTGGAAACGGGGGTGAGCGCATGCTGAAACAGAAATACGATGTCATCATTATCGGAGCGGGCCCCGCGGGCATCTTTACCGCGCTGGAGCTGACCGCCCTGCGCCCGGATATCGAGGCGCTAATCGTGGACATGGGCCGTTCCATTGCCGCGCGCGCCTGCCCCATGCGCACCACGGGCCAATGCATGAACTGCCAGCCCTGCGCGATTGTGCACGGCTGGGCTGGCGCGGGCGCGTTTTCCGACGGCAAGCTGTCGCTTTCGCCGGAGGTGGGCGGCCATATTACCAACTATGTGTCCCAGAAGGAGGCGGAAGCGCTCATCCGCCATGCGGACGACCTGTACCTGCGCTTCGGCGCGCCCGCGCACGTGCACGGGCTCAACGACCCGAAGGTGGACGAGCTGCGCTATGAGGCGTCCCGGCACAATATCCGGCTGGTGCCCTGTCCGGTGCGCCATCTGGGCACGGACCATGCGGGCAGCGTTCTGGGCGCGATGTACGATCACCTCATCGGCAATACCCGCACCCAATTCGCCGAAAAAACCGCCGCGGAATCCCTCCTGGTCGAGGACGGGAAAATCGCCGGCGTTGTGCTCAAAACCGCCTCGGGCGAGACGGTGCGCTGCCAGGCACCGTTTGTCGTGGCCGCGCCCGGCCGCGGCGGCGCGGCCTGGCTGGCGCGGCAGATTCAGGCCCTGGGCCTGACCGCCAGCAACAACGAGGTGGATATCGGCGTGCGCGTGGAGGTGCCCAACTCGGTCATGGACCATCTCACGCGGCACCTGTACGAGGCAAAGCTCATTTATTATTCCGATACCTATGAAAACAAGGTGCGCACCTTCTGCATGAACCCGGGCGGCGTGGTCAGCGAGGAACACTACGAAGGCGGCATCGCCGTCGTCAACGGCCACAGCTATGCCGAATCTTCCCGCCGCACGGAAAACACCAACTTCGCCATCCTGGTGTCCACGCACTTTACCGAGCCGTTCAATCAGCCCATCGAGTACGGCCGCTATATCGCCCAGCTGGCCAATATGCTGACCGGCGGGCCCATTATGGTGCAGCGGCTGGGGGACTTGCTGCGCGGCCGCCGCACGGACGCTTCGCGCCTGCGCAAGTCCACGACCATCCCCACGCTGGCCACCGCGGTGCCGGGCGATTTGAGCTTTGTGCTCCCCAGCCGTCACCTGACCAGCATCATCGAAGCCATCCGCGCCTTTGACAAGCTGGCGCCGGGCCTGTACAGCCGCAATACGCTGCTGTACGGCGTGGAGGTCAAGTTCTATTCGTCCAAGGCGCCCGTCCAGGCAAACTTTGAAACGCCCATCCGGGGCCTGTATGCAATTGGCGATGGCGCGGGCATCACGCGCGGCCTGATGCAGGCGAGCTGCACGGGCATTTCGGTGGCGCGGGATATCGACGGGAAAATGTGACGGGCAAAACGCGCAAACGGACGCCGCCGGGACAGGCGTTCCGGCGGTCGGCCTCCCGGCAGCGCTCCGTTCAGCGCCATGCCATCCAAACGGACGGCGCGGCCGCCGGCCTGGCCCGTGCTTCCGGCGCAAACGCCGGGCGCCCCGGACCACGGCCGGGCGCAGCTTGTGCCGGGCGGGCGGATATGGTATAGTGACGAAAAGAGACGCTTCGGGGCAGGGGGGATATCCATGAACAAGTGGGACGAGAGGTTTATGTGCATGGCGGAGCTGGTGGCGACCTGGACGAGCTGCTACCAGGAAAACCGGCAAATCGGCGCGGTCATCGTCAAAAACAAGCGCATTATGACCACCGGATATAACGGCGCGCCCGCGGGCGTGCGGACGTGCCGGGAGCGCGGCGAGTGCCTCCGGCGAAAGATGAACATCCCCTCCGGCACGCGCCAGGAAGTGTGCTATGCCACCCACGCGGAACAGAACGCCATCATCCAGGCCGCCAAAATGGGCGTGAACATCGACGGCGCCACGCTGTACTGCACCCATCAGCCCTGCGGCCAGTGCGCGAAAATGATTATCAACGCGGGCATCGTGCGCGTGGTGTACCGGCACGGCTATCCCGACGAGTTCTCCATGGCGCTTTTCCGGGAAGCCGGCGTGCAGGTGGAGCAGTACGACGACCTCTGAGCGCAGGCCGTGCGCATGGGTTGCCCGCAAACCCATCTTATGATATAATGAACTGTCAGGCAGATGTTTCCAGGATGCCCCGGGAGCCTGAGCGGCCGGGGCGCCGCGGAGCGCAGGCGGCGAAAAGAGACGCCGGAGGCGCGCTTTGCCGACGAAAAGTATGGGGGAAAGGAAGAAGGCTGTGCGCCGCGGCGCAGGCCGCCCACGGGTTTTGCCATGGTTTATAACGAGATTAAGCATGTCCTGCCGCATTTCGCCTTTGAGGGCAGGTTTCATTCGGTGCGGGAGCTGCATTCGGGCAATATCAACAACACTTACCACCTGGTCTATCTGGACCGGGGAGGAAAGCTCAACCATTACGCGCTCCAGCATATCAACAATTACGTCTTCAAAGACCCGGCGGTCGTCATGCGCAACATCGAGATGATTTGCGACTACCTGCGCGAAAGCTACCTGAACGATGGGGTAGACCCCAAGCGGCGCATGCTCGAGCTCATCCGCGTGCACGGAAACGGGTATCTGTACCTGGACGAGCGGGGCGGCTTCTGGCGCTCCTATCATTATATCGACGGCGCGACCGCCTATGACCGCGTGGAAAAGCCGGAGCACTTTTTCGAGGCCGGGCGCGGTTTCGGCGAGTTTCAGCGCCGCCTGTGCAGCTTTCCGGCCGGGCAGCTGGCCGAGACCATCCCGCACTTCCACGATACGCGCAAGCGCTTCTACGCCTTTGTGGCGGCCGTGGACAACGACCGCGCGGGCCGCGTGCGCGGGCTGGAAAAGGAGATTGACTTTTTCTTCGACCGGCGCAAGATGATGAGCGAGATTGTCTGCCGCATTGAGTCGGGGACGCTGCCGCTGCGGGTGACGCACAACGATACCAAGATTAACAACGTCATGACCGACAACGAGACGGGCAAGGCGCTGTGCGTCATCGATTTGGATACCGTGATGCCCGGCTCCGTGCTCTACGATTTCGGCGACGCCATCCGCTTCGGCGCGTCCACCGCGGCCGAGGACGAGTCGGACACCTCGCGCATCTCCGTGGATATGAACCTGTTCCGCCTCTTTACCGAGGGCTTTTTGTCCGAGGTGAACGTCGGCTTCCTGACCAAGGAGGAAATTCTCTTGCTGCCGTTGGGCGTCAAGGTGCTCACGTGCGAACTGGCCATGCGGTTTTTGACGGACTATATTGACGGCGACCTGTATTTTAAGGTCAAGGACCCGGAGCACAACCTCGTGCGCGCGCATGCGCAGATGGCGCTGCTGGAGGATGTGGAGCGCAAGTACGACGAGATGTGCGCGTTTGTGGCGGGCCTGGCGAACTGAGCGGGGCGCAAAGGGCGCGGCCGCCGGCAGCCCGCCCGCTTTGCGCCGCTGTTTTCTGGAATATTTGCCACTGGTTTTTTGCGGCTGTATGCCCTATACTGTACAGTATGAAAAAGCTGTTTGACCGCCTCGCCCGCTGCGTGCTGGCGCCGCTGCTGGCGCTCGTCTGCCTGCACGGAGCGCAGGCCCTTTCGGAAACGGAAGGGCACTGCCGCGCGCTGCTGATTGCCTGCGACGAATTTCTCAGCGCGGCGGATACGGAATCCATTGCCCACAACAACCTGCTGACGATGCAGCAGGTGCTGGCGCGCGATGTGCGCGGCTATGAGATATACCGCCAGGACGGCATGACCAACAGCGTGGACGCGCTGCGCGCCGCGGTGCGGTGGGCGTTTGCGGACGCAACGGAGGAAGACGTTTCGCTCCTGTACATTTCCACCCATGGCGAGTTTGTTTCCAACATCAACAACCCCGAAGGCGTCCTCCTGCTTTCCGACGGGGCGCTGGAGGAGCGCGTGTCCGCCCAGCAGCTCCAGGCCATTTTGGACGAAGTGCCCGGCGTCAAGGTGCTGATTGTCGACGCGTGCCATTCGGGCGCGCTCATCGGCAAGGGGATTTCTCCCGCGACGGGCTCCGAACGCGTGGTTTCGGGGTTTCGCAGCGACGACTATCGCGTGCTGACCTCCTCGGGCGGGAGCGAGCTGTCCTGGTACTGGCTGGCGCGCCTGGAGACCGCGCCGCCGGGCAGCTCGTACTTTACCACGGCCCTGGGCCAGGGCGCGGGCATCGGCGGCGAGGCCGCCGCGGATGCCAATCGGGACGGTACCATTACCCTGACGGAAATGTACGAATACCTCTGGTACAGCCAGGCGAGCTCCACCGTGCAGACCTGGCCCCAGGATTCCGATTTCCCGCTGCTGATGTATGACGTGGACGCAGAGGAGGCAGCGGAGCCGGACGAGCTGACGGGGATTGTGTTTCACGATGTCGGCCTGAACCCGCAAACGGCCGAGGCGACCCTTTCCTTTACCGTCTCCCGGGCTGCGCGCGTCGCATACCGGCTGACCTACTGGCAGGACGGGCAGTGGGCCTGGAGCGAGGCGGTGACGCTGCTGGACCGGAGCGAATGGGACGGCGAAGGCACGCCGGAGGGCTGGATGGCGGAAGGGCGCAAGGAGATTACCCTGGCGCTGGCGGAGTATTTGCCGGAAGACTGGACGTATGCGATGCTGCATCTGATGACGTTGGGCGACGGCACGCAGGAAAGCAGGTCCGCCATTTTCGCAAGCCGCGTGCTGTATGCCGTGCGGGAGGGCGACCCGCAGCTGAGCGTCGAGACGGCCCAGCGCTGGGAGCGGGCCTATCAGCCGGAGCTGGAAATCTTTGTCGGCCATGCGCTGCCCGTGCGGCTGTCCGTAATCATCCGGGACGAGGCGGGCGAAACGGTGCGCCGTCTGTGCGTCAGCAGCCCGACGCGGCCGCAGGGCCTGACGCCGGAGGGCAGCCTGCTGTATTGGAACGGCCTGCTCCATGACGGAACGCCCGCGCCGGCGGGCCGCTACCAGGTCGTGGCGGTCGCCGGAACCGGCCAGGAGCGGTACGAGGCGGAAACCTGGGTGTCTGTGGAGTAAGGCCGCGCTGCCGCTTTTTCCCTTCCCTTGCCATTTCAGGCGCTTTGGTGTATCATATCCCCATCCTATGGAAAGGACACTTGGAATCATGGCAAGAAAAAAACGCCGCTATTCTGCCCGCGACCAGCTGACGGCAAGCCTCGTGCTGGTGGTGGTGCTTGGTATGGTGCTGATGGGAGGCATCGGCCTTTATATGACGGGCATTTTTGACCCGGTGGAAGCGACGGTGGCGTTGGCGGATACGGAACCGCTGAGCCTGCCCACCCAGCCGCCGCGTTCGCTGCTGGATTGGCTGTTCCCGACGGCCAGGGCCGAAGAGGAGAGCGAAACCCGCAGCGCCTCGGAGCTGGAAGCGCTGCTGGAGGATATTGTGGCGGAGGAGCGCGGCGAGGAGGAAATCGCCGCCGAGGACCGCGTAACGGTGGAAAAGGGCGACCTGGCCCTGAACCAAAACCTGCCCGACGACTGGCTCAACGTGCTGCTGATGGGCACGGACAGCCGGGATGTGAACGCCAAGACCGGCCGGACGGACGTGATGATTATCGCGTCGGTCAACCTGAAGACCGGGGAAATCAAGCTGTCCTCGCTGGCGCGCGATATGTATGTGCCCATCCCCAACGGCGTGGGCGAAAACCGCATCAATGCCGCGCACGCCTTCGGCGGCCCGGAGCTGGCGCTCAAAACGGTGAACCAGAATTTTGAAATGAACATTCAGGATTATGCGCTGGTCAACTTCGCTGGGATGGCGTCCATCGTGGACGCCGTCGGCGGCGTGGACATTGAGCTGGTGGGCGAGGAATGGTTCTGGATAAACTACGGCGTGGCGCTGGGCGAGGACTATGAAGGCTTTGCCAAGAGCGACGCCCGCCGGCTGCTGACCGAAGAGGACATGGACACGGTCGTGCATCTGGACGGCCTGCAGGCGGTTGCCTACGCCCGCATCCGCAAAATGGACAACGATTTGCAGCGCGCCAGCCGCCAGCGGATTCTGCTGCAGGCCATCATGGAAAAAGCCATGGCCTCCAAGTCCACGCTGGTCAACGTGGCGCTGAGCATGCTGCCCTATGTCAACACCAATATGACCCCCAACCGCATCATGCAGCTGGTGCTGCAGTTCCTGGCCGCGGATTCGTTCTCCTTTACGGAAATGTCCATCCCGGTGGAAGGGACGTATCGGAACGAGACGGTCAACGAGATGCAGGTCATTACCTTCGATCAGGCGCAGAATAACCAGGCGCTGCATAACTTCATCTACGGCGCCTATTATCCGGCTTCGGACACGGCGCAATGATTTCGTTCCTGTGCGTGCTCCTGAGCGCGTCGCTGGCCTTCGCGCCCGCGCCGTCGGATGTGCTGACCACGCGCCTGATTCTGGGCGAGCTGGCGGACGACGGCGCGCTCCGCCCCAGCGGCGGCATCCTGGACGCGGGCCAGTGCCGGCGCTTTCAGGTCAATCAGTTCGCGGCGGCGGCGGCCGGGTTCACCCTGGCGGCCTATCCGTCCGTGTCGCTGTATCTGCCGGTGGACCATGCGGACCCGGACCTCTCCGGGCGGCCCGTGGGCACCTGCTGGGATATGCCCGCCGCGGAGACGGGAAACGCATTCGTCGAGGCGGCGCGGTTTGATTATTCGCCCGAGCGGACGGCGGAGGAAAACAGGGAAGCCGCGCGGCAGTTCTGGATGCAGGCGCGTGCGGGCGATATGGTGCAGATGCTGGCGACCTATTCCAACGGCGCGCGCGGCACGCATACGCTGCTCGTCACCCGTTCCTATAACCCGACAACGGGCAAACTGTACTGGGCGGACAGCAATTTTGCCAATACGCGCATCGACGGCAAGCGCTACGGCTATGTGCGCGCGTACCAGGCCTGGTCGCTGGAGGAAGCGGTCGGATGGCTGGCGGCGGATATGTATAACGGCGCGACCCTGTACCGCCTGCGGGATGATATTGTGGTGCGGGAAGGGGCCGTCGCGCCGGCGCTGCAGACGGATCCGTAGCCCTTTTCGTCCCTGCCGCCGCGCCGGGCATCCGAATGCGCCGCACATGCCGCCGGGTTTGTGGATTTCATGGGGAGGGCTTCGGCCCTCCCCGCGTGTTTTTCAGCGGCCCTTTTTTTGTCCCGCGGCCTTTGGGCGGCGGGACGGGGCGGGCGCATTCTCTTTGGTTTTCTTTTGGTTTTCTCTTGATTTTCTTTTGATTTCTCCTCCGGTGATATCATACACATGAACTTCCATGACAGGAGGGGAAAACCAATGTTGATGCCTATCGTTTCCATGAACAAAATGTCCATGAATGAGTCCGTGGCTGCTTCCTGCTGCTGGCGTTATGTCCTCGGCGTGCATGAGCAGTATCCGGAGATCCT